>CAVZUP010000142.1:0-149631 GCA_963778255.1 uncultured Acidobacteriaceae bacterium
CCTGCGAAAAGGGAACGGTGGAAGACCTCGACGATATGAAAGACATCAAGGCAGGATTGGACCATATCCGCGATCAGCATCCGAATTTCGTCGACATTGCGTCGAAAGAGGTATTCCGTCCCACGAATGCCAAGAGCGTTGCCGATCCGATTCCGGCACGCGCGTGGACCAAGGCGGCGAAAGAGCGCATCGCCTTGATGAGAAGGCGAGGCCAGTTGCGCATCGGTATTCCCCGCGTGCTGAATATTTATTCGTACGCGCCTCTGTTCAACGCCTATTTTGAAAGTCTCGGCGTGCAGCCCGAAAACATCGTTTACTCCGACTACACGAGTTCGGAGCTGTACCGCGCCGGGTCGAGCCGAGGAGCGATCGATCCCTGCTTTCCTGCGAAGGTCGGGATTTCGCACGTCTACAACCTGGTTCAGGAGAAGCACCGCAAGAAGGCACTGAACATCATATTTTTCCCGATGTATGACGTTCTCCTGAGTCCGCTGCTGAAGTTGCAGGGCGCGAATGCCTGCCCCACCGTGACCGCTACGCCGGAGACGGTGAAAGCGGCGTTTACAAAGGAGAACGACGTTTTCGCCGAGCACAACGTGAAATATCTCGACCCGGTGCTCAACTTCGCCGACCGCAAACTGTTCGCGTACCAGATGCTGCAGGCGTGGCAGTCAATCCTCGGGCTCTCGCAAGAGGAGAACGATCGAGCCGTTGAATCCGGATTTGCTGCACTGAAAGAATACGAAGCCAGCATTCGACGGCGTGCGCGGCAGACGCTTGATCAGTTGGAGCGCGAAGATCGCATCGGAATAGTCATGCTGGGCCGGCCTTATCATCACGATCCCGGCTTGAACCACGAGATCCTCGATGAATTCCAGAAGCTGGGCTATCCCATCTTCTCGCAGAACACGCTTCCGCTCGACGATGACATGTTAGAGAGGCTCTTTGGCGAGGAGGTGCGGGCGGGCGTGATCAGCAGTCCGCTTGATATCAGCGATGCCTGGAAGAATTCCTACTCCTGCAGCACCAACCATAAGGTGTGGGCCGCGAAGTATACCGCGCGGCATCCGAATCTGGTGGCGCTCGAAATGTCGAGTTTCAAGTGCGGACACGATGCTCCGATTTATGGCGTGATTGAAGGCATCATCGAGCGATCGGGCACGCCTTACTTCTGCTTCAAGGATCTCGATGAGAATAAGCCTTCCGGGTCGATCAAGATTCGAGTCGAAACGATCGATTATTTCCTCCGCCGCTATCGCGAAGAGGTTATACGCAAGCGCAAAGCTGAACAGGATATTGAAGCCCAACTGGCGACGTTCGAAGCCCGGCTCCGGCGCGAAGCTGCATTGCCGAACAATACGGTCGCCGCACTTAGCGGATTCGAGTTGCCGTCAATGGCAGCATTGGCTTCGAGCGGAATGCTTGAGATGAATACTGGGGTTCTTGAAGAGTAAATTGATTGATGGTCATGGAACCAGTTGAAGCAATTCCCCGGTCGATTCAAAGCTTGCTCCGCCCACGGGCTTTCCCGATGCCAGCAGGTCGCGAATTTTCTCGCGGTTAGGCCCGGCACAGTGAATAGCTTCCGCCACGCTGCGCAGTGCTTGCCCGATGGACGTGCCTTCGGGCAGGCGGAAGATCCACGGAATGTTGGCCGTGGTCAGCGTGCGATCGGAAGAAATCGCCATGACGGGGAGGAATGACTTCACCGCAATTTGTTCGGCCAAATGACCCGAGGGACGATCGAGCGCAATCAATGCGAGGGCGTGATCTTGATAGATGGCCTTCACGAGTTCGTCAGAAGCTTTTCCCCAAGAGAGCTGGGAGGGAATCGCAATCAGAGATATGGGGCGTCCTGATAGGCCTTTGCCGTTCTCGTTGATCGCTCCGAGCAAATGAACTACTTCAGCGGAGTGGACGATTTCATCGGCTCGCGGCCCGAATACACCGATTTGCAAGTCGCCAGTTGTCTGCTCGGGCAGCAACGGTCCTTCGTAGTGCACTCCGTTCTCACCCACGCGAGCATACGGCTTCTCCATGGTGATGCGGCGGTACTCGATTTTTCCATTGTGCACGTGTGCGAGAAATAGTGGAGCGATGTTCTTGCAGTTCGGGTCGAACACCATGTCGCCGGTCACTCCGCTGTATTTCTCGATTCCGGTCAGGGCGTCGCGAATCCTGCCCTTGTTCAACCCGGCTCGGCAGATTGTATTCAGCAGAATTTGCATCGCGTCGTAGGCCAGAGCGGCGAAGTGGTCAGGCTTTTCATGAAAGCGCGCCTCGTAGCGCGCCTTGAAGTCGAGCCAGCGCGCGTCGGTGCGGGTAGGATCGTAGGGAAAAACAGCTTCGAAGCCTTCCGCGGCTGCACCTGCCAGCTTCACGAGTTCGTCGCTGCCCGTGTCGCTGATCGTTCCGCTAATCGTGCGGTGACTGCCGAACACGCGCTGCTTCATCCCGAGTTCCTGCATCTGCTGCAGGATCATCGCCGCCGGACCAACGTCGGTCCAGAGCACGACGGCGTCAACGCGCGAATCTTCGATCACCTGAAGCTGCCGCCGGAAGTCAGTGTCCCCCGGCTGAAATTTCTGCTCGATCACCACCGGATGCCCCAGCCGCCGCGAAGCATCGCGAAACTTGAGGACTCCAAATCGGCCGTAGCGATCGTTCACGCGCAGGATCGCGACGCGCTTCAGGCCGAGTTCATCGTAAATGTGGCGCGCCAGCGTGTAGCCCTGCTCGCGGTCATCTTGAATCGCAATAAAAGACCACGGGATAATGGTCTCTGGAATCGTCGGATCGGTAGCAGCACTGATGACCAGAGGAGTTTCGGCTTTCAACGTCAGGCGAAGAGCGATGTGCGTGGATTCCGAGCTAGTGGAGCCAAACATCGCCCAGACCTTGTCGTCATAGATCATCCTGACAGCGTCATTGGATGCAGCGCCCCAGATGGCGGAATCGCGTGAAACGCCGGCCGCGGCAGCGCTGCTGTTCTGCCAATTGTTATAGTCGTTGTGGAGCACGAGGCGGAAAGGTTTGCCACAGTAACCTCCGGCGGCATTGGCCTCGTCGATCGCCATGGTTGCGCCATTCAGCATGCGATTCCCGCGCACTTGGTCGGGGTGGTCGTAGAGCGGCGCCAGAAAACCAATGCGAATCTCGTTCAGATCCTTGAGGTTGGGGTCGGGAATGTCACGAGCCGCCCCATTGTATTCGACGAGATCCTGATAGTACTCGAAGTAAGGAATTGTAAATTTGGAGAATGGTTGCAAGTCCTCAGGCGCGCCGGTGTAAGGTTTCAGGGAACGAGGCGTAGGGCGACCTGGGGGGTTGCTCCCGCACGAACACGGTGCGGGGGCCTGGCCCCACGCCGTGGACAATAGCATAGCAGCGGCAACGTAGATCAACACGCGGCGCATAGGAGCACTCCTTGCTCGTCACTCCACTCGTTACTCCGTGGGTGATTCGCGGCGGAACATGGCAATCGCTTCAATCTCGATCAGTAGGTCGGGACGGCAGAGAATCGCCTGTATTCCGGTCGAGGCCGGCAAAGGATTGAGTTTCTGCTCCTCGTAGAATGCAGTCCGCTCTTCGTTGAAGGCCTTATAATCGCGCTCGATATCGCGGAGATAGCACGTTGTACGCACAATGTCGTGCCATGTTGCACCTTCGGAAGCAAGCAGCGCCGTGATGTTGTCGAACGTGCGGCGTGTCTGCGCGCGCAAATCGCCTACATGGACTGTCTTGCCTTCGTCGTCGATGCTCGCGGTCCCCGAGATTAGCAGAATGGTAAGTCCGTTCAAATCGATCCGCATGCCGCGCGAGAATGCGCTGCCGTAAGCGTAGGCCTCATTGAGCACCGAGTGGTTGGTAATGGCGCGTTTGACTACCGGCGCCGTAGTAACTTCCGCAAGCAATTCCTGTATGTTCATTAGTAAGACTCCTTGAGAGATTAATCCTTCTTGCCTGATTTTCTAATTCGCACAACTGGTGCAGTTTCTTTTGAGCCCCGCTCCCGAATACCGTGGCTCAGGCCCTTGGCTGTCGCGACCCAGAGGTCGTCTCTCTGAAAATCGACGCCGAGGATGTAGTTGTGCGCCGGCGCAGTTTGCACCGCTATTTTCTTGACGGTGCCAGTCGCGTCGCGAACTAGCATCTCCGGCCTATGCGTGTCGAGCGCAGGCCGGTAGACGGCCCAATTTGTGCCATCGTAATAAGCAAGCCCTTTGTCGGTCGAGAACCACGCGCGATTCGCGTCCACGGCCTTGATCTGATTCAGAAAGTTACTGGGCAGGCCGCTGTCTTTTTGCAGAAAGTTATGCCAGTAGCGGCCGTCGTAACGGCTGGCGCCAAAGTAAGTCGCAACCCAGAGAATCTTGTCTACATAACTTACGGATGTCGTGATTTCGTGAATTAATCCCTGGTCTTTCATCAACACCATTTGAGTTTCACCGTCGGGATCGTCATATTCTTTCCAATGCTCGCTTTTGACGTCATATTCGAGCACGCCACCGCCCCACACTGCGTAGTAGACCTTGTCTGGCGCTGGACTGACGGCATAGGTCCAAATCTCGTACATCGGGGTGTTGCGCTCGTTGAATAGAGCCCACTGGCCGCTGCGCGTATTGAGACGGCTGGCCCCGGCGGCGGTTGCGACCCAGAGGGAGTCTCCCTGCACGCCAACGCCGTAGACGATGTCGTTGCTCAAACCGGAGTTGAGCTGGGTGAAGTTATCAATGCGTCCGGCGGAGACGCGACTCAACCCTCCCATCGTGCCCACCCACAGATCGCCGGTGCGTTTGTCGAGCGCGAGCGAAAGCACAGCCTGGTGCGCCAGACCGTCGGCGGGACGGTAGATCTTCCATGCGCCGTTTTCGAACAGGCCAAGCCCGTTCTCGGTGCCCGCCCAGATGCGGTTCCCGTCCACGAGAACACAGAAGACGTGATTGTCGGGCAGGCCGTTGGCGGTGGTGAAATTCTCCCAGCGAAAGCGGGGCATATCAACAGCTTGCGCAGTCGCGAGGGGAACCGCGGGTGAAACTCCGACCACAGCAACAAACACAATCAACGTCGTGAACAAGATTCTCGGATTTATCTTCATAACGTTTTCAGATACTCCACGAGATCGTTCAGTTCTTCTTTCCTGAGATCGTTGCTTACCCCATGCGTGTCTTTAGGGTTGAAGACAGTCCAGATTTCTTCCAGCGAACGCGCCGAGCCATCGTGCAGATACGGCGCAGAGTAGACTACGTTGGGAAGTTGCGGCACATCGATTACGGGCGAACGATCGGTGGACTTGCCGGTGCCGACGTCGACCTGCTGCTGGTTTGTGTATTTGGGGCCACTGTGGCAATACGCACACTGGTTCGTCTCGGGGATCGGCTTGCCATTCTTGTCTTTCGTCCGCTCAAAGATTGCTTTACCGCGCTCCTGCGCCGGAGTCAGTTCTCCATTCGGCAGACGATAACGATTCGGACGATAGGGAAGCGAATAAACATACGCCACCACGTCGGTGAGTTCCTGTGAGTTGTAACTCTGGGAGCGGTAGAAAAACTTCTCTGTGCGGGGACCGCATTCGGTTGGCATGTCGGGATTGCCACCGTTCCATTTGAAGGGCTCTGTGCCGGCGAGGTTCTCCAAGGAACGATTGTCGACGATGTCTTTGCCGAAGCCGTCGGGCTCCAGATCCCATTGCAGCCCGTCGATGGTCGCGTCGAGATGGCAGTTGGCGCAGCCGAACTGGCCTTGAAATGCATAATCGGCGGTGAAGAAGATCTGTTCTCCCCGGCGAAGTGCGTTGACGATCTTCGGCCCGCCAAGATCGATTGTCGAAATCACTTTTTCGGTCGTCGTATCGATGACGGAGATGTTGTCATCGAGTCGGTTCGCCACGTACAGCCTTTTGCCGTCTGGCGACAGCAAGGCGCCGCGTGGATTGTGGCCAACTGGAATCCTCGCGGTTACATAATTCGCCGCCGCGGAGAGATCATTGACGAAGGGCTGTGGGTGCGCGTGCGCAGAGTTACTTGTAGAGCCCCGTGTAAAGTTCAGTAACTTAGGCACGTCGATGACGGTTACGTTCTCGGACCCGGCGGTAGTTACGAAAACCTTAGACTTATCGGGAGTAATGGCCACGCCCCACGGCAGAGCGTAATAGCGGTCCAGTTCGTCAATCGGGATCTGAACCGTTCCGCCGACATCGTTGCCGAACAGGGTCAGCGAATCGCCGAAAACCCAGCCGTGCTCAACGTGCGCCAACGGTACGAGATTCTTGGGACGAAGCTGGGCCGCCACGCCGAGTTTGCCGTCGGCGGAAAGCGCTACATGAAATACGCCGGCGACATTGTGCAGTTGCTTGCGCTCGACTACCGTCTGACGAGCAGTGTCGATGACGGTGATTTCAGAATTCGGCGGCGTCCGAAAGGCTCCAGGGTTGGGATAGATGTGCGTGGCATACACACTCTTGCCGTCGGGAGACAGCGCGAGATAACTTGCTCCGCGCCCGGCCAGCAACCGCTTGAGCTCGTGGCCGCTGTTTATGTCGATCACGGAAATGTCGTTGCTGAGTCGGTTCGCCACGTATAAAGTGCCGCCACTGCGGTCACGGACGAGGCCGGTCGGCTCGAATCCGGTGGGCATCGTGCTTACGACTTTCAGGGTCGCAACATCGATTACCGATACGGTGTCTGACCACGCATTGGTAACGTAAATCTGGCGGCCATCACTGGACAGTACGAGTCCGCGTGGCACGCGGCCCACGGGAACAGTACCCACGACTCTGCCGGACGCGATGTCCACGACACGCAGTTCGTCGCTGGCCTCGCATACCACGTAGAGGCTGCGTCCATCGGGCGAGAGCGCCATCTCGATGGGCGACAGATAGCGTGGATTGACTTCACTGCTGGACTGCGCCGCTTCGGGTTTGTCGGCCGGTAACAACATCAGGGAGAACGCCAACGCCAACCCTGTGGCGATGCTGGCGATGAGCCGGGCTTTGCCGCGCAATGTGTTCGCCACTTGTATTAGGGCTCCTCCACCGTGAGCACGCGATCGACCGCGAGATTCTCCAGAACCTGGTCCTGTCCGCTGGGCCAGTGGATGGTGAGCATGTCGGCCTTCGTAGCCGTTCCCAGGCCAAAATGAACGCGGCCGTCGTCCTGCGAAAGATAGCCCGATCCTGCGATGCGCTCAGCAATCTGCTTTCTTCTACCGGAGCGTAACTCCAGGTGTGCACCGATTCCGTCGCGATTGCTCTTCTTCCCTTTCAGCTTTACGGTTAGCCAGTGATTGCTGTTCTGGGTAACGTTGTGCAGCAGTGCGCCAGGCGCGCCCAGATTCACTACGAACGCGTCGATCTTTCCGTCATTGTCGTAATCTGCGAAGCAGGCGCCACGTGACACTGTCTTTACGTCGAGCGCCGGACCCGCTTCGCGCGAGACATCGGCAAACTTGCCGTTGCCGAGGTTGCGAAACAGCGACTGCTCCTGCGGAACCATGTGGATCAAGCCGCCGTGGAAGATCATGATGTCCAGCCAGCCGTCGTTGTCGAAGTCGTAGACGCCCGTGCCCCAGCTGGTGTATTGCGCCGTAGCCTGCGAGATTCCCGAACTCGGGCCAATATCCTCGAATCCTTTTGGGCCGGTATTGCGCATCAGGCGGTTGTATTTCGAGTCGGTCACCCAAAGATCTACGAGCCCATCGCCGTCGATGTCGGCGAATACCGGGCCCATCGCGGAAGTGTTCTCACCGTTTTGGCCGTAGGCGACTCCTAGATCCCCCGCAACTTCTTCGAACGTGCCGTCACGCTTGTTGTGGAACAGAAAATTCTCTGTCTTATCGTTGGCTACGTAAATGTCGGGATAACCGTCGCCGTCAAAATCCGCGGCCGTCACGCCCATGGTGCGGCCTTTGTAGGCGCCGATTCCCGACTTATCGGTTACGTCGGTGAATGTGCCATTGCAGTTGTTGTGGTAGAGACGGTTTGTATCCGCCGCGTAGTCGAGTGGGCCGGGATAGTTATCGGCTGCGTAGTAGTTGCGATACTTGGGATCGAACTTCACATAGCGGCCGACGAAGAGGTCGACGCAGCCGTCACGATCGTAGTCAAGCCACGCGGAGCTGATCGACCAGCCGTCCACCTTGATGCCGGCTTTTGCGGTGACGTCTTCGAACGTGCCATCGCCTTTGTTGCGGTAGAGAATTGCGCGGCCATAGCCGGTGACGAACAGATCGACAAAGCCGTCGTTATCGAAGTCGGCGGCGATTGCGGCCATTCCGTAGATGTTGGCGGCGACGCCGGCTTGATCGGTGACATCTGTGAAGGTGCCATCACCGTTATTTCTGTAGAGATGATTGTGCGGGGCGACGGCCGGAGGCTGCTTTAGCGGGTAGGGATGCATTCCCTCTTCGAGCGGCTTTCCGCTGACCACGTAAAGATCGGGCAGTCCGTCGTTGTTGTAGTCGAACCAGACGCAGCCCGCACCGGTGCTTTCGAGCAGCGAGCCAAGCTGTTGCGCTCCGAAGCTGTGGGTGAATTGAATGCCCGATTTTGCGGTCGCGTCTTCAAAGCGGATCGGACTTGGCGTGCTCGCAGGTGGGGATTGCGCCAACAGCGCGGACGATAATAGGAGGAGTTCGAAGATTCGTCTGATCAACTTAATGCCCTCCTGAGCTGGCTTGCGCGCTTGGGCTCGTCAGGTCGGACGGAGTCGTGGACTTCAGCAGAACCATGGGCACTGCGTTCTCTGGCGCAGTTTCCGGACCGGCGTGGCATCCGACACAAGCTCGTTGTTCGCCGCGGCGCATCCAGAACCAGCCAGCCTGCCGCTTTAGCGTCTTGCCGGACCCGTCAAGCAGTTCGATTTGCAACGGTCGCTCGGTTGGGATTTGAACAAAGAACGATCCGTCAGGTTCGACCGGCGCCGTTCCCAACAACTTCGCGGTTCCGGCTCTATCTTGTGTGTAGAGACGAACCGCGTGGATTGATCGGGCGGCAAATTTGTATTTCGAAGTGTAAGCATTCAGGCAAAGCAGATTTGCATTCGGCCAGTCATGCAGGCCCGAGGGATGCCGCTTCGGGGCGATGCGCTCGAGAATCAGCGTTGGCTGGATTACGTCGGCGTTTTGTTCTTCCGCAATGGTCGCCAAACTGGCTTCGCCCGGTTTCCAGCGCTTCACCTGGTAGTAGCTTTTGGCGTTGGGTCGCCATGAGAGCAGCCAATCGCCCGAAGAAGTTTCCGCGGCTTCGCCTGCGTACTCCCCGGTGGGCGCGGGAATGAGGATTTCCTGCGCGCGCGCGGAAGTAAACCTGGCTAGACCCGAGCCCGAAGTGAAGACAATGTCGCCCGGGGCGACTTGTTTTCCGGAGTAACGCGCCTTGCCATGATCGCAGCGATAGGACTCTACTCCGCTACCGTCGGAATAGACGGTGTAAAGTTCCGGCTTGCCATTGCTCCCGATCGGGAAGGTCGTTTCAAACAGGATGCGACCGTCGCGCAGAACATCGGTCGGCAGGGAGTTTCCTGGGCCGTAGGTTAATTGAACAAGCTTGCCCATCTCCAGGTCGGCGGCCTCAATCACAAACCGGCCGTCAATTTTCTTCGCGTAAACGGCGCGGTCATCTGGCAGATAAAAGGGACGAACGCAATCGTCGGCACATGAACTGATGCGCTTCGCCTCGCCCGTCACCCCTCCGTCCCAGGCCACTTCCCAGATTTGCCAGTGGTCTTGAGTCTGTTGCTTGCCGGCGAACAACACAGTTTTGCCGTCGAACGAAACGGTGGGATCGGCAGAAGCGGCAAAAGCCGGCATCAGAGGATGGCGTCCGGCAGCGTTCTGAAGAAAGATGGTTGCATCCGGGCTGAAGCGGTCAGCGCCGTGGATCCAGGCGAGCGGCTCATACCGTTTTGCAATGGTGAAAAGGAGAGGGAGAGAATCCGGTCCCGAGGAAAACACAGGGAACGCGGGCAAGAATCCGAGGATAAGGATGGGGACAAGAATGATGATCAGCGAGAGCAGCCCTGTCGAAATGAGGCGTGCCGGCACTGATCAGTTCCTCCCGACGGCGACCAGTAGCGGGCGAGGGCGACGGGCAGTTTCCCGGATTGCCAGATAAGGCTGCAGGTCGTCCATCATGTCGCGGAAAGCAGGGAAGTGGAGCGACTGTGCGCCGTCGCTCAGAGCCTGATCGGGCGATGGATGCACTTCGACGAGCAAACCATCGGCGCCGGCGACCGCAGCGACCCTTGCCAGGACCGGCACCAGGGAACGGACTCCAGCCGCGTGACTGGGATCGACAATGACGGGCAGACGGGAAACCGTTTTCAGCACCGGCACGGCGGCGATGTCCAGCGTGTTGCGGGTCGCGGTCTCAAAGGTGCGGATGCCACGCTCGCAGAGCACGATCTGCGGATTGCCGCTGGCCGCGATCACTTGCGCTGACTGCAACAGCTCCTCCAGCGTTGCGGTCATACCCCGCTTCAGCAAGACCGGTCGGCCGCATCCGCCGAGTCGCTCCAGCAAAGCATAGTTCTCCATGCTGCGTGTGCCGACTTGCATGAGGTCGGCATACTCCGCGATCAGGTCGACGTCTTCCTCGCTCATCACTTCGGTGACGATCGCGAGTCCGGTTTCTTCTCGCGCTTTGCGCAGAATCTTCAGACCTTCCAGGCCCAAGCCTTGAAACGCATACGGAGAAGAACGGGGTTTGTAGGCCCCTCCGCGCAGAATACGCGCTCCGGCCGCCGCCACGAATTCCGCGGTCTGCAGCAACTGGCGCTCTGACTCAACCGCGCATGGTCCTGCCATAACGACGAAGTCGTCGGACCCAATTTCCACGTCGCCGACGCGAACGACACTGCTGGCGCAATCGCCGGTCTTGGCGACGAGGTCGAAACGCGAGAACTGGCCGTTCCACTTAGGGTTCATAATTTACGACTGGTGATTTTACGAAGTGTGAGAAGGGCAAACAATAGTAGGTAACCACTAAGTGCTCTGAACTCTATGATTTGTGATCGAGATCACACGGTGGCGTGATGCCTCGGGCGTGGAAGCGCTGATTCACTGGTTCCGGTCTCTGACATCTGCGGTTGCGGTTGAAGATGAATTTTTCTGGATTTATCGGAATGACAGCACGGGGGCAACCGAAGTCATCGCCGATGTGGGCTGGGCCGCGCATTTGATGGGGGACAGTGCGCAATTCGCGGACTTAAAGGGGAGAAGCGCCTACGGGGGATCCGGGCTGACCTTGAGATTCCGAACTTGAGGTTCAGACCAAGAGATGGCCTCTCTCTGGGATGGTTGCAACTGGACTGGGCATTTGCTCTCCAGTGTTCAACCTCAGCGCTGAGACCATCGAAAAATCAGGGAATCCAAGTGCGGCCTGCGGGCGAAAGAGCAATCCTCGCTTAGTCTCGAAGGGGCGGAACCTCACTAAACCAAGGGAGAACGCCCCTTCTGCATTGTCAGGCCGAACCAGGGTTGGTTATCCACGCACAACTACCGCGTCGCAGTTCGGTCTGCTGGGGGGGCAAAGCGGCATCGGTCCGCCGGGCGTCGGAGCCTTCGGAACGGCAGCGTATGCGAATGTGCCAACCAGACCTACCAACAGGAGTAATGCTCTGAGAGAACGCTTCATTTGTTTTTACCTTCTTCCTTTAGGGTTCTTTGGTTCAACCTGTTACGCACTTAAGTAATGCAAGCGGTGTGCCAAAGGTAACCAGGCGGCTTCGGTTGGCGTCCGATGGGCATTTGCATTGATAATAAAGGGGATAGAGGAATTCTGCTGTGGGCGGCGGGTGCGGCAGCCAGGATTTATCCAACCGCGATCTAACCATTCGGTTTGGCGACCTCACATTTATGTTAGGGAGCGCGCCCAAAACTGGCGGTTGGTATACTCGTCGAATGACGCACGATCCCAGTCAGCCGGGTGTTTTCTCCAGCCCAGCCCGGCTGGAAGCCGTGGCTGGCCCTCTCGAAGGCAGTACTTTCCCGCTGGTGGATGATGAGTTGTCGATTGGTCGGGAACCTTCCAACCAGATATCGCTGCTGGATTCTCTGGTCTCGCGCCGGCATTGCGTGATTCGACGAGATGGCGCGGGTTTCCTGATCCAAGATCTCGACAGCCGGAATAATACGTTTGTGAACAATGTGCCGGTCAAAGAGCGATTGCTCGCGGACGGCGACCAGATCCGGATCGGCAAATCAATTCTGGTGTTTCAAGGTCTGGCCCACGAGCGTACCGGGGACGATGGATCGGTGGAACTTGATTCCTCGCCCACTCCCGGCGGAGCCACGGTGATATTGCGAAAGCAGGATGCGATTTACCTGCAGCCTGGGCGCCTAAACAAGGTGGGCGCTACGGAACGCACGGTTCGCGATTTGAACGTGCTGCTTAACTTCAGCACGAGCCTGAATTCGGTGCACGGTCTGGCCGCATTGCAGCGGAAGGCGCTGGAAGCGGTTCTCGAAATCTCGCCCGCCGACCGCGCCGCGATTCTGTTGAAGGAAGAGGGGACCGAGGGATTCACTTCCGTGATGGGGTGGGATCGGCGGCTGGGCCCGAATCAGCCGATTCATGTCAGCCAGACGATTCTCAACCAAGTCCTCGAAGAGAATCTGGCGGTGCTGTGCAATGACATTTCGAGCGACGAGACATTTCGGGAGGCGGAAAGCCTGGTGGAGCCACGGGTGCGCGCGGTGCTCGCCGTTCCCCTCGAGGTTCAGGACAAACTGCTGGGCGCACTCTACCTGGATACGAGTTCGCAAGGCGGCCGTTTCGATGCAGAGTTGTTGCAACTGGTAACGGCGCTGGGGAATGTGGCCGCGCTGGCGATTGAAAACGCCAGCCACCTGGAGCGGCTCGGGGATGAGAATCGGCGGTTGCAGCAGGAACTCAACGTTCAACACAGCATGGTCGGGGAAAGCGCCCGCATGCGCGAGGTTTATCAGTTTGTTTCGCGCGTGGCGTCGCGTGAATCCACGGTTCTGATCCAAGGCGAGAGCGGCACCGGAAAGGAACTAGTTGCCCGCGCCATCCATAGCAATAGCCTCCGTGCCGACCGGCCGTTTGTGGCCATTAACTGTGCCGCGATCGTGGACACTTTGCTGGAGAGTGAACTCTTTGGCCATGAAAAAGGCGCCTTCACCGGCGCCGTCGCGCAGAAAAAAGGGAAACTGGAAATGGCCGAGGGCGGGACCGTGTTTCTCGATGAAGTCGGCGAACTGGCCGCGCCGCTTCAGGCGAAGTTACTGCGGGTTCTGCAGGAGCGCGAATTCGAACGGGTGGGCAGCACGCGGCCCATTAAACTCGACATCCGGCTGATTACGGCGACCAACGTCGATCTGAACGAGGCTTCGCGCAACGGGAAGTTCCGGCAAGACCTTTACTATCGGCTCAACGTCGTCTCCATTGTGATTCCTCCGTTGCGGGAACGGGCGGAAGATATTCCGTTGCTGGCGGCCTACTTCACGGCGCGCTACAGCGAGAGAGTCAAGCGGCGCGTGGCCGGCATATCGCCGAAGGCGCGAGCCTGCCTGCTGCGCTATCCGTGGCCGGGGAACGTGCGTGAACTCGAAAACGCTATTGAGCGGGCGGTGGTGCTGGGTTCAACGGAATTGATTTTGCCCGAGGATTTACCCGATTCGATTTTGGAGGAAACAGCATCGTCGTCGGGGGAGCCGGTTACGGCGCTGCACGATGGAATCCGCGAGGCGAAGAAGAAACTCATTGAGCAGGCGATTGAGCAGGCCGACGGGAACTACACCGAGGCTGCCGGGATACTAGGTGTGCATCCCAACCATTTGTTTCGTCTCATCCGGACTTTGAATCTTACTCCGAAGCGCCAACGGCGGGCATAGACCATTAGTGTGGGTCAAAATTGCGCGTCCCTCCGGGACTTAGTCACTTCTTCTTACGCTTCCCAGCGCTGAAGGTCTGGGCTAAGATCGTTCGCCTCTCCCCGGCTGGATTCGGGAGGAGTCCTTACTTCAGGCCTTTTACTAAATAAAGGTTGGCGAGATCGTGCTGAAAAGAGAACGCGCAGGTTTTTCCATCCGCCGACAAGGCCAGGGCACCGACAAACACGGCCCCGGGTTCGGGAAGTTTCAGAATGCGCCAAGGTTCTTCTTTTCCGGTGGCGACCTCGATCCGGCTGATTTTGGTGGTATCGCCATCCGGCTGTCGCAGGAAAAGATAACGTCCATCGGCGTTCCAGCGCACCACAGCCTCGCCATTCTGCAGTGGCATAAGGCTGCGCGGCGCTCCGCCGGCAATCGGCGCAAGGGACAATTGATGCGCACCAGTCGTTACTAACCAGCGGCCGTCGGGTGAGACGGGGCCACCTCTGGTGCCCTCGGCGGTTAACGGCGTGGCTTTATCAGAATCCAGATCGTACATCCAGGTCCGAACCGGACGCCCCGGCTCATTTCCGGTGAAGAGCACCCGCTTGCTGTCGGGAAACCATCCGAGCGATTCGAAGTACACCCCATCCACACTCAGCAAACGCGATTCTCCAGGGCCGGTCGGGAGCATCATTAAGCGGGAGCGTCCAGTTTCGCGATGGATGCACACCACCCATTTTCCATCGGGTGAGAGCGAGGGCCGATTGCCGTAGCCCAGCCGCACGGCGGCGGAGCCATCGGTCTTGCGCAGATAGATCGCTGCGTTGCGGCCCTCGCCATAGGAGAGCTCCGCAAAGAGCAAGCTCTTCGCGTCATTGGAGATCTCCGCGAGCATGGAGGCGTCTAGCCAGGCGAGATCGCGTTCGGTGGAATGTTCGAAGTCGACATAGCGAATGCCGAGCCGCGAGTTGACGGTGCTGAGCAGAACGCGGCCGTCGGCGGCGACATCCTGCATTACGATCCAACCGGGAGCCTGTGCGAGAAAACGCCGCTTACCCGAAAGATCGACCGCGTAGAGCACGGGATCGCTGCCTGGCTGGCCAGCCGAGAACCAGATTTCGTCTCCATTTGGAGACCAGTTCAGCAAACCGACCGCGCGCCATCCCGGGGAGAGTACTTTCTTTGGCTGGTTCGGACCGACCACACATAAGGAGTAATCTCCGACCTCGGAATCGTAATCGAAAAAGGCCACGAGTTTACCGTCTCCGGACACTCTGGGCGCAAGCGGAGGACGCACTTCGGATTCGTAAAGGACATTTCCGACGGGATATTCGAGGCGATGTTTGCCACCAACGGTTCGGACCACGGCCAGAGTATCGCCACTCGGGCTCCAGTCGGCGCCGCTGACATTTTCCAGCATTTCGCGCGGAGCGCCTCCGCCGAAGGGCACGCGCGCCAGCGTACCAACTTCATCTTCGCCCAGCAGAATCGCCATTTCTCCGGTATGCGAGATGGCCAGGAGTCTGCTTGTTGGAAGACCCAAGTGCCGGGCTTCACGATTTCCTGGCTGGGTGGAAAACAGCGTGGGCGGAGCGCCATCCCACTCGGCGCTGTAAACGACCGCGTCGCCGGGGCCAAATTTAGCTGCGGTAATGTCGCCCCGTCGGAACGTGAGCCGTTGGAAGGTGAGAGGTGCTGAGGGTAAGAACCCCCGCCCCGAATAAGTTCCTACAGCAAGTCCAATCAGCAGCAGGCTCAAAGCTCCCAAGACGAGCAAACGTTTGGCGGGGAGGGCCGCGCGTCTACCCGCAATCGTTGTCCGTTTGGGATCGACGCTGCTGGATTCCATCTCCTCCCGCAACTCATCCAAAGCGACCTTCACATCGGCCATACTCTGCCAGCGACGCACCGGATCCTTTTTCATGCACCGGGCAATGATCCGGTCCAGTTCCGACGGAAGGTCGGGGACAGATTGCGAGGGAGGCGCCGGCTCTTTTTGCAGGACGGCCGATAGGCGTGACAACTTGGATCCGCCGGTGAAGGCGCGCTGTCCGGTGACCATTTCGTAAAGCACGGAGCCGAACGAAAAAATGTCGGAACGGGCATCGACTTTCTTGCCTTCCGCCTGTTCTGGCGACATATACGCGACGGTGCCGAGGATAGTCCCCTCTTCGGTAAGCGGTGCAGCGTCGCCGTGGATAGTTTCCGCGAAGGCATCGGTCTCGGTCTCTTCGGTCAGCTTGGCAAGTCCGAAATCAAGGACCTTGACCACCCCTTGCGGCGTGACCATCACGTTTGAGGGCTTCAGGTCGCGATGGACGATTCCGGCCGCATGAGCAGCGGCGAGCGCGTCGGCGATCTGCGCGGCATATTTCAGCGCGATACGAACTTGGAGGCCTTTGCGCCCGATCATGTGATCGAGCGTTTCGCCGGCCACGTATTCCATGGCGATGTAACGGACCGGTTCATTGTCGATCTCCTGGGAGTCGATGTCATAGATGGTGACGATGTTTGCGTGATTCAGCGACGAAGCGGTCTTGGCCTCTTGAATGAACCGCTTTTCGCGGTCGGCACTGACGGCGGAGGCAACGAGAACCTTGATCGCAACCGTCCGGTCGAGACGCGAATCCACAGCTTTGTAGACGACGCCCATTCCACCGGAGCCGAGCTTGGACTCGATGCGATAGGAGCGAAGCGTCTTGCCGACCATGGGCCCAACCTCTTGAGGGAAGTAATTCTAATCTAGTTTAGGGCACTCTTCGCGTGGATGTGCGATCAGGAGCGGAATGGGTGCCGCAGCCCACGTTAATGACAGATGAAGACAGATGAAAAGAGGCCGAGTCGTAATCGAGAATCATATTGAGGCTGCGTTATAGGTGAATGTGCGCAGGTTCGGAGAGAGCAGTCCGATCGCAACTTAAAGCGTGGAAATCTTGCTATGTCCAGCGATGACTGTGATCAGCGCGGGCAGGATGCGACAGGCAAACAACATTCCGCGTTGGGCCAAAGGCCATTCGCCCATCTTCGCCAGCAAAGACGCACTCCGGATCAAAGGCAGAAGGTCGCTGCGTGCCTGGCGATGGTACAGGTTGGCGTCGCCACGCAGATGGCATTCAGCTGCCAGAAAAGCTGTATGGAGCGCAATGGACATGCCATAGCCGGAGAAGGAAGGAATGACCGCCATCTGATCGCCCAACCGATACAACCCGCGCGATGCCATGGACGGAACGCGATATACGAAGCCGTAAGGAATTCCGAAGATGGATAAAGGCCGTGGCCAGCAGGGCTGGGCTCCGGCCAGTCGCTCGGCAAGTGGCGGCGCCGCGTGGAGGATGGCGCTCAACAACCTATCCCATTTTTTATCGTACTTGGCAAAATTGCGCTTGGTCACTACCAAGCACAAGTTTGCCTTTCCATCTTCAACCGGTTCCAGCCCGGCGTAACCGCCGTCGAATAGGGTCATCTCGACGTGTTCAGCCAACGCCACTCTCTGAGCCGGCGTCAGCAGGAAATGACACTTGAAGCCGAGGAAGTCGTTTTGCGTTCCGCCGGAGCGCCGCCATCCGCGCAGGTCATGTTTGCCCGTTGCCAGAAATATCGTCTCGGCCTGAATGACGCCATGGCCGGCGACTTCAATCCGCCAGCAGTCCGGTTCCTTGAACAGCGCGCTGACGGCGGCACCGCGCCATACCTGCGCTCCCTGGCCTTGAGCCCGCACCAACAGGGCTTCATCGAGCACGCGGCGCGAGAGACTGACGGCGGGATATGGCAATCTTGCGGAGGCAATCCTCTGACCTCGGATGAGCCGTATGCCGGCAATGCGCTCCGCATGCAAGGCTGCCAGATCGAGGCCGAGTTCACGCAGATAGTGCTGTGCATCGGCGCCGATAAACTCGCCACAGACCTTGTCATGTGCGGCTGACTCTTTTTCCAGCAGCAGGACGTTTTGTCCTTTCTGTGTCAATCGGATGGCTGCGGCGCTGCCCGCGAGGCCACCCCCGATGACAACAGCCTGCCACGGTTTCATACTTTCCGGCATGACACACCGTAGCGGAAGGGAAAGAACCACTCGATGCAGGTTCTCTCCGCGGGAATACCTGCCTGCTCCAGAAAATAGCGCCATTCGGACGCCGTGAACGCCCGAGCAACCGATAGTGGCGCGTCATGCAGAATGAGTCGGTTGGAAAACAGCAATCGCACCGCATACTTAATAAACAAACACGGCAGAGGATGGCGGTGCAGATCGTTGATGAACCAGCCACGTGTGGCATGACGATCCATCCACTGGATAAAGCGGACTACTTCACCGTCCGTAAGGTGGTGGGCAAAAAGAGAGCTAACGATAAAATCGGCGCGTCGGGACGAATCGAGCGCGAAAAGGTTTGCCGTTTCAAAGCGGATCAGGGAGTCTCTTGGCGTGACCTGCTCCGCCGATTGTTTAGACCACGGGTGAAGGTCAACGCCAATCAGCTCAATGTCCAAGTGCCGCTCCCCCGCCCGCGTCCAGATTCGTCGCAGCATATCGCCGCCGCCGCAGCCAATATCAAGAAGCGATAGCGATTGTCCGGACCCGACATCAGCCATCATGCGCTTAAGCCAGCACAGCGTTGGACGGTAGGCCAATGTAAAGGTATTGATGATACTCAGAGTACGTAGACAATCGTGGAACTCCGCGAAGCTAACCGATTCGGTATCCATCAACTCAGGACGGGTGCTGCGTTGACTGAGATCATCCATCAGTTCCCTGCGATCTGAAACAACATGCTTTCGGTGGTGAGGCCGGGGCCAAAAGCCATAGCGCATCCCCGCCCTGCAACCGTACCGGGCTCTAACATCTCTTTCAAAACAAACATAACGGTTGCCGACGACATATTGCCGAACCGGCGCAACACATCGCGAGACGGGCGTAGCGTATCCTCCGGAAGGCGAACGCCTCTTTGCACAGCATCAAGGATCGTACGGCCACCGGGATGGATTGCCCAATGCCCAATATCCTCGGGTTTCTGCCCACCCAGAATACGAGGCAGCAAGGAGGGGAGCCCCTGGCAAATTGTCGACGGCACCCGCCCCGCGAGCACCATATCGAAACCGCGCCCGCCAATATGCCAGGTAATTTGATCGGCGCTATTCGGCAGAATGGTTGACGTGAAGCTCTGCAATTCAATGCCGACCGGTTTTTTCGACACCAGACTGGCTGAGCAACCGTCGGCGAAAATCAGGAAAGAAAGCACCTGCTCCAGATCGTCCGTTTCCTGCAAATGAATGGTGCACAGTTCCAGATTCAAAATGGCCACTTTGGAGGTAGGTTCCGAACGCACGATGTGACGGGCCAGTTTCAGGGCGTTGATTCCGGCGTAGCAGCCCATGAATCCGACAACCGTCCTCTCCACCGAAGGATTGAGGCCATAATGCTCGACCACCTGGAGATCGATGCCCGGAGCATAAAAACCGGTGCACGTGGTAAGGATCAGATGGGTGATGCTGTCTTTGTGCTCGGCGAAATTGAGATCATTCAGCGCCCGCTTGGCTAAGGTGAAGGCATAACGTTTGTAGAAACGCATGCGCGTTTCCGTGTCCGGAAAAGCGCCACGACGGTAAAAATCGGTGGTGGTATCAATCCCCGTCGCATCCGGATCGGGATTCAGGAACGAATAACGGTGCTCGATTTGCGCCTTGAGGGCCATGCGTTTGAACAAGGCGCGATTGCGCTCATCGCTCAGAAGGGAGGGAGCGCTATCAACGAACTTGCTGTGCACGTCGTAATCCGGCACAGCCGTAGCAATCTCGTTCAGATAGGCTTCAACCATCGGTGACACTCTCCTGCTCGTCGTGACATGAGTTGCAGTAAGGGTAAGGTGAGGGCCTTGCGTGGGCGTAATTATAGCCTGTGCAGCGCGTGGTGAAGCGGCGGTCGACTGGCGCCGAAATTGGGTTGCAGCCCCGATGCGCAAGTTCCTTTAGCCTAGATCGCTTCTGCGATGCCGACTTGGCAGTAATGTGGAGGATCGACCCGGGTCGTCAGCTGGCCCGGGGGTCGATCTGACTGTTGGAGCCAGCCATAAGCCCGCGATGAGCACCAAGGCTCCCACACCCCAGACGCCAAGCCCAATGGCTACTCCTAAGAAGGAGCCGTCGAAAGCGTGGAGCAACCGTCTATGGAACTCCGGCAACGGCTGCAATGGCCGCAACTAAGTGGAAAAGTTACCGCGTTAGCCCTCAACGGCAGGTGCGGTCTGTAAGTGATTGAAATACTGGCGGAGAGGGAGGGATTCGAACCCTCGATACAGGTGTTAGCCCGTATAACGGTTTAGCAAACCGCCGCCTTCAGCCTCTCGGCCACCTCTCCGGCGTGCGGAATTACAGTTTACCACGTCGGCATGAGAGAGCTTGTTGCCTCAATCCTAAGCGTTGGACCCGCGCGAATCCACTCATCCGGCTTTTGCCCGGCCCGTGTGCTCTGGTCGTCCTGCTTGACTCCAAGAGCGACTGCGATTTGCCTCTTTCAGGCACTCACTGGGTGTAGACTTATGTCGACCGGAAGCCGCAAATGCTGCGGACGTTCGCTAACCTGTTGCCTTCGCGATGACGGTGTCCGTTCTGTGGAACGTCACAAGCGAGAGCGACCCTGTTACCGCACGGTCGAATGGAGTTCACCAATGCGGAAACAAAAAGGGTTCTCCCTGATTGAGTTGCTGATCGTGGTGGCAATTATTCTGATCATCGCTTCGATTGCGATCCCGAACCTGCTGCGCGCCCGGATGTCGGCCAATGAAGCGTCCGCCGTCGGGGCGGTGAGAACGCTCAATACAGCTCAGATTTCTTATAACTCCGCGTATCCCAGCACTGGCTATGCCGCCACGCTGGGCGCCCTGGGCGGGATTGCGTGCACTCCGCCCAGCCCAGCAGGCGCCTGCTTGATCGATACGCAACTGGCTTCCGGCACGAAGAACGGCTATACGTTTACGTTGTCGGGAGTGACCGGTACGCCGGCCGCGACCTACGAGATACTTGCGGCGCCCACGGTTCCCAATCAGACCGGCGTCCGCTACTTCTGTTCCTTTGCCGACGCGGTGGTGCGCTCCTCGGAATCCGGCGTAACGAACTGCGATGCGAGCGTCACGCCCCTGCAGTAAAGGCGTTGGTTAGCGCTGAACTTTGCCTTTGCTGCCGCTAGAAGCTCGTCGGCAGGCTTAGGCCATGTTAGCCAGATGGCGTTTCAGTGTTTCGCGGTCCAATTCTCCCTCCCATCGCGCCAGAACCAGCGTGGCGACCCCGTTTCCAATCATATTGACCAAGGCTCGGAACATACTCAGAAAGCGGTCAATTCCCAGAATCAGCGCCATGCCGGCCACAGGAATCGTGGGGATCACAGAGAGTGTGGCCACGAGCGCTATAAAGGATGCGCCTTGCACACCGCTGGCGCCCTTGGATGTAAGAACGGCCACGGCCAGGATGGTCAGCTGCTGGGTCAGTGTCAGGTGGGTGTTGGTGGCCTGCGCGACGAATAGAGCAGCCATGGTCATGTAGAGGCTGGTGCCATCGGTGTTGAAGGTGAATCCGGTTGGAACCACTAAGCCGACCAGAGATTTGGAGCAGCCAAGTTTCTCCAGCTTGGCCATTAGCGTCGGAATCGCGATCTCCGACGAACTTACGGCCAGCACCAGCAGAATTTCTTCTTTGATATATGCCAGAAAACGAAAGATGTTGAAGCTGGCGGCCCAGGCGATCGCGCCTAGTATGACAACGACAAACAGCATCGAGGTAAGCCAGAAAGTTCCGATCAGCCTGGCCAACGGACCGAGAGACGCCAGGCCGAATTTGCCGACCGTATAGGCCATGGCGCCGAAAGCTCCGACGGGCGCGAACTTCATCAAAATATTGGTCACCCGGAAAACGACATGGGTGAGGGAGTCGATCAGGTCGACCACGGGCTTGGCGCGGGCTCCCGCGGCTGACAGAGCGAAGCCGAAGAGCAAGGCCACGAAAACTACTTCCAGAATGTCTCCCTTGGCGAAGGCGTCGACCACCGTCGTAGGGATGATATGCATGAGAAATTCGGTGACGCTTTGCGCCTTGGCCTGCCCGGCGTAATCGGCTACGGACTTGGCATCCAGCGTGGCGGCGTTCACGTTGAAGCCGCTGCCCGGGCGTACCACATTGCCTACCAGAAGCCCGATCAGCAACGCGATGGTGGAAACGACTTCGAAGTAAACCAGCGCCATGCCGCCGACGCGCCCGACTTTTTTCAGGTTTTCCATGCCGGCGATTCCGGCGACCACGGTGCAGAAGATGATCAGGGTAATGATCATCGTGATCATGCGGATGAACGCGTCGCCCAGCGGCTTCATGGCAATTGCGCGCGCCGGATTCACGTAGCCCAACACGATGGCCAAGGCCATGGCCACCAGTACCTGCACCCATAGAACGCGGTAGAAGGGAGGCTTGCTGGATGCTGGCGCGGTGTTTACAAGCTCCGCTTGCGAAGTGGAATGAGTTTCCATGGGTTGGCCGTCGTGTCTTGTCCTTCTATCTCACCGGCTCGGATTCAAGCGTGCGCACCAGCCATGGGATGATCACTTCTTTGAAGATTCGAGGATCGGGCCACACGCCCACCTGCCGTCCCAGGTGTCCGCCCTGCGGGTTGATCCAGGCCGTCTTTGGCACATCGCCGCTGTCGAGCAGCAGGTAAATGTCGGAGATCGGCACCTGCGTATCCTTAACCCCGGCGAGAATAAGCATGGGGGCCATCGGCTTGCCAAGCAGTCCTTGTTTGACTAGCGACATTTTCGGCAGGACTTCGGCCATTTCGTCGATGGTTTTCACGTTGTCGAAAATCGCCATCAGCGCCGGCACCTGATCGAAGAGATATTCGCGGTTGCCGATCAGGGAATTCATCAGGAAATCTTTCTGAAAGAATGTGTCGGTGGGCGGCGACTGGGCGCTTGCTCCGCGCAAGCGGGCGCGCTCGACTATGGCCATCTTCGTCGCCCAATATGCGCCCCAGCTCACGCCGTGCATGGCGACGCGGTTCTTGTCGATCTCGGGCCGGGTCGCGATGTAATCGAGGACGCGTGAGAGCATGCGCTCCGCATTCTCGCTGACTTTGATCGGATTCTGTCCGGTGCCTGGTCCGTCGACGGCGAGATAGCCGACCCCGAACGGCAGGATGGCGCTAAAGCTCTCGGCTAAGTCTTCCTTGCGGCTGTCCAATCCATTCACGGCCAACACCAGCGGCACGGGACCATGCGCATTTTTCGGCAGACGCAGGTAGCCGATGATCTCTTTTCCTTCGAATGGAATCCTCACGATCTCCAGCGGAGGATCCCAGAATCGCGCGTGCGCCAGGAAGGCCTCGATCGCTTTTTCATATGAGCGTTGTTTGCCCGGAGATGCAGGGATGGGCCAGCGTCCGAAAGAATAAAGGCGCCAGGCGCGGATGTAATCGGCGTTAGCTTTCGCCGCGTCGGTTTTCTCCACCGCCTTCGCTTCATTCATGAAGCGGTCGGCTACTCCCATAAAGGCGGCGGCCCACTCGTCTTTATCGCGAGTATGGATCGAGTTGAAGGCCTCGCGCACGTCTCCAGGATCGAGTCCGATCAGCGGATACTGTCCCACCTCAGCGCGGTGGATGGCTTCGGTTCTGATCTCATCGATAGTTCGTTCTTGCTTTTGTGCGGAAGCTTTGGCCGAAATGAGTGCCAGGAGCGCTAGCAGAAAGGCTGCGCGGGAAAACTGAGTTTTCATGTTCATACCCTGCCCTATTCCTTCTGGCTCGCCGTCATGCGAGCCATCTACGAAAAAAGGCCGGACTGAATTGCGCCCGACCTTCCTTCCCATCAAGCTAACCGCACGGCTAGAACGTCAATTTCAGGCCCAATTGTGTGGCGCGGCTGCCGCCCGATCCGATGACCGGGTTTGAGGCTGCCACGTCCGGTGTAGCGCAAGAACAGCCAAAGACGCCCGCACCACCCGAAGGATCGTTGTGTCCCCAGCCATTCTGTCCTCCGAATGGATTGGCGAAATTGGGGTGGTTGAAGATGTTGAAGAACTCAACCCGGAACTGCGCCCCAAAACGCTCGCGCCATTTGAAGTTCTTGGCCAGCGACAGATCCGCGTTGCGGAAGCCCGTGTCACGGAAGATGTTGCGGCCCATAGTGCCTTCGGTCCCGAGCGCTGGCGGAATGATCGAGGCGCTGCCGACGGCATAGCAGCCAAGGGTGGCTAGCTCCGTGCTCGTCGGACCTCCAGCCACTCCTCCATCAACGGCGAGGGCTGCGCTGTTGCAGGCGCTGTTGCTCGTTGGCGCGGTCGCTACGCCGGTCCCGGCGAAGAAGGGAATTCCGGTCGGCGTAGGTTTAAAGCTCTTAGGATTTCCGGAGAAATCCCAGCGATCCACCGCCTCTCCCGTCTGGCTGATGTCGTCGCCTGTATCCATTACGCCCCAGGGCTGCGCTCCGTTCAGCGTGATGATGGAGTTGATCTGCCAACCCTTCATCATCTGCCATGCGCCTTCTCGTCCCGGAATCAGATAGGTCAAGGAAACTGTCAAGCGATGCCGCATGTCAAAGTCGCTGCTGGCATACTCGCGCTGATAATGAGTGCTGTCGGTGGGGAGCCCGTTGCCCTCGCCGAAGTCCCAGTTCGCGCCCACCATGTCCAGCGCATGGGAGTAGGTGTAGCCGGCGACCATGCTGAGGCCGTGGTAGTTCCGCGAAGTGAGCGTAGCTTGCAGTGCGTCGTAGTTGGATCTGTAAATGTTGCCCATCTGGTAGACCTGGGCCAAGTATGGTAACTGGCCGAAGAAAGGACGGCCGTTCTGCTCGCAGTGGCCGCACGCAATCTCCGCCGCGGAGTTTGGGTCAACCTGGTTGATGTCCCGTATGCCCGCCAGTCGCGAGCCATGGTCGCCTACGTAACCCAGTTCCAGAGACAAGTTCGGCGTGAACGAATGCTGCACGTTGAGCGTCCAGTTCAAGACGTAAGGAGTCTTCAGATTGGTATCGATTCCCATGATGCTGCACGGATTGGCGTAACAATTGATCGCGGTGGTGGGGAAGACGGTTCCGGGGACGCCGGTCACGGCGGGATCCCAGTCGAGATCGGTGCTGGAGAAGTTCACCGTGCCGACTGCAATCGTGCCTCCAGCCGTACCCCCGCTGGCATTGATGATGGCTCCGGTCGGAATGGTGGAAAGGCCCATCGAATTTTCCAGGGCGAGGAACGATTCCCAGTTCAAGGTCTCGTACATCATGCCAAATCCGCCGCGGACCACGGTTCGGCCGTTGCCGGTTATGTCCCAAGCGAAACCAATACGCGGCGCAAAATCCTTGTGATCGCCGTTGTAAGGCGCCTTAATCTGCATCCCAACCTGCTCCAGCCCCGCAGTCGGGCTGAAGTTGCCTAGAAGGTTGTGCTCTTCCTTGATGACGGTGTTCAATTCGTAGCGCAAGCCAACATTCAGCGTAAAGGTTTTGCCCACGCGCCAGTCATCCTGCAGAAAGCCAGCGTAGCCCCAGTTGTGGATATGCCTAGTGGGATCGCCCACTAGTTGGCTGCCGCTGTTGGGTGCGCCGGCGAAGAAATCTTCGATGCCTTGGGCGCAGGGCGAATCCGCTGGAGGACATGCCGATGCAAAGGCGTCAAATCCTCCGAAGCCGAATTTAATCCTGCCGCGGACCCCACCGTAAGCGCCGCCGGTGAAGCCGTCGCGATGGAGTTCTCCGCCAAACTTGATGGCGTGTTTGCCCCTGATGTAGGAAACGTGGTCGATGAACTGGATGCGAGTGTCGGGTCCTTGCACCTTCGGCCAGTTAAAGCCGCCTAATTCCTGGGGAAAAATGTAGTCGGGGAAAATGTTGATGCGTGGCAGTCCGCCGTACAGCGTGTTGGTCACGCCTGTGTTCAGTCCGTAGGACGAGGCCAGAACGTTGTGATCGTTGGTGAAGGTCGGCTGATAAAGGCGGTTGTAGCCGAAACGGGCTTCGTTGACCCAGTTCGAATTAGGCACAAAGGTCCAGTTCTCGCCAAACACTTGCGCCCGCGTGTGAATCTGAGTCAGCCACTGCGGCTGCACCTCGCTGGCATCGGAGACGGTGCCGCTGTTGTCGCCGAAGAAGTACAGACTGCTGAAGCTGTGGCGCTGGCTCCGTTGATAGTCGACTTTGCCCACGGCGTTGTCGGTGTTCACGGTATTTGGCAGGCCGTAGTTGATGAACGCGGGGCCCGCGGGATTGGTGCCATTGTTGGCGGGGAAGCCCTTACCGTTGCACGAAACCGTGCTGGGCGGAGTGAACGTGCAGCCCGCGACCTGCAGGCTGACCTGACTCACATCGGCGGGAATGGCTCCCGCCAGGAAAGCCGCGTGCACGTCCGCGATTGCGTCCGGGATGCTATTGGCGCAGTCGCCCGTGCCGGTGAAAAAGCAGTTGCCAGCACTGGCCAGCGGAACCGTGGCCCAAGTGTTGAGCAAACTGGTGTTTCCCACAGTGTAGCGTTGGCCTTCGTACGCTCCGAAATAAAAGAGCTTATCCTTGATCAGCGCTCCGCCGGCGGTGCCGCCGAACTGCTCCAGGTTGCGCGGATTCTTTGCTCCCGAGGCGTCGGTGTTGAAGTAGTTCCTGGCATCGAGGGGCGTGTCGCGTCCGAAAGCGTAAGCGCTGCCGTGGATCTGGTTGGTGCCCGATTTCAATCCGACGTTTACGATCGAGCCCGGCTTCCATCCGTATTCCGCGGAGGGGTTCTGTTGCAGGTTGAATTCCTGAATCGCGTCGATGGGCAGGATGGTGGCCGAGTCTCCGGCAATGCCGGCTCCGTTGATGATGCTTTGACCAGAGAAGGGTTCGCTGTTGAATAGTCCGTCCACCAGGTAGGCATTATCTTCGGCGCGCAAGCCGTTGCTGCTGGTGGTGGAGAATCCGCCTCCGGGATAGCGCACGATGCCGGGACGAAGCTGCAGCAGGTTCTCATAGTTGCGGCCGTTCAACGGGAGGTCGTTGATCTCCTTGTTGCTTAGTGTGCCGCCCAAGGTGGAGGAGGTGATGTTGACCAGCGGAACCTCATCGGTGACCACTACGGTCTCGGAAACCTCTCCGGGCGGGAGCGAAACGTCGACACGCAAGTCGGCGGCAACTTCCACCAATATGTTGACGCGCTCCACTGTCTTGAAGCCCTTCGCTTCGACGCGGACCTTATAGACTCCCGGCTGTAACTCTGGAGCGGTGTAGTCTCCGGAAGCATCGGTTGCGACAGTGCGGGTACTGCCGCGCTGAACATCGGTGACGACCACCGTGGCTCCCGCCACAGCCGCGCCGGACTGGTCGCTAACGCTCCCGAGAATGCGGCCCATTGTGGTTTGGGAAAACGTGGGAACGGAGATGGCAAGTAACAAGCAAACGATCCCTAAAACCCGAATGCCATTCAACGGAGAATGCATTACGACCTCCAAAAGGGATGGAACGGTTTCTTGGCCGGACACCCATACGGCCGAAGTTGGTTCTACTAAGAACCAAGTGCGATTGGAAGATATACCTTGACGCGGCCTACCCGTCAAGTAGTATTGTGGTCCGACCACTAAACAGCTGGCTCGCCTTGGGCCGGCGGCGGTGGCTAGAAGAACCACGCATTTATACGATTAAGGGGAAAAATCGATTATGGCAATTGCGACAACCAATCCTGCTACCGGCGAAGTACTCAAGACTTTTGAACCTCTTACTGCCGCGCAAATTGAGCAGAAGTTGCAGCGCGCGGCCTCCGCATTTCAGAAACATCGGCGGACTTCGTTTGCGGAACGCGCCAGCAAGATGATGCGCGCGGCCGACATTCTAGAGAAAGAGAAAGACGAGTGCGCCCATTTAATGACGCTCGAAATGGGCAAGCCTTTGAAGGCTGCCGTGGCCGAGGCGATGAAGTCAGCCGCTGGGTGCCGCTACTACGCCGAAAACGCCGAGAAATTCCTGGCCGATGAAGTTGTGGAAACCGGAGCGAAGCGCAGCTTCATCCGCTATCTGCCGATTGGACCGATCCTGGCCATCATGCCGTGGAACTTTCCCTTCTGGCAGGTATTTCGTTTTGTCGCGCCCGCGTTGATGGCCGGCAATGTCGGGCTGCTGAAGCATGCTTCGAACGTCCCGCAGTGCGCGCTTAAGATTGAAGACATTGTTCGGCGCGCTGGGTTTGACGAGGGCGTGTTCCAGACGCTGCTGATCGGTTCGGGTCCGGTCGATGCCATTCTGAACGACCGTCGTGTCGTTGCCGCGACTTTGACTGGAAGCGAGCAAGCGGGAATTCAAGTTGGAGTCTCCGCCGCGAAGCGCATCAAGAAAGTCGTGCTCGAGCTGGGCGGCAGTGATCCCTTCATTGTGATGCCGAGCGCAGATCTGGATGCTGCTGTGGCGACGGGCGTCGAGGCGCGGGTTCAAAATAATGGGCAGTCGTGCATCGCAGCCAAGCGCTTTATTGTGTCGGAAACGATTGCCGACGAGTTCGAGCGCAAGTTCGTTCAGCGCGTGCAAAACCTGCGCGTGGGCGATCCATTCGACGAGGCCACGCAACTCGGTCCGTTGGCCAACGCCTACGCAGTGACCTCTCTTGATGCCGACGTGAAAAAAACCGTGGCTGCGGGAGCCCGTGTGCTGACGGGCGGCCATCCCCTCGATCGTCCCGGCAGCTTCTACGCGCCGACCGTGCTGACCGACATCCCGAAAGATTCGCCGGCTTATAGCGAGGAATTCTTCGGTCCGGTGGCGTCGATTTTTCGCGTGAGAGACATCGATCATGCCATCCAGATCGCCAACGACAACCGCTTCGGACTCGGTGCCAGCGCCTGGACGAACGATCCCGCGGAAACTGAAAGGTTCATCAACGAACTCGATGCCGGGATGATCTTCGTGAACAAAATGGTGGCGTCCGATCCGCGTCTGCCGTTCGGCGGCGTGAAGTATTCGGGCCACGGGCGTGAGTTGGCCGTGCAGGGAATCCACGAATTTATGAACATCAAGACAGTTTGTATCCAATAGCAGCTGGTCGTGTGGTATATTGGTTGGACCACTGTACCACAAGGTCCGACTTGGATGAGTTGGGGGCTGAATGACAAATGAAGCGCTAGATACCTTAGCCGCCAAGCCGATGTACCGGGCAGTAAAAACGTCTCGCCTGTACGAGCAGATCGTGCAGCAGGTGGAAGACTCCATTTTGCAGGGTCAGCTCAAGCCCGGAGATCAACTGCCGGCGGAGCGCGACTTAGCGCAGCGCTTTGGGGTGAGCCGCACGGCGGTGCGCGAGGCTGTGAAGACTCTGCGTGAAAAGGGACTGGTCGAGGCCTACTCCGGCCGCGGCACGTTCGTGACGAATGGGACTTCGCAAGCGATCCGGCAGTCGCTGGATCTGATGATCCGGATCAACCAGCAGGAAGGGTCTGCCAATCTGGCAGAGTTGCGGCTGGTGCTGGAGCCGGAGATCGCCGGCCTGGCGGCGGCCCGAATTGAGGATCAGCTGTTGAGCACGATGCGCGAGGCGGTCGCGGTGATGGATCGCAACCTGCACGATCCCGACGCGTATGTGGAAGCGGATCTCGACTTTCATCTGGCGCTAGCGGAGGCGGCGGGGAATCCGCTGATTCTGTCGTTGCTGGATTCGATCGTTGGTCTTTTACGCGAGCAGCGCAGCCGGATTTTCGATGTGGAGGGAGGCCCGGAGCGCGGGCAGTTCCATCACAAGCGAATCCTGGCGGCCATCGAGCGGCGCGATGTGGAGGCGGCGCGAGAAGCAATGCGCGCTCATCTCAAGCAGGTGCTGGTGGATTCGTCGTCACCGGTAAGAGGCGATTCATCGAGCAAGCTGACTTTATAACCGCAAAGGAATTCCTATGGCCAAACTTGGATTTATCGGTCTCGGCGTGATGGGCGGCAACATGGTGGCGCGCCTGCTTGAAAAAGGGCACACCGTGACTGGCTACAACCGCACCCGATCGAAGGCGCAGTGGCTGATCGATAAGGAGATGATATTCGCCGATTCTCCAAAGGCTGTAGCGCTGGCGTCGGATGTGACCTTCTCCATGGTGACCAATGCCGCGGCGCTCGCAGCGGTGACCGATGGGCCGGATGGATTGCTCGCGGGTATTGGCGCCGGCAAGTTCCACATTGACATGAGCACGGTAAGCCCGGAAGTGAGCCGCGCGCTGGCGGCAGAAGTTCGCGAGAAGGGCGCCGACATGATCGACGCTCCGGTCTCGGGCAGCGTCATCACTCTGCAGCAAGGCAAGCTCTCCGTAATGGTTGGAGGTCGCAAGGAAACCTTCGAACATCTGAAGCCTTTGTTGCTGGATGTTGGTCCGAAGGTTACGCACGTCGGTGATAACGGCGTGGCGCTGGCGATGAAGATCGCTGTGAATCTGCAACTGGCTGTGCAGATGATGGCGTTCTGCGAAGGCGTACTGCTGGCGGAGAAAAGTGGAATTTCGCGCGAGGTTGCGGTCGACGTAATGATTCACAGCGCCATCGCATCGCCGATGATTGTCTATCGCGGTCCATTCGTGCTCCAGCAGCCGGAAGAAGCGTGGTTCGACTGCAACATGATGCAGAAAGACATGCTGCTGGCCATGGAGTTGGGCCGCAAGCTGAATGTTCCCGTTCCCACCACCGCAGTCAGCAACGAGTTTCTGACCGCTGCGCGCGGCATGGGCTGGGAGAAAAAAGACTTTGCCGTTGTGTTCGATGTTCTGGCGCGGATGTCGGGGGTGCAGCAATGACCACTGTCGCTCAGCCCAGAGAAGCTTCCGAACAAGTCGAGTTATGGCTTCGAATGTACCGGCAGATGGTGGCCATCCGGCAATTTGAAGCGCAGGTCAACGAACTTTACACGCGCGCATTGATGCCAGGCCTGGCGCATCTCTACATCGGTGAAGAAGCGGTTGCAGTCGGTGTCTGTGAAGCGTTGGAACCGCACGACTACATCACCAGCACGCATCGCGGTCACGGACATTGTTTGGCGAAAGGCGCCTCCCCCGATCGAATGTTCGCCGAACTGCTGGGCAAGAAGGCCGGGTACTGCAAGGGCAAAGGCGGTTCCATGCACATTGCAGACCCGGCAACCGGCAACCTGGGAGCAAATGCCATCGTATGCGGCAGCGCGGGTATTGCCACGGGAGCCGCGTTTTCGTCCCGGTGCCTCGGCACTCGCCGCGTGTCGGTATGTTTCTTCGGGGAGGGCGCGCTCGGTCAGGGTGTGCTCTACGAAGAGATGAATTTGGCGCAACTGTTCAAGCTTCCAGTGGTCTACGTTTGCGAAAACAATCTCTACACGGAATATACGCATTACTCGGAAACCACAGCGGGAGACATTCTGATGCGCGCGGCTGCCTTTGGCCTGGACGCCGCCAGTGTGAATGGGCAAGATGTCCGCGCCGTGTACGGCAGCGCACAGCGATTGGTGGAGCGTGCCCGCCGCGGCGAGGGTCCGGGATTCCTGCTCTGCAATACTTATCGCTACCACGGACATCACGTGGGTGACATCAATCGCGAATATTACCGCCCTAAGCAGGAAGAACAGATGTGGAAGACGGAGCGAGATCCAATCGCAAATTTTGGGAAGTGGCTGGTCGAGCAGAACCTTGCCGATGCGGCAGCGCTGGAGCGGGTGCAGGCTGAGCTTGAATCCGAAATGAAGAAGGCGGTCGACTTTGCCGTGGCGGCGCCGTATCCGACCATCGATGAAGTCGGCGAGGATGTGTATGCCTGAGGCCGGTGCTCGGGAGATAACATTCGCGCAGGCCATTCGCGAGGCACTGGCCGAAGAGATGCGCCGCGATGCGACCGTGTGCATCATGGGCGAGGACGTCGCCGAGGCCGGCACTCCATTCAAAGTTCTCTCTGGCCTATTGGAGGAATTCGGCAGAGACCGTGTGGTCGACACTCCAATTTCCGAAGCTGGCTTTACCGGGCTCGCGGTGGGCGCGGCTATGACGGGAATGCGTCCGGTGGTCGACATCATGTTCGGCGACTTCATCACTTTAACCATGGACCAGATGGTCAATCAGGCTGCCAAGGTCCATTACATGTCGGGCGGAAAGTGGAAGGTGCCAATGGTGATGCGCACAACGTTGGGAGCGACCCGCCGCTCCGCTGCGCAACACTCCCAATCGCTGCACGCATGGTTCTGTCACGTTCCGGGATTGAAAGTGGTTCTGCCCTCGACACCATACGACGCCAAAGGGTTGCTGAAGGCGGCGATTCGCGACGACAATCCGGTCGTCTTTTTTGAAGACAAGATGATGTACAAACTCAAGGGCCCGGTACCCGATGGCGACTACACCGTCCCGCTGGGCGTCGCGGATATAAAACGTGTGGGCGAGGACATTACTTTCGTTGCTACCAGCAGCATGGTGCAAGTGGCCTTGGGTGCGGCGACGATGCTGGAGGAAATCGGAATCAGCGCCGAAGTGGTCGATCCGCGCACACTGTGGCCGCTCGATGAAAAGACTCTGATTGAATCGGCGAAAAAAACGTCGCGGGCGATCGTTCTCGATGAAGGGTACGAACGCTACGGAGTCACCGCCGAACTTGCGTCGGTGATCGCCACGGGCGCATTCTACGATCTGGATGCTCCGGTCAAACGCATGGGAGCGATGCATGTTCCAATTCCGTTCTCGCCGCCTTTGGAAGATGTAACCGTGCCGACGGAGCAAACTGTGTTTGAGGCCGCCCGTGCACTCTGTGGACTGTAGGGAACGTACAAGGTAGCGCCGGCGTCCCGCCGGCGATGAATGCCGCAAAAGTATGCGATAAGGAGAGATCTATGGCTCTGCCTACATATGGAACGATGGCGGTAGATTGGGAAAACCGGATCGACTTCGATCGCCTGCGCCACGAACGCCTGGCGCGCGCCAAGGATCTTCTAAAGAAGTCCGAGATGGGGTCGCTCTTGTGCTTCGACATGAACAATGTCCGCTACTTGACCGCGACTCACATCGGCACCTGGGCGCAGGACAAGGCGAATCGCTTCACGTTGCTTCCGCAGAACGACGAGCCGATCCTGTGGGATTTCGGATCGGCAGCCAAACACCATCAGTTGCATTGTCCGTGGCTCGGAGAGCGGTCGCGCGCGGGAATCTCCGTGCTGCGCGGCGCCATGACTCCGGAGATGGGTCGCGCCGAAGACGTGGCGAAAAAGATTCGCATTGAGCTCGAAATGCGCGGTCTGCACAAGGAGCCGGTCGGCATCGACATCATCGAATTGCCGGTGCTGTTTGCGCTGCAAAAGGAAGGAATCAAAGTCGTCGACGGGCAGGCGCTCATGTCGGAAGCGCGCCTCATCAAGACGCGTGACGAAATCAGCTTGCTCAACCACTCCGCCATGATGGTTGACGCGGCCTACGATGAACTCTATCGTGCCATGAAGCCGGGCATGAGCGAGAACCAGGCGGTTGGCTTGGTGAGCAAGGTGCTCTACGATCTCGGGTCCGAATACGTGGAAGCGGTGAATGCGATCTCCGGTGAGCGCTGCAATCCGCATCCGCACGTTTTCTCGGACCGCGTGCTGCGTCCAGGAGATCCGGTGTATTACGACATACTCCACTCCTACATGGGCTACCGCACTTGTTATTACCGATGTTTCACGGTCGGATACGCCTCGCATGCCATGAACGACGCGTATAAGCGGTGCCGCGAATATCTCGACGCGGCAATTGAACTGGTGCGTCCTGGCCGTACCACGGCTGAGATTGCCTCGGTATGGCCGAAGGCGCAGGAGTTCGGCTTCCCGAATGAAGAAGCGGCGTTTGCGCTGCAATATGGTCACGGCATCGGCCTCGCCATCTGGGAGAAGCCGGTGATCAGCCGCCTGGTGTCGCTCGAACATTCCTGCGAAATCAAGCCGGGGATGGTGTTTGCGCTCGAAACTTTCTGGCCGTCGACCGATGGCTGGAGCGCGGCTCGCATCGAAGAAGAAATCGTGGTCACTGAAACCGGCCACGAAGTCATCACGCGCTTCCCGGCCGAGGAGTTACTAGTTGCCGGACGGCATTACTTCACGGTCGATGGTCCGCTACCAGCGATTCGGGAATCCGAGTCCAAACCGAGCAAGCGCGTGCGCGAAATGATTGAAGCGAGCTCCCGGAAGGAACGAGTTGGCGTAGCCGACTGACAATTCACCTTTTCGAGTGTTGGCAATTTAAGATCAACTGAGTTATCAGACTATGGCGATCAGTGTGGTTATGCCCGCGCTCGAAATGGCGCAGGAAACGGGCAAGCTCATTTCGTGGTTGAAAAAAGAAGGCGAGCCGGTCGCCAAAGGCGAGCCGTTGCTTGAGGTCGAAACCGACAAAGCGGTAATGGAGATCGAATCACCCGGCGATGGCGTCCTGGTTGGCATTAAGGTACAGGCTGGGACCGAAGTACCGGTTGGCCGAACCATTGCCTGGATCGTTCGTCCCGGTGAGGCTCCCCCGGAGGATGAAGTTGCCGCAACATCGGGAAGAAAGACCACGGTAGCCGCGACATCCTCAGCTGCGGCAACTCCGGCTGTGGCCACTGCGCAGTCTGCAACGCAGTCGGTTAAGATTTCCCCAAAAGCACGGCGTCTTGCGAGCGATCGCGGAGTCAATCTCGCCGATGTCCGAGGATCGGGCCCTGGCGGAGAGATCCTCGCGGCCGACATTCTCGCGGCTGCGGAGTCCAAAGCCAGTGCGGGCAGTCCCATCTCGCGGTTGATGGCCGAACGCACTACGCAAAGCTGGACGACCGTCCCGCATTTTTTCGTTGTCCGCGAAGTGGATGCGGGTGCGTTGAATGAGGCGCGGCAAAAGTTCGGGGTTGAGATCGAAAAATCGCACGGCGTGAAACTCACCCACACCGACCTGCTGGCCGCGCTAGTGGCTCGCGTTCTCCAGAAGCACCCGCGCATGAATGCCAGCTGGACCGGTACAGGCGTTCGCACCAATGCCGAGATCAACATTGGACTCGCAATGGCCGTCGATAATGGCGTGGTGGCTCCGGTAATTCAGAATGCCGACAAAGCGGCGCTGGGAGAAATCGCAGTGCAACGACTGGACCTGGCGGAACGGGCTCGCGGCGGCAAGCTGCGCCCGGGCGATATCGCAGGCGGAACGTTCACGATCAGCAACCTCGGCATGTTCGGAGTCGATGCATTTACCGCGATCATCATTCCGCCGCAGGCCGCGATTCTCGCCGTCGGAGCTATCGCCAATCGAGTCGTGCCGGTCGGTGCCGGCGCTGACGTTCGTCCCGGTATCCGTCCCATGATGACTTTGACGCTTTCCAGCGACCATCGTGTGGTGGATGGCGCTCGGGCGGCGGAGTTTTTGCGGGACTTGGCCGCGGCCATCGGCAATCCGCAGCAATGGCTTGGCTGATCGCAGGCTGGGTCCGGTTTTGAAATCACCCGCTGGTATTTCCGTCTGGGGAGCATAAAATCTTAGTGCGCGTATTCTCAGTCCTGCTGTTGATCGTGTTGCTGGCTGCGTTTTCGCTGCCGAGCTTGGCACAGGGAGGCCCACCCTTCATCGGCGACGACCCCGGTACTCCCGGTGACGGCAATTGGGAGGTCAACGTTGCCGCCTACGCCGAGCGCCATCCCACCGAACGCACCTACAATGCTCCCATCCTGGATGCCAACTACGGCTGGGGTTCGCGCATCCAGCTCAAGTACCAGGTGCCGTACCTAGTGGATGGCACCGACGGTGGCCCGACTCGCAGCGGCCTGGGCAAATCGCTGGCGGGCGTGAAGTGGCGCTTCTATGACAGCGGCGAAGATGGCACCCAGATATCGACCTATCCGCAGCTCGAATTCAACAACCCAACATCATCATTATCATTGCAGCGTGGACTTGTGGACGGTGGTACCCGGTTCTACCTTCCCCTCGAGTTAACCAAGAAGGTTGGGCCGTTCATGATCAATCCGGAGGTCGGCTATTGGTTCGCCGACAAAGCGGGAGCAGCCTGGGCTGCGGGACTGGTGGTAGGCCGCGACGTCAGCAAGCGGCTGGAGCTCGATGGGGAAGTGTATGACACCGCCAACACGAACGGTTCCGACCACTGGAACACCTTCGACGGCGGAGGACGCTACAAGCTGGGAGAACACTTCGTGCTGCTATTCATGGCTGGGCGCAGTTTCCGCGGGCCGTCGAGCAACCAGCCGCAATTCTTTGGCTATCTGGGGATGCAGTTTCTGTTTTCCATGAAACACAAGAAGGAAAGTCTGGCTGGGGCCAGCCCCTAGCTCGAAACTTCGAACGGGGATTTTTCGTCTAAATTGCGATGAGGTGAGCGGTATGAAAATGCAAACTGAGAAGCGACTCTCTCTGATTCTGACTTCAACGATTCTGAAATCAGCGATGCTGCTGTCCGCCGCGTTGGCGTTGTCGGTGCTGGCGGTTGCGGCAGATTACAAGGTCGTCAAGACGTGGAAGCTTGGTGGCGACGGCGGATGGGATTACTTGACCGCCGATAGCGCCGGACATCGCTTGTTCATTGCGCGAGCCACGCGGGTGATGGTGGTTGATACGGAGTCAGGTAAGCCGGTGGGCGAGATTCCGGATACTGCGGGCGTGCACGGGATCGCGCTGGATTACGAGATCGGCCGCGGATTTACCAGCAATGGCCGCGAAGATACGGTGACCGTGTTCGATCTGAAATCGCTGGCGGTCGAAAAAAAAATCAAGGTAGGCAGCGGTCCCGACGCGATTCTGTACGATCCGTTTTCGAAGCGCGTGTTTACTTTCAACGGAAAAGGCAACGAAAAGACAGCGACCGCCATCGATGCGTCCAAGGGCGAAGTGGTGGGCAAGATTGAGTTGGGCGGCAAGCCCGAATTCGCCGCCACGGACGAAAAGGGCACGGTGTTCGTGAATCTTGAAGACACGTCGGAACTGGTCGCCATCGATCCACAGAAGCTGGCGGTGAAGTCGCGCTGGAAGCTGACGGACTGCGAAGAGCCGACGGGCCTCGCCATCGACCGCAAGAATCGGCGTCTGTTCGCCGGCTGCGGAAATAAAAAGATGGCAATCGTGGATGCGGACAGCGGGAAAGTGGTGGCGAGTCCAGCGATTGGTGAGGGATGTGATGCGACCGCGTTCGACTCCGATCTTGGTATAGCGTTTGCGTCGGCCGGAGACGGCACGATCACCGTAATTAAAGAAGATGACGCCAACAAGTTCACCGTGGCACAAACGGTAACCACGCAGAAAGCAGCACGCACCATGACGCTCGATGCGAAGACGCATCAGCTGTTCACAGTAACGGCGAATGTGGGTCCGCGTCCGGAGAGAAAAGTGGAGCCGGGTTCGTTCGTGGTGCTCGTGTTGGAAGCAGGCCACTAGGGATCAGAGCCGCGCCGCTTTCGCACGCTTGCCCTCAGCCATGCGAAGCGGGGCCGTCGAAGCCAGTTCCACGCGGTTGCGGCCTCTATTCTTGGCGCGATATAGAGCCTGATCGGCGGCCTGGATCACCTGCTCAGGCTGACGGTTGCGAGTGCTCGGTTCGGCGACGCCGATGCTGACCGTCACTGATAAACGATCAGGCGACTGACTTGGGCTCGCGGCCGTGGTTTTCTTTCTTGCGGACTTTCTGCGGTCCGGCTGACCGGCCCGGCGATCGTTGCTTCTCTCGCCAACTCTCTCGGCTCTTCTCTCGCCTCCACGCACCTGAAACGTCGATTTCTCAATGATCTGGCGAAGCGCGTCCAGATGTTCGATCGCGTCCTTCGCGGAAGTGTTGCGAAAGACGATGGCGAATTCTTCCCCTCCGCAGCGGAAAGCCTGGCCCCCGCCCCCAACTTGCGTTAGTCGTGTGGCCACCATGCAAAGAACCTGGTCGCCGACGTCGTGCCCGTAGGTGTCATTGAACTTCTTGAAATGGTCGATGTCGACGATCGCGATGGCGTACTGCTGATCGAGTGAAAGCAGAGACTCGTTGAAGGCGCGGCGTCCGCGGATGCCGGTGAGTTCGTCGTGGTAGGCGAGCACGTAAGAAGTCTCGATCAGCGAGGCGGCCAGGATAAGGGCAGCGGTGGCTACGTAGGCGTCCGAAGCCTTGCCGAGCGGGGCGAATTGAAGCCAGATAAAAACAGCGGCTACGGACCAGACAAAGCCGGGCTCGATCGGCTTGCGCGTTTGAAAAAAACGCCGGACGAACACGGCGAGGGCGGCGATGAAGCTCGGCAGAATCCATAGCGGGATGGCGGGCGCTACGGAATGAGGCGGAGGGGTCGTGCTGTTTTCCGGCCGGCACAACACTGCGAAGACAACCGACTCAAGGAAGAGCAATCCGAAGCGGGGAGCGACTCCGGCAATGACCAGCCCGCGCTCACGCATCAAGGCGAACACAATGAAGTTCAGCGGGATCAGCAGCGCGGCGAGCGCAACGGCCGTACGCCCGGGACCGGCGTGGACACCTCCAGTCTGGCCGGCGGAGAAAAAATCGACCGCGCGATGCGCGAGCAGCAGGGTGATTAACGAAAACAAAGCGCGGCTGGAGTTGAAACGCCAGGCAAGAAGTAATCCGGCGGCGAACACGCCGGTGTAGAAGAAGGCCAACGAAGGCGCGACCTGAACGAACAGCGAGCTGTCGACAAGAACCGCCGCCAGCGCCAATAACAGGCCGCCTGGAACCAGCCACGCCTTCCATGTTCGCCCGTTCACACCTTCAGAATACGGCAGCCCGGGGCTGGCCGGCGGTTATGTTTCAGGCACAGGCGGGGCTAACAACAGACCGTGAGCAGTGGTAGTCTTCCATGTTTATGGCTCGCGCCTCGCATTCCGCGCTTCATACTGAAATCAGCATCGCAATCGACACCGGAGGCACGTTTACCGATTGCGTTTGGGTCGAGGGCGATAGGCTCAAAACCCTGAAGGTGTTCTCGACTCCCGATGATCCGTCACGCGCCATTGCCGAAGCGCTGAGAAGGATCGACGAGTCAAGAACCGAATCAAGAACAAAGACCGGGGGGTCTGTGCTTACGCTGTTGCATGGCACGACCGTCGGGACCAACGCGCTGCTGCAAAGAAAAGGCGCTCGCGTCGCGCTGATTACGACCTCGGGTTTTGAAGATGTCATTGAAATTGGCCGGCAGGCGCGCCCTCGGCTGTATGACTTCTTCTTTGATCGGGTTGCGCCGCTCGTTCTCCGGGAGCTCCGATTCGGCGTCAAGGAAAGAATCGATGCCGGGGGCCAAGTTCTGGAACGGCCGTCAGACGAGGAACTGACGCGACTGCGCGAGGCGGTGAGGCGCGCCGAGCCAGACGCCATCGCCGTTTCTCTGTTGTTCTCATTTGCCAACCCGGAGAACGAAGGGGCGTTAGCCGCGGTCTTGACGGACCTGGGCAAGCCGCTCTCCATGTCGCATCGAATTCTGCCGGAGTTCCGCGAATACGAGCGTACCAGCACTGTCGTAGTCAACGCCTATCTGCAGCCACTCATGCAGAGCTACATGGAAAAACTGGCGGAGCGCGTCAAAGAATTTGGAGGTTGCTCCAGCGCGGCCCAGAAGGGAAGCGAACCGCGGATTTTTGTCATGCAGTCGAGTGGCGGAATCACGGCGCTCGAGTCAGCGGCACGGGAGCCGGTACGCACCGTGCTATCCGGCCCGGCGGGCGGGTTAGTGGGCGCGGCGGCAATGGCCGCCCGCAGCGGATTCCACAAGATCCTCTCCTTCGATATGGGAGGAACTTCGACCGACGTGGCGGCGGTCCAGGGCGAGGTTCGAACCGACGGCCAATCGGAAGTGGCCGGGCTTCCCGTGGGAGTCCCGATGCTTGAGATTCACACCGTGGGCGCCGGAGGAGGATCGCTGGCTCGCTTCGACGCTGGCGGCGCCCTGCGCGTGGGACCGGAATCGGCGGGTGCCGATCCTGGCCCGATCTGCTATGGCCGCGCAGCCGAACCCACGGTGACCGACGCCAACTTACTGCTGGGTCGCCTTCGGCCCGAACATTTTCTCGGTGGTGAGTTCGAGCTCGATATCGAGCGAACTCGGCGAATCACCTCAGAATGGCTGAAAAGACAGAGTTCGCGCTTGACCTTGGAACAATTTTCCGCCGGTGTCGTGCGCGTAGTGAATGCAAACATGGAGCGGGCTTTGCGCGTGGTCTCTATCGAGCGCGGTTACGATCCGCGCGAATTTGCGCTGGTGGCGTTTGGAGGAGCCGGAGGCCTGCACGCCTGCGAACTGGCAGAAGCGCTGGCGATTCCAATAGTCATGATTCCAGCGCGGCCGGGTGCGCTTTCTGCGTTCGGCATCTTGGTCAGCGATGTGGTCAAGGATTATTCGCGCACGCTGCTCTGGCAATTTGCCAATCTCTTGGGACAAACAGTGCCGCGGGCGAAATTGCAGCGGGAATTTCGCAAGCTGGAGGCGGAGGCGCAGAAGGAATTCCGCGCGGAGCATTGGCGTGGTGCTATTCACTATGAAAGAAGTCTTGACCTGCGATATCGCGGTCAAGGCTACGAACTCAACGTGCCCGCCGCCGAAGATAGTAAAGAGAACGTCGCGGCCCGTTTCCATGACGAACATCAGCGTCGTTACGGGTATCACCACGCAGGACGGGAGATTGAACTGGTGACGCTGCGATTGCGCGCTAGGTTGCGCACGCCGCAGGCTCAGCCCAAAGTGCTGAAGCGGCAAGCTGCTCGAAACCTGGCACCGCGCGTGGTGCCTGTCGAACGTGCACAGGTGTTCTTTAACGGCAATGCTTCGACCACGCCAGTGTTTGAACGTGGAGACCTTGTCGCGGGCCGAATGATGCCCGGACCGGCCGTGATCACCGAATACAGTGCGACCTCGGTGATTCCTCCAGGGAAGAAGTTTTGGATCGACGCGTCGGAAAACCTCGTGATCAAGATCCAGTAACCACGGTCAGGTTCGGGCAAGCGCTCACGCTTCCTCGGGATCTTTCTTTTCCTCGATCGCCATGTCTTTCAATTCACTGGACTCGAAGACATCCCCGCATTCCTGGCATTCCACATATTCGGAGTCCTCGTTGCGGGAGACGATCTGTACCTGCGGATGCTTGCATTGTTCGGGGCTGACTCTCTTTTGAGGGGAGCGAGACGGCTGGGTGGGCGTCATAAGCTTTGTGGACTGTCCAACTCTTGAGGAGATTACTGCTTACCCCCAAATTTTCGAATATTTTGCGGCGGTTGGCTAAGGATGTCAAGTGCCCATAGAGCGCTTGCCGTGCCACATTAGAAGTGTCCCCGTCTGGCACGTTCTGCTCATTGCTCCGCCCAGGGGTTTATGATAGATTTCGCCCCTCATGGCAGGTCTGCTTTCAAAACTCGGATTCGGCTCAACGGCGGGGGAAACTCCGCAAATCGTGCAGGGGGACAGCCCGGCGCTTCAGGGAGCCGACTTGGCGGTCGCCTATTTTTCGTCGCGTGCCGGGGGTGACTTGCACGATTTTCTGCGGGTCAGTCCGCAACGCTTCCTTTTCGGACTACTTGACGTGGCGGGCAAGCGTGAAACCAGCGGGCCCGTGCTGCAAGCCGCGCAGGCTTGTTTTCGCTCATCGGGCGAGGAGCTGTTTACGGCTGGCGAATTGAACGAGTCGGACGCAATGATCGAGCTCTCGCGCCGCTTGAATCTCGAGATCATGCGCGCCGCTGGAGGCGTGCGCAGCTGTCCAGCTTTTGCTGGCTGCTACAACGAAGAGTTGGGTACGGTCTGCTACGTGAATGCGGGCCACACACCCGGCCTGCTCCGCGATGATGAGAGCGTTGTCGAATTGCCCGCCACCGGCCTTCCGTTAGGGTTGTTCTCGCTGGCTCCCACCGATGCGCGCATCGTCGGCCTCGGACCTAGGGGATCGCTGGCGGTGGTTTCACGCGGAGTGGTGGAGGCCGAATCGAAAAAGGTGGAGTTTGGTCTGGAGGGAGTCAAGAGCATTTTGCAGGCGGGCCCTTCTTCGGCCAAGGATTTGTCGCAGCGTATCCTGCAGCGGGTGCAGGACTTCATGCAGACGGCCCCAAAGCACAATGACGTCACGGCCCTGACGCTGACGCGCGGAAATTAGCCGGGCACCTTTCCCGAGGCACGCGGTCCTCCCGACGTTGCTTCCGATTGGCCTCTACACCGCTGGCAGCGTAAAATAAAACAACAATTTTTCCTCGGGTTTTACCCCAGGTTTCGAGAGAGCCCTAATGAAGAAGACCAGACTCCCCCTGTTGTTGGCGGCCGCTTACGCGCTGTTGTTCCCGTTACTCTTGCCGGCCGATACCGTGGTCGAGGAAATCGTTGCCCGGGTTAACAATGAGATCATCACGCGCTCGGAATATGTCCGCAGCCGCGATCAGCTTAAGCAGGAAGTCCAGCAACAGGACGCGGCCAACGCCGACCACGTTTTTGCCGATAAGCAGCGCGACGTCCTGCGCGATCTGATTGACCAGCAACTTCTGCTGCAAAAAGGGAAGGACCTCGGCATTACCGGCGACACCGAGCTCATCAAGCGCCTCGATGAAATGCGCAAGGAAATGAAGCTCGAAACCATGGAGGACTTGGAAAAGGCAGCCGAAGCCCAGGGCGCTTCTTATGAGGAGTTCAAGCAGAACCTACGCAACCAGATCGTCACGCAGCGCGTAATTGGGCAGGAAGTGGGCTCCAAGCTGGCCATGAACAAGGAAGACGAGAAGAAGTTCTATGAAGCGCACCGCGCGGAGATGGAGCGGCCGGAGCAGGTTCGGCTGAGCGAAATTCTGATCGCCTCCAAGCCGCCCGCCAAACCGGCAGCCGCCGGCGACACCAAACCCGAGCCGCCATCGCAAGCCGAGACCGAAGCCGCGCTGGCCGCCGCCCAGACCAAGGCGCAGGATCTGCTCGACCAGATTCACAAGGGCGCGAAGTTCGAGGACCTGGCGAAGAAATATTCCGATGGACCGTCGGCCAAAGACGGCGGCGACCTGAGCTATTTCAAACGCGGCACGCTTTCGAAGGAGCTCGAAGAGAAGGTCTTCGCGCTGAAGGCGGGCGAAATCACCGATGTGATCCGGACCAAGCAGGGATATGTCATTCTACTGGTGAGCGAGCATCAGATGGCCGGCATTCCCACCCTGAAAGAAGTCGAGCCCCGCATCCAGGATGCGTTGTACATGCAGAAGTTGCAGCCGGCGCTGCGCGCGTATCTGACCACGTTGCGCGAAGACGCCTTCATTGACATCAAGACCGGCTACATCGATTCCGGCGCGAGCGCAAAGCAAACCAAGCCCGTCGAAACCACGGTCAAGGAAGATAAAGCGAAAAAACTGAAAAAGAAGAAGAAGCTGGGAGTGTTTTAGGCTAGTCTTCCGGTTCGGGCCGCGCGGAACCGGCCGCGGTGTATGTGAGATTCGTGTCAGGGCATGCCTTCAGGCATGCTGCAAGGGAAGCAGCAATCAGGCGCCTTCAGGCGCTGGATGCGGCGACCGATTTGGCGGAGGCCCATGAAAGAGTTCTTTATCTCCGAGTGTTCCCAGCAGGAGAACAAGATCGTCACCTCCAGCTTCGTGGTGGCGTCGAAGCAGGTGAAGGCCAAGAAGAATGGCGAGCCTTACCTGGCGTTGGTCCTGGCCGATCGCACCGGCCAGATCGAAGCCAAGATGTGGGACAACGTCGACGAATTCATCCTCGCCTTCGAGCAGGACGACTTTCTCAAGATCAAGGGCCTCATCAACAAATACAAGAATCGTTTTCAGCTCACCATTCACAAGCTGCGGCGCATGGAAGAAGCTGAAATCGACTACACCGACTACCTCCCCAAGACCACCAAGGACATCGGCGAACTTTGGAGAACGCTGACGGAGTTCGTGGCCACGTTCCAGAATCCGCACCTGAAGGCGCTGGTCGAACTCTTCATGGCGGATCCCGAGATTGCCGAGCGCTATCGCAATGCCCCCGCGGCCAAGACCCTTCATCACGCCTACATTGGCGGGTTGCTCGATCACGTTGTATCGCTATTCCGCTCCTGCGATCTTATTTGCCGGAACTATCCCCAAATCAATCGTGACCTGCTGTTGACCGGGGCGTTTCTGCACGACATCGGCAAGATCCAGGAACTGACCTACAACCGCGCGTTTTCCTACACCACGCGCGGCCAGCTACTAGGGCACATGATCATCGAACTGGAGATGCTGCAGGCTAAAATCGTCAGGCTGCCGGATTTTCCCGCGGACCTGAAAACCCTGCTAGAACATCTCATCATCAGCCATCACGGCCAGTACGATTTCGGATCGCCCAAGCTGCCAATGTTTCCCGAGGCGTTAATGCTGCACTATCTCGACGATCTGGATTCGAAGATGGAGGCGATGCGCGCCCACTTCGAGCGCGAGGCCGAACTCGAAGGACCATGGACGAGCTATAACGCGTCGCTGGGCCGCCCTCTGCTCGATGCCGGGAAGTTTTTGCAGGGCGAGAAAAAGCCGGCTGCAACCACGGATGCCGACCGGCCTTCACCAGTTCCGCCTACAATGGCGGAAAACCAAGACTCCACGCCGCCCTTGCTTGACTTGTTCAGCGGACAAAAAACGTAGAGATTCTTTGTCTTACCGAAACCTAGAACACTTTTCCGTGCGCCAAAAAAAACCGGCCGCCGGGGTTGAGTCCGGGCAGCCGGTATTGTTCGGTTCTCGGCGAGGTGGTTCAGGCCTCGCTCGACTTATGACAGGAAGAACTCCTTTGCCAGCGGCAACCACTCCTGGTCGGGGATCTCGGCCGATACGTTATCTACGGCCACTCCACCGTCCTGGGCCAGCGCTCCGGCGAACGCCATCGCTGTCGCCATTGGCATTCGGCGTTGCAGGCGGCTCGCCGACTCTTCCGTCCACCAGCGGGCCAGCGAACCACCGATCAGGTTCTTGAAGCTGGTCTTGGCGTCGGGCGCGTTGACCGTTACCAGCCAGCCTTCGCCGTAAGGATCGCTGAGCGCCAGCTTCGGATTCTGCGCCACTGCTTCGTTAATATCCGATACCGTGCCTTCGATCGGCGAAACCATATCAACGGCCACGCCATCGCGATGGATGGTGCACACCTTCTGTCCCTGGCGGATCCACTGCCCACGTTGCGGCAGCGCGATGCTCTCGATCGTCCCCGTCAGCTTGGAGGCGAAATCATCCATGCCGACTCGTACCAGGTTTGTGCTCTCGCTCAGCGCCCAGGTGTGTCCGGGGTGATAGCGAAGATTTTCAGGAACCGCGAAACCAGCGACTAGCGCAGGCTGAAGACGTGGGACAGCAGAGTCGGACTTCGCTGCGCTGACATGCAGAACAGGTTCGGCGCCGGTGTGGCTTCGGAAATAATCGATCAGTAAGAAAGCTGAGAAAGTGAAGAGAACCAGTAGGACTGTCATAAGTCACCTCGTCGGAGAGCCGTCTAGCAGCCACTCACGCCTTTACTAAAGGCAATCGCCATGCCAAAGCGATGCGGATCGAATGAGGGTGCACTGGGAATGGCGATCTCTTGTGGAATGAATCAGATGGATGAAAAACAATTTTGCAGCATGGCGGACTGCGCTGAGATCGTCAACAGGGCTTTGCTGGAAATCGCAACAGGCCAAGCACGGGCTGACCCGTTTAAAGGAGTAGACGTCGAAGGTAAGGGCGTAAAATCATCAGCTTACGGGCAGGGATCAGCGCCGATGAATTTCACAACAGCGGGAGTTGAAGAATGCAACGAAAAAAGCCCGCTCTGGCGCGTACCGCGGCTACTTCTATGAACTTCTCGCATTTCACTACTATCAGTTTTGACTGTTACGGCACCCTGGTTGACTGGGAGTCGGGAATTCTGCCTGCCCTCCGGACCGTCCTCGCGAACCATGGTCAGAGTCTGTCCGACGCCGTCATCCTTGAACTCTATGGCGAATTTGAGGCGCAAGCGGAAAGCGGCCCCTACCAGCGCTACCGGGACGTGCTGCAATCGGTGGTGCGGGCCTTTGCCGATCATTTCCACTTCGAGGCCAGCTCCGCCGAAATCCGTTCGCTGCCCGAGTCCGTCCCTGCGTGGCCGCCTTTTCCGGATACAGTGGCTGCGCTGCGCGAGCTTCAGAAGCGCTACCGGCTGGTGGTGATTTCAAACATCGACAACGATCTGTTCGCGGAGACGCGCAAGCATCTTGGCGTGGAGTTCGATGGCGTGATTACGGCGGAGCAAGCAAGAAGTTACAAGCCTTCCGTCAACAACTTCCAGCTAGCCTTACGCACGCTGGCGCTCTCTCCAGACCGATTGCTGCACGCCGGGCAAAGCGTCTATCACGATGTTGTGCCAGCCCGCACGCTGGGGATCTCGACAGTGTGGGTGAATCGGAAGTCGGCCCGTCCCGGAATAGGCGCTGTTCGAGCCGCCGCTGGGCGGCCAGACCTAGAGGTCCCCGATCTCGCCAGTCTAACCGCAGCCGCCATGCCCAGTTCGCAAGACTGATGCGTGGGCCGCCAGCGAGGCCTGCCTCTGTCGCGACCTCGTCTGTCTTTACATCGGAAGCGGTAGCGGGAGAATCTTTTTTTGTATGGCGACCGTCACCAGCTGGGCCTTGTTGTGAATGTCGAGTTTGCGCATCAAGTTGAACTTATGCGCCTCCACCGTCTTGACGCTGACTCCCAGAACTGCCGCCGCCTTCTTTACCGTATTGCCTTCGGCGAGCAACTTCATCACTTCCCGTTCCCGCAGAGTCAACGTACTTCTCCGCAGTGGCACCCGCGCCGCCCGATTCTGCGCGATTGCGTCGTTTTTCAACTTTGTCTCAATCCGCGGACTCAAAAACCGTGCGCCGCGATGCACCTCGCGCAGGGCGCGCAATAAAAACGGCGCGGGAGTATCTTTCAGCAGGTACCCGCTGGCACCCGAGCGCAGAGCTTGCTGCACGTATTCCCGGTCCTCATGCATGGTCAGATACACGATGCGCGTGCCCGCGCAATGTTCTTCGATAAGGCGTCCGGCTTCAAACGGAGACATGCCAGGCATGCCGATATCGAGCAGCGCCAGATCTGGGCGGTGCTGTAGAACCAGCTTGAGTGCCTCGGCGGCGTCGCCCGCTTCTCCCACTACGGCGAAGTCGGGATCGTCTTCGAGCAGGCGGCGGACACCGTAGCGCAGCATCTCGTGATCGTCGGCGATCACGCAACGAATGCGCTCATCGTCTCTCGTGTGCAGCGCTCCAGCTTTGGTGGTCAACATGAAAAGTCCTCGCGTCCTTGGACGAAGTGTCGCGATGAACTGGGAACCCCGGGTCGTCCGGCGACTACCGGTACGAAGTAACCTTATTGTACCTGCACTGACCCGGCCTGCGGCGCAGGAATCTTGGCTGCAATCCGCTCCGCCAAAATCCCCACTGTCAAGGCTTCCACCGTCAAAATCAAGAAGAGCTGAACCGTTCTTCATTTACAATGCCATTTCCATATGCTGCGCTACTTTACTTCCGGAGAATCCCACGGCGAGGCCCTGGTTGCGTTCCTTTCCGGGCTGCCGGCCGGGCTTTTGGTGGATCAGGCGTTTGTGGACCACGAGCTCTGGCGGCGCCAGCAGGGTTTTGGACGCGGCGGCCGCATGAAGATCGAAACCGACCGGGCGCATTTTCTCTCCGGCGTACATCACGGCAAAACTATCGGCTCGCCGGTCGCGGTCATGTTAGAGAATCGCGACTGGCAGAACTGGAAAGAATCGCTGCCCGTGGAAACCGGCGATCCGGAGAAGCACAAACGTGTTGCGTCGCCTCGCCCCGGCCACGCCGATCTGGCCGGAGCCTTGAAATATGATTTTACGGAAGCGCGCTACGTGCTGGAGCGCTCCTCGGCCAGGGAAACGGCGGCGCGGGTTGCCATCGGCGCTCTCGCCAAGCTCCTGCTGCGCGAGTTAGGCGTGGAAATCCTGAGTCATGTGATTGCCGTGGGCGCAGTTTCCATTGCCGATCGGGAAATCCCGTGGGAGCAAATCGAGCCCCTGTCGCACCAGAACGAGATTCTGCTTTCGTGCGCCGACGCCGATGCCGAGCAGCGCATGAAGGAAGAAGTCGATAAAGTTCTGCGCACCGGCGATTCGGTGGGCGGAGTTTTCGAGGTCGTAGCCCATAACGTTCCGCCTGGTCTCGGCAGCTACGTGCAATGGGATGAGCGGCTGGATGCGCAGTTAGCCGCGGCCGTGATGTCGTTGCAGGCGGTGAAGGCGGTGGAAATTGGGAGCGGAATTCAGGCAGCGTTCTCGCCCGGCTCGGTCGTGCATGACGAAATCAGTTATAAAGGCGGCGAGGGATTCTCAGGCTTCACCCGCACGCGCAACAATGCCGGAGGCTTGGAGGGTGGTGTTTCGAACGGCCAAGAGATTCGGGTCCGTGGTTATCTGAAGCCGATCTCCACGCTGCGGCGTCCATTGCAATCGGTGGATTTCGCGACGCGTGAACCGGTGAAAGCGGCGTATGAGCGTTCGGATGTATGTGTGGTGCCCGCCGCTGGCGTGGCTGCCGAAGCCATGGTAGCGCTTACGCTGGCACGCTCGGCGCTCGAAAAATTTAGCGGCGACTCGATGAAAGAGACGAAACGGAACTTCCAAGGCTATCTGGAACAACTGAAGAATTACTGATCCGAAAGCGGCTATCCGAAAATGATTTATCCAATTGTGAAGTTCGGCGATCCCGTACTGGAGACTCCCGCTGCTGAGGTGACCACCTTCGGCGACGATCTGAAAAAATTGATCGAAGACATGTTCGAGTCGATGTACGCGGCTCGCGGCGTCGGCCTGGCGGCTCCGCAGATCGGCATCTCGAAACGAATCGCTGTAGTCGACGTAACGTTCAAGGAAGACCCCAACGCTAAACTTGTCCTGATCAATCCCGTGATCGTCAACAAAGAAGGCCGCCAGCGGGGCAGCGAAGGCTGTCTGAGCATCCCGGAATTTCGCGAGGATGTGACGCGCGCCAAAACCGTGACGGTTCGCGCGCAGGACCTGACCGGCAAGTTTTTCGAACACACCGGAGAAGAACTGCTGGCGCGGGCCTTCCTGCATGAGACCGACCACCTGAACGGCAAGCTCTATATCTCTCACGTCAGCGCGCTGAAACGCGACCTCATCAAGCGCAAGATCAAGAAACTGGTAAAGGCGGGCGAGTGGTAGAGGGTTTGGTAATTTTGTGATTGGAAAGCCAACTGATTTTGGGTGGCGCAGCGCTTTAGCGCTGCGGTGAGTGCGGTGTTTGAATGCGGCCTTAGCCGCTGAGGTACCCGGCGGTGATGCCAACGCCTCTTAATCTCGTTTTCTGCGGCACTCCACGATTCGCGGTTCCGACGCTTGAAAAGCTCGTTGCCGCCGGGCATTCCGTACCTCTGGTCGTGACGCAGCCCGATCGGCCTCGTGGACGCGGCATGGAAGTCTCCGTTTCTCCCGTAAAAGATTCAGCGATCCGCCTGGGCCTTCCCTTGGCGCAACCGGCCTCCATCAAGAACAACGCCGAGTTCCGCGACCAACTAGCAGCGCTTCGCCCGGACGCGATCATCGTCGTCGGTTACGGTCGTATCATCCCGCAATGGATGATCGATCTTCCCCGGCTCGGGAATCTGAACCTGCACGCATCTCTCCTCCCCAAGTATCGAGGAGCCGCGCCCATCCAGTGGGCAATCGCCAATGGTGAATCCGTCACGGGAGTTACCACCATGCGCATCGACGCCGGACTCGACACTGGCGACATACTCATGCAGAGCGAGCTTCCGATTGGGCCGGAAGACACCGCCGAAACATTGGGACCAAAGCTTGCGTCTCTCGGAGCGGATTTGATGGTCGAGACCCTACGCGGCCTCGATAGCGGCCAAGTTCACCCAGTTCCGCAGGAACATTCGCAAGCCACGCTCGCGCCCATCTTGAAGAAAGAAGATGGCCGCATTGATTTCACTCGCGCCGCGAACGACCTCCTGAATCGACTGCGAGGTTTTCAGCCCTGGCCAGGAGCATTCACGATCTTCAAAGGCAAGACGCTGCAAGTCCATCGCGCGCAAACCGCGCAACATGCGGTGAAGACGCCACCCGGCCAAATCGCGGTTGTGGGTGCGCGCTTGTTCGTCGGCTGCGGGAAGGCCAAAGACACGGACGCAGACACTGTTTTGGAATTGATCGAGATTCAACTCGAAGGCAAGCGCCGCATGACTGCGCAAGAATTCATTAACGGCTACCGGCCCCAATCCGGCGACCATCTGGGACAATAGTCTGCCATGGCCGTTTCTCCTGCGCGATCTGTGGCGTTCGGAATTCTTCTGCGTGTCGATCGCGAGGACTCTTACGCCACGGAACTCCTCCATTCCGCTCCCGGCACCAATCTCGGCTCGCGCGATCATGGCCTTGCCACCGAACTGGTGATGGGAGTTCTCCGCTGGCAGTCCCTACTCGATCGGCAATTGGCGGCCGCATCGTCGCAGAAAATCGAGCGACTGGATGGCGAGGTCCTAACCGCGCTGCGTCTCGGCGTGTATCAATTGCAATTTCTCACCAGAGTTCCGGCGCGTGCAGCGATCTTCGAAAGCGTGGAACTCGTCAAAGCAGCGCGCAAGCGCTCCGCAGCTCCGTTTGTGAACGCGGTTCTCCGGAAAGTCGCCAAAGCCGGCTCGGAAGATATCTTCGACGAAATCGCCAGCTCGTCTGATTCGGCAGTACTCGCCCAGAATGCGGCTCATCCGTTGTGGCTAGTAGAGCGCTGGGTCGAACACTACGGACTCGAGGTAACACGGCAGATCTGTGCCCACGATCAGACCGTGCCTGGCTCTGCCATTCACATTCACGACGATCAATCTGAAGCCGAACTAGCAGAGGCAGGAGTGCACCTCGCGCCAGGCCATCTGCTATCGAGCGCACGGCGCGTTCTTTCTGGTGACGTAACCGTCACTTGTTCCTATCAGGAAGGCCATGTCTCCATTCAGGATGAAGCGTCGCAACTCGTCGCGCTACTGGCCGGTGGCGGAGAGATGATCCTCGACTGCTGTGCGGCCCCGGGCGGCAAGACTGCCTTCCTCGCTCGGCGCAATCCGCGCGCCAAGGTATTCGCCACCGAGTTGCATCCGCACCGCGCGCGTCTGCTGCGGAACCTCAGTCATTCGCCGAACGTCCACGTCGTCGCTGCCGACGCGCGTCAAATGCCGTTTTCTCCCTCCACATTCGATTGCGTCCTTGCCGACGTGCCGTGTTCCGGCACCGGAACTTTGGCCCACAACCCGGAGATCAAATGGCGGCTCAGGAAAGAAGACCTGCACGATCTTCAGTCGCGGCAAATTGCCATCTTAAAGTCGGCACTGGCCCAGCTTGCCGTGGGCGGTCGGCTCGTGTATTCGACCTGTTCGCTGGAATACGAAGAAAACGAAACGGTCGTAGAAGCCATTGTCGAGAATAACAAGGAATTCAAGGTCGTCGATTGCCGGGTTGAGCTAGAGCGCTTGCGGCAATCTGGCGAAATATGCGGGATGGATGTCGCATCGCTTCTCGCGGGACCCCATTTAAGAACAATTCCCGGCATGCATCCTGCCGACGGTTTTTTCGCAGCCATGATTGAACGGAAATGATGCAGAATCACGTAGGCCCAGCTGCCCTCTTCTAAACCCAACCGCTAACGGACGTCGAAATTTACGGCGCTGCCAGCCACAATTTTCTGTCCTGGCGCAGGATTCTGCGTCACGATCATGCTCGCCGGGTTCGGCTCAGACGGCACAACTGGCGTGCTGTGCGCTTCCCCGGAGAAAGCCGGTGGAAGCACGCTAACCTTGCCGACCTTGATGCCCGCATCCTGCAGCGCCAGCGTCGCGCTGCCCAGCGGCTGTCCGGTGAGATTCGGCATCACATAGACCAGCGATTCGGGGCCGTCGCTCACCAGCAGATTGATCTTTGGAGCAGCCACGCCGCTGGCATTCGCCGGCGGGCTCTGCGAAATTACCTGGTCCAGTGGCGCCTCCGGCAAATTGACGTGCGCAATCGAACCTAAGCTGAGCCCGCGGCGCCGTATGTTTAACTCCGCGATCCGCTCGCTCCCACCGGTGACGTTGGGAATCGCGACCCGCTGCGCCCCCAGACTTTGCGCCACTCGGATCGACCAGCCTCGCCGCACCTTGGTTCCGGGCGGCGGTATCTGGGTCATGATTCTGCCCTCAGGAATGTCAGGGCTATAGAACTGCCGCTCGATTACCACTAGCAAACCCAACGCCCCGCCCGTCCGCTCGGCTTCTGCCGGACTCATGCCAACCAATTTCGGGATGGCCACTTCGCGCCCGTGAATGGCAAACTGCATGGCGGTAAGCGCCGAAATGAGCGCCACCGTGATCAGGACCAGAGCCAAGAGCAACATGCGGAAAAACTGTCGCATCGCTGCCGATTATAGCCTCTCGCCGGAACGGCAACCGAAAATGAACCTATTGGTTCTGATTCGGGCTCGAGCTCGGCACCGACAACGACGCTTGCGTTTTCTGCTGCGTCACCCATTCGTGAATGCGCGTGCTCAGCACATCCATCGGAAGCGCGCCGCCCGACAACACTTCATCGTGGAAGGCACGCAAGTCGAATTTGTCGCCCAGTTGGTCCTTCGAGTATTGGCGAAGCTTCAGAATCTCGAGCTGCCCAATCTTGTAGCCAAGCGCCTGCGCTGGCCATGCCATGTAGCGGTCCGTCTCGCTCTGCACCGTAACTTCGTCGATGGCGGAGTGCGCGTGGAAGTAATCAACCACCTGTTGCCGCGTCCAGTGCTTGTAATGAAAGCCGGTGTCGACAACCAGCCGAATCGCCCGTAGCATGTCGTCCTGCAGATGGCCATAGTAGCTGTAAGGATCCTGATAGAAGCCGACTTCCTTGCCCAGTCTTTCCGAGTACAGTGCCCACCCTTCGGTGTAGGCTGTATAGAACTCGTGTTGTCGGAAGATCGGCAGTTCGGGCAACTCTTGCGCAATCGAAAGTTGCATGTGATGCCCCGGCACGCCTTCGTGGTACGCGGTGGTCTCGATATCCAATACGGTGCGCTTGGCAAAGTCACCGGTGTTCACCATGATGTGGCCCGGCCGCGAGCCATCGGGAGCGCCATCCATGTAGGCAGCGTCCGAAGCTCCTTTCTCGCGGAACTCCTCGACCGGCAAGACTTCCAGCTTGGCCTTGGGAAGCCGGCCAAACATCTGTGGCAGCCGCGCGTACATCTGATCTTCGTACTTGCGATACAAGTCGAGGATTTCCTCGCGCGAATGCGGATGCAGTTTGGGATCGGCATCGACGGCGGCTTTGAAGCTCTGCATATCCTTGAAGCCGAGTTGATTCACCACCGCCAGCATTTTGCTCTCGACCTCTTTTACCTGTTCGAGCCCAAGTTCATGGATTTCTTCGGGCGACAGATTAGTCGTCGTGCTTTCCTTCACGCGGAATGCATACCATGCCGCGCCATCGGGGAGAGCCCACGCTCCCGGTTCACTTCTGCCTTTCGGCGCGTAGTCGTCTTTCACGAACGCCGTAAATTTTACGTAGGCCGGAATCACCGATTCCTTGATCGCAGCCAGGCCCGCCGCACGCAGCCGCTTGCGACCCGCCTCGGGGATTGCCTCGGGAAACTTATCAAAGGGATGCGCAAACGGGCTTTGCTCGGTAGCTGTCGTGGCGATTCCGTCCGCTTGCGTCACCACTTTTTCCAGCAGGATCTTCGGCGGCATTCGCCCCTCGGCCATGCCTTTGCGCATCTGCTCGATGGTCTGGTCGAACAACACCGGAAGAAGTTTCAACCGGGTAATGTAGTCTTCATAGTCCTTCACACTTTCAAACGAAAGAATGCTGACCAGTTGCGGCGCATCAATGTGAATCCCGTTGAACTGGTTCACTGGCATCTCCCACGGCTTAAAGCGTGCGCCTTCCAGGTCCATTTGCAGGTCTCGAAGCATCAGCTGTTTGTTCAGGGCTTCCTGCTCCGGGAAACCGGTCGTGTCAATCGCCTCGAAGCGATCGATGAAGCGGCGGGTCTGCTTCAGGTTGTCGTCGATCGCGGCCTGCGAAAAGTCGTCCAGCTTGTCGTTATAGCGCTTGTCGCCCAGGATGGAGGCGTAGATTGGGTTCGTTCGCATGGTGTATTCCCACTGCTCGTGCAGCAGGTCTTTCAGCGCTTTGCGCCGCCCTTCAAGGTCGGCGGGAGGATTCGTAGCGGCCACAGCGGCCGGAATCAGCAGGGCAACGGCAACCAGGCAGGTCAGAAATCGCATTTGGAGCTCCAGAAGGAGATTTTGTAGGGCCTTTGAGGCAGCCATCCCACACACAGGTCTGTCTTGTTAGACGAATACGCAAGGGGATGGTAATCAGTTCCCAGAAAATTTACCTAGCCACAAAGAAAAAGCGGGCAGATTAAGATACCTGTCTGCCCGCGATTCCGCCCCGATTCTTGCTGTTAATCAGACAGCCGCAGTTCGGCGTCCGTCAGCCCACCTGCCATACCGTATCCAGAACCGTCCCATCCACCCACTTCACGATCGCGCACGGATGGTCGCCCAGTTTCGGACGCGCCGGCTTGCCGCAAATCTTCTCGACTTCCGCCTTGATGTCTTGAATCGGACGAACCGGCAGCCTCGATCCCTTCACCGCGTCGAGCAAGTCCGTGCGCAGCGGATTGATCGCAATTCCGCGCTCGGTCACGATCACGTCAATCATCTCGCCCGGTCCCGTCATCGTCGTCACCTGGTCGACGATCACCGGAATGCGATCGCGGAACGAAGGCAGCGCAAGAATCGTGCAGCCTGCAAACAAGCAGTTTTGCCATCCGCCAATGCCGTGCAGCAAACGCCCATCGGAGTGCGTCACCACATTCGCGTTAAAGTTCACGTCCACTTCCGTTGCGCCCAATACTACGGCATCGACGAGCGATGCGAAGTTCCCCTTGCCGTGATAGTTGTACGAAGTGAATGGCGAAGTGGCCACGTGCCGCGGATCGTTCGCAATCGACTTTACGCCGTCAAGATCAAACGTCTGCCCATCGAGGATGTAATCTGTCAGCCCTTCTTGCAGCAACTCGACTAGAAACTTCGTCGATCCGCCCCGCACGAAGCGTGCCTTCACTCCATCCTGCTTCATCATCTGCTTCAGGTAGTCGACGAAAGCTAGTGCGATCCCGCCCGCCCCCGCCTGGAACGAAAACCCGTTCTTCATGATCCCCGCCGCCCGCAGAAACTGCGCGACCAGTTCCGCGATTCGCAGCCGGTCGGGCGAGCGCGTAATCTGCGTCGTGCCCGAAACAATCTTCGCCGGATCGCCAATCGATTCCACTTCCACCACAAAATCCACGTTGTTGCCCTGAATCTGCCAGGGCATGCAAGGAAATGGCACCAGGTTATCGGTAACCACAATCACGCGGTCAGCGTACGTCGAATCCGCCAGCGCAAAGCCCAGCGAGCCACACGCTGACCTGCCATGCGAGCCATCCGCATTGCCGAAAAAATCGGCGGTCGGCGCTGCAATCACCGCGATGTCGATATGAACCTCTCCATCCTGAATCGCCTGGTAGCGGCCGCCATGCGAACGCAGCACGCCCATGCCACGCATCTTTCCCTGCGTGCAGTAGTCGCCTAGCGGCCCATTCATCGAGCCTTCGATATGATGGATCACGCCTCTTTCCATCAGTTCAATCGCGCTCTTCTGCGAAGGGAACGACGCACTCGGAAACCACATCAAGTCTTTAACGCCAATCTTCGCCGCCGCTTCCAGCGCCATCAGCGCCACTTTGTCACCGTCGCGCAGATGATGATGATTAGAGATCACCATCCCGTCGCGTAGCCCGCACTTGCGCAGCGCCGTCTCCAGGTCGGCCACCCGTTTGTCGCCACTCTCCGGATAATCTTTATTCGAGCAGATAACAGGCGCTGCCTTCCGCCCGCGCGGTGAATATTTTCCCGCGCCCAGAAACGGAATCTGCGGTTTGCCGTTGACCATCGTCGGTACCGCGCGTCCCGCCGCGTTCTGCGCCAACTCTACTTTTTCATTCACACTCAAACTCACGAGATCACTCCCATCGCCTTCGCACGCTCCACCAGTTTAAGCGCCCGCTGCACCACCGGTGGATCGATCATCTTCGAGCCCAGGCTGACCACCGCCAACCCTCTGGCCTGCGCTTCTTCAAAAGCGGAGACGATTTTCCGCGCTTTTTCGATCTCGACCGCCGTTGGCTGAAACGCTTCGTGGATCACGCGAATCTGCCCGGGATGAATGCATCCCATGCCTTCAAATCCAGCGGCTCGCGAGGCTTCTCCCCATCCCCGCAGGCCGTCCATGTCGGCAACGTCGCCAAATACCGAGTCGATCGCCTGCACTCCCGCTGCATGCGCCGCATTCACCACGCGCGATCGCGCATATTGCGATTCCCGCCCTTCGATGGTCTTCACCACACCGAGATCGGCCGTGTAATCCTCGAGCCCAATCGTGAGCGCCGCCACATTTTCAGTCGACGTCGCGACGGCAAACGCATTCTCAATCCCCAGCGCCGATTCCAGAATCGGCATGATCCAGATCGGCCGTATAATTCCGTGGCGCGCTTTGATCTCGGCGATCATGCGATCCACTTCGCGCACCTGTTCCGGTTCTTCTACCTTCGGAATCAAGATCAGGTCCGGACTCTCGCCCACCACTTCCGCCAGATCCTCGAGCCCCAGCGGCAACTGATTGATTCGCACCATGCGTTCGCAGGTTCCGAAATCGACCGCACGCAGCGTATTTCGCACCAGGATGCGCGCGGCATCTTTCTCGCCGCGATGTACCGAGTCTTCCAGATCGAGAATCACCGCATCCGGCGCGTGGAGCGCAGCGTTGATGTAGTACTTCGGCTCTGAGCCGGGCAGATAAAGACGCGAGCGTCGCAACCGGTCCTTCTGTGACGGCGGCGGAAGCGGATGCTGCTCCGGCAGCGAGCGTTTGCCTAGCGCGATCCCAGCGCGCCGCGCCGCGGCCTCGATGCGCGCCGCGATGATAAAAGGCAGCGCGCCTTCATCGTGCACCGCAACCCGTGCGTGTTTCACTCCCAGTTCAGCCAGCACCTCCCGCGTCTGTTCCAGGATCGCAGAGCCGTAATAGGCAGCAACCCGCGATTCCAGCGAGATCTCAATTCCTCCGCTGTCTCGTGCCTCGAACCCGACGTGCACGTCCGACCGAACTTCTTTGCCCCAATGGCCTGCCTCGGCAGAACGCGGGGACGTAGTCTGAATACCGCTACTCATAATGTCCTCAAATCGAGAGCCTCAACGTGGAGATTGCCGATTGCGCTTATTTCAGTTTCTCCAAAATCGCATCCGTCATCTGCACCGTGGACGCCGCGCCCTGACTGATCGCCTTCGGACCGCCGGTAAAGCGCATCATATCGTAAGTACGCACTTTGCCTTCGCGCACCACGCCAGCAATCGCCGCGCGGATACGATCCGCCTTCTCGCCCTCTCCAACATGATCGAGCATCATCGCCGCCGAGAGAATCATCGCAATCGGATTCACGATGGGCGGATTCAACGCGGCATATTTTGGTGCGGACCCGTGTGTCGGCTCGAATACCGCGACCTCATCTCCGATGTTGCCGGAAGCCGCGAATCCCAGCCCGCCTACCAAGCCGGCGAACGCGTCGGAAAGAATGTCGCCAAACAGATTCGACGCCACAATCACGTTGTATTCCTCCGGATTCTTGTTCAGCCACATCAGTTGTGCATCGATATTCGTCGACCAAAGCGCAATTCCCGGATAGTTCTTCGCAACCTCTTTCGCGACTTCCTCCATCATGCCCGAAGTTTCCCGCACCACATTCGGCTTTTCACAAATTGTCACGCCCTTGAAGCCGCGCTTCTTCGCGTATTCGAAGGCCGCGGTCACAATCCGTTGCGCCGCTTTGCGCGTGATGATGCGGCAGCTCACCGCGATCTCCGGGCCAGGAACGCTGGCGAAAGCCTTGAAGCGTGGATGGCTGTTCAACGCGGCGCGCACGATCTCTGGAGGGTTTGTCCACTCCACGCCCGCGTACATGCCTTCCGTGCCTTGCCGGAACACGGTCGTATCAATCTTTGGCTCATCGAATCCGCCGGTCGTGTTCTTGCGAATGTAATTCAGCGGATTGCCCGTAAACCCGACGCAGGGCCGCATGCAGATATCAAGGTTGAACTTCTGGCGCATGGTCACGATCGGCGAGTAATAGACATAGCCTTTCCCCTGCAACTCTGGCTTAAGCTCCGCCTGCGCCGCCTTGTTCGGCTTCGAAGTAATCGCCCCGAACAGACCCAACTTGTGTTTGGTCAGTAACTCGATTGTCTGGTCCGGCAACGCATTGCCCTGCGCGCACCAGCAGTCCCATCCGATGTCGGCATGAATGTACTCGGCGTCAAAGCCAACCGCCTTCAAAACTCGCAACGACTCGGGTAGAACCTGGTTTCCAATGCCGTCTCCCGGCATTGTAATAACTGTATATTTCGCCATAATTGCTCCTTGAAGTATTTGCCGCCGGGACGCCAAGTGCGCCATGAAAATCAAATTAAGTTTGTCAGCCTGAGCGAAGCGAAGGACCTCTGCATTTATCGGTGTCCTCCGCGTCTCGGCGGTGAAAACATTAAGCCAAACCCAACCGCCTCGCCACCAGATTCTCGACTCCGCCCGCAATCACCAGCGACTGCGGCACGCTGCCCAGCGCCGGAAACGCAAACCTCTCTCCGCGCCAGCCAATCGTGCTCGAAGTGAAATCGATATCGATCGCATCTCCCGGAATGATGGTCTTCTCCTTAGCCGCAGTCTCCCGCGCAAACTGCTCGCGCACTCGCGCCACAAGCTCCGGAACCTCAATACACAAAAATCCATTGTTGAAAGCATTGCGCAAATAAGTCTGCGAAAAGCTGGCCGCGATCACCAGTGGAATGCCTTTCGCCTTCAGACAAGTCACCGCCTGTTCGCGGCTCGACCCCGTGCCAAAGTTGAACTGCCCGACGATCACGTCACCCGCTTTCGTGCGCCCGGCGAATTGCGGATCGTAATTCGCCATCACGACCTTCGCCATCATTTCTGGAGTCATGTCGTCGCGATAGGTGTAGTCTTTGCCGTAAATCGCATCGGTATTGACGTTGTCTTGCGGCATGAATACAAGCCGTCCTGTCACCCGCTGCGGAAAGCCCGCCAGAATTTCAACTTTCTCTGCCCCGCCCGAAGCCGGTGCCAACTCAGCGAAAGCCCGCTGCGGCGCGCGATTCGCGAACTCATGCGGCCCACGGATATAACCGGCAACCGCCGACGCGGCTACGACCTCCGGACTCGCCAGATAACATTTCGCATCCCGCGATCCCATGCGGCCCTTGAAGTTTCGATTCGTCGCCGAGATTCCAACTTCGCCCGCCTCCAGCAACCCCACGCCGAGGCCAATGCACGGGCCGCAGCCCGGTGGCAGCGGATGAGCTCCCGCATCCAGCAGCGTCTGCCAGATGCCGCTACGCTTGGCTTCTTCCTGCACCCACTGGCTGGCTGCGCCCAGATAGAATTTCACGCCCGAAGCGATCTTCCGATCTTTAAGCACCGCGGCCGCCGCAGCCAAATCTTCCAGCCGTGAGTTCACGCAAGAAATCAGATACGCCTTCTGAATCGCGACCTTCTTCTGCTCAATCTCAGCCAGCGATTGCATCGCTTGCACCGTATCCGGCCCCGACACATGAGGCGTCACCTGTGTAAGGTCGAGCGTAATCCGTGCCGCATAAACCGCGTCCGCGTCGGGCGCCAAAGGACTTTTCTCCCACTCTGCGATGTCCTTTTCTGAAAATCGCTCCGAGCCAATCGCTTTGAGCCGCTGCTGTACTCCCCGTAAATACTGGATCGTGACCGCGTCCACCGGGAACCAGCCCACCAGCGGGCCCCACTCCGTAGTCATGTTCGAAATCGAAAGCCGCGCGTCCATCGAGAGCGACGCCACTCCCGGCCCGGTAAACTCGACCGCCGCATTCAGGCACTCGTCGTGGTTGTAAAGTCCGCACAACGTGATGATGATGTCCTTGCCTGTGACGCCTTCCTGCAACTTGCCTTCGAGCACAACCTGAATCGACCGCGGAATCTGCCACCAGAATTCGCCCGTGGCCCAGACTGCCGCTGCATCGGTACGAACAATCGGCGTTCCGATTGCGCCCAGCGCGCCATACATATTGGAATGTGAATCCGATGCCACCACAAACGATCCGGGGACGACATACCCTCGCTCCACCATGATCTGGTGCCCGATGCCCGAGCCAGCGGGATAGAAATCCACGCCCTGCTCTTTCGCAAACGCCTCAATGGCACGGTATTTTTTCAGGTTGGCTTCATCCTGATTCTGGATGTCATGATCGAGTGCAAACGTAAGCTGCAGCGGATCCCTAACCTTCTTCGCGCCGATGCCCTTGAACTTATTCATGACCGCCGACGTGTTGTCGTGCGTCATGCAGCGGTGCGGACGAATCGACAGGAAATCCCCCGCCCGCAGCGGCCGCGCCGGTCCTTCAGCCATGTGCTTCTGCGCGATCTTCTCAACAATGGTCTGCCCAACCGTAGTTTGCCCCATAATGACTCCAACCACTCAACCTTTCCGCTTCAACTCAAATCCCAAATACATCATCTGCCCAATGTGGTGATGCAGGTGCGTCGCGCACTGCAAAACCATCTCGAACCGGTCGCGAGCGTCCGCGCCCACTGCTGTATATTCCCTCGACCAGTCTTCCGCCGATTGACTCTCGATCGTGCCCAGCACCATCTCAACCGCCTGATCGAATTTCTTCAGCACCTCTGCTTTGGATGGCCGCGTTGCATCGGAAAACTCCACCGGACGATTCCGTACATAGCCCGTTCCCGCGATCTGCGCTCCAATGTAGTAATTCAGATTGCCCGTGAGGTGCAGCACAAGATGGCCAAAGCTGTTGCCGAACGCGAAGGGCTTGGCCCAGAACTGATCGTCGCTAAGCGGCGCCGCCAGCTCGTGAACCACGCCCGCCAGCTTCGTGTAGCGCGCAGCTAGGCTCGATGCGATGGTTGCTTTCAGATCGGCCATTCCTCACTCCTCAACGCCGCTTCTTGCTCTTTGCCTTAGCCTTGGGCTTGGCAGCTTTCGCTTTGCTAGGCGCTGCTTTCTTTTTAACATCCGCCTTCATCAGCGCCATGAGCTTCGAAACCGACGCGCATTTCTCCAGATTCCAAATGGCGTCAATCAGCTTGTCCTGCGCCTTTTTCGACAGTACGCCATCCGCCAGCGCCCGGAATTTCTCTTCGATCTCCGCATCGCTCAGCGGATTTCGCGGGTCGCCCTTCGGATAGTCCAGCTGCTTCGAGAATGTCCGTCCATCGGCGGCCGTGATATTCACAATCACCCGTTGCAACGCCGGGAAAACTTTCTCGATTTCGGGATCGGCCACGACCTCCACTTTTTTCAGCTGCGCGCGAATCACCGGGTCCATGATCTTCCTCATCTCGAACTGCGCCGGGGTCACTTGCCGATCGACCAGCGCCGCCGCAATCACATAAGGAAGCGAATGGTCCGCCGTCTCCTTAGTATGTGGATCGTACTTGCTCGGGTCCGAAAGAATGTCGGCCGCCCTCGCCAGCGACCGGATCTGAATCTTCTCCACTTGATCCGGATGCAGGTCGTTGCCCTTCACCAGATCGAGCACAGCCGAAATCGGAGCGTGCGTCAACGCCTCGGTGGGGAAGAATTTCATCCCGCACTGCGTAATGCGCCATGATTCGCCGAGACCATCGGTCAGAATGTTTAGCTTCCACTCCGGACCGAGGCAATGCACCAACCCTTCCTTGCCGTCGATCACATGTTCTGGTCCGGTGTATCCCTTGTCGGCCAGAAGAGCAGCGAACACGCCGCTTTGCGTCGCCATGGGGTCGACCGTGTTCTTGATCATCGTCAGCTTTCCCGATACCGCTGCGCCCAGCGTGCAATGCCGCGAAGCCGAAATGCCGATGGCGTGCTGAATCTGCTGCCAGTTCAACCGCAGCGCGCGCCCCGCCACGATCGGCGAGACAAACGCCGTCAGCGTCGCATGATGCCAGCCGCGCTCGCGGATTCCCGGAAATGCCGCCTCGCACAGCCGCATTTCAAACTCGTGGCCCAGTACAAATCCGACGATCAATTCCTTGCCATCGCTCTTGGCGCGCTCACAGCAAGCCATCGCCGCCGGAAAAATATCCGAGGGATGCGAAGGGTCCTGCTTCCAGTAAATGTCGTTGTAATCCATGCAGCGAATCATCAGCGCATTCGCCAGCGACGCAGATACCGCATCCATCTTCTGGCCTGTTCCGATCACCGTCGCAGGCCCGCGTCCAGCAATCTCTTTGAGCACTTCGAGCGCAATGATCACATCATGCTGCTGATATCCGCCCAGCGCACATCCCACCGAATCAAGCAGAAAGCGTTTGGCCTGGTAAACGGCGTCCTTCGAGAGCTGCTTATATTCCAGTTCCGCCGCCCAGCGGGACATAATCGCGGTAATCGTTTCTTTGGCAACAGCTTGTTGTTCAGACAAGATAGTCTCCTCTATTAAATGCAACTATGAGCGGTCAGCAGTCGACAATAAGATCCTGAGACCTGACACCTAAGACCTGACACCTGACTTCACGTTCTTCGGATTCTTAAACGGCAAAAATGCCATAAAGTCCGCGTGATGCACAATGAACGCCTCGGTCGTGCGCTTCACCAGATCGCCTTCAGCGGCGTGTGCGGCGATGATGTGGCATACCAAGTCCGGAACGCCGCACTCCATTGCCAGCGCAACTCCGGTAAACGGATGCCGCAATGCCTCTCCGCGCTCACTTTGCCGGCTTTTTCCGTCGGGACCAATCTCATACTCCAGCAATTTGCCAACGTCTGCCAGAATCGCGCCGGCAATTACCACGTCGGTGTCGATTGGCAGCGCCCGACCCATGAAGTCCTTCATTGCCTTCGCACTGTCGCGCGCAATATGCACCACACAGCGTTTGTGTTCCATGAATGTGATCGGGCAATTCGGAACCAGCAGCGTGAATGGAATCTGATTCAGGTCATCGGGCTTCAACGGACTGCGCTCGAGCGCCTTGATCCAGGCCTGCGTCACCTGTTCTCGAAGCTTGGCATCGCCAATCCACTGAATCTCCGGCCACAGCCGTTCTACGGCCTCCCGCATGGGCAAAACCTCCCTAGACAGACTCATTAGATTATCGGAGTCGATGCGTGCCCGTCGAGGGGACGGGGCCTTACTTCTTCGATCCCGGCGCTGTGCTTGGGGCAGACTCCTTCTCGATGGGCAGCAACTCAATCGCGCATCCTGAGCTACCGCAGCTCAACAATCCTCGGCGGACAATTTTCACCGACGACACATCCGGAAATCTCACGGGGAAGTCTTTCTCCCGCAATTGCTCGCTCGCTGCCCGCAGGCTTTCATCGCCGTCAACGAATTCGGCGCGCTCGGGACGCGGCGAACTGTCAAACACAAGGTTAAACCGCGCCGAAACGGACTTGCCGGAAATGGATCCGAGCTTCACCGTGCGTGCCTGCACTAACTCCGCCGGAGCCTCGGCGAGCTCTTTCTCCGCGGCGTTCTTCTCCGCGACGCCACGATTCCCCGCCAGCTTTGCCCAGCGCGCCCGCGAATCCTGCACTTCAATCGCGCTTCCGCCCGCCGCCACCGCCAGCGCATACATGTGGAGCGCCTTCTCCGCTTGGCCTTGCTTTTCGAATGCCTGTCCGAGCCGGTTCGCAACCGTTCCCGACTGGCTCAACAGCCATGCTGACGTGAGGAACTGCATTGCCGCCAGGTTCTCGCCGCGCTCATATTTTGCCCATCCGATCCGCGCCCACGACAGCGCCACCAGCCGCATCGACGAAAACGCCGATGGCCCCAGCCGGTCCATCTCGCCCGAGTCGAACTGTCCTCCAATGTCGTAGAGAACCTGCTGCGCTTCATTTTCTGTCTGCGTCGGATCGATGTCGGGCTTCAACGCCGCCGAGAAAATATCCTCACCCGAATCACCCGCTGCGCTGCCCGTCAGTCCTTTCATCAACTCTTGCGCTTGCGATTTTTCCCCCAGTCGCCCGTATACCTGCGCCAGCGCCAACTTCGTTTCCGGATCATCCGGAGGCAGAGCGGCAGCCGCTTCCAGTTCCTTGCGCGCCTCCGCGTCCTTTCCCAGTTGCGCCAGCAGCAAGCCGAAATTCTTCAGTGTCGTCTTCTCATACGGAGCAATCTCGATCTGCTTGCGATAAGCGGCAATCGCTTCGTCCGTCTTCCCCGTTTGCTGAAGTTCCATCGCCAGGTCGCCGTTCGCGTGCTTGTGATTCGGATCCATCAAGATCTGCAACTGGAATGCTCCGATCGCAGACTCGTGGTCGTTGGCTCCGGCGTATGCCAGTCCTAGCTCGTACCAAGCGTCTTTCAAGCTGGGATGCGCTCCCGCATCCAGGTCCACCGCCCGTTTCAGCAAATCAATTGCTGTGCGGTAGTCTTTACTCTGCAGAGCTTTGACTCCAGCTTTTTGCAACTCTGCCGGAGTTCCCTCCATCTTCGAAGCCGTCTGCCCCCCTTGTCCCGACGGTGCCAGGATGCTGCACGACAACACCTGATCTTCATCGCTGTGCGCCGCATTGCGGAACGATTCGTAATCGGCGCGGCGCGCCGCCGCCAGCTCGTTCATCTTCACGACAAGCTTGCGCTCGCCTTCCAGAATTCCCTTGCTCAGCGAATACGACGACGAATACTCGCCATAATCGCGCGACATCTTCACCGCAGTCGGGGTGTGCACCGTGTAGTTGGAAGGGAAGTGCAAGCGCACACGATAATCCATTTCGCCCGCGGGGCCGATGTTCAAAGGCTCCGTGCTCTTCTCCGGCGCTCGAATTGCCGGAACCCCGAGCGGTGGAATTGGACGAAAATTCACGCTCGAAGATGGCACCGAGAAATACGGATCCACGCGCAGCCGATATTTCAGATGAAAAGGCCTGCTCGTGTCTTCGATGGGGTCGATCTGAACTTCATCAACGTCTCCTGGCAAGCCCCATCCCGCCGAGAGCGCTTTCACCAAATCTGTCCATTGTGCCTGCGAGAATCGCCGAAAGTTGGCGCGCATCGGCCAATCGCGGTCCCCTTGGGCAGTGACGTCCAGCGTGGCGTCGAGCGCGCCAAACTCGCTGAACTTGCCGTCGAGCGTGAAATGCAAAAAGGTCTTGATCGGAGAATCCGCCGGCGTCCGCTGCAATCCTCCCTCGCTATCCTCGGCCGCCACCACCGCCTGCTTGTTGCGCAGCTGATAAAGGATCAGCCCAAAGGGTGTCACTTCCGGAGTCGTGTCGAGCCACGTCAGTTCCGTTCCAGTCCCGAGCCGCGCCGCCGTGATCACGTGATCGAACTGCGCCGGTGAGGGAACGTCCGCATCCAGCAGTCGCGCGCTGCCGATCAGCACCGGATAACTCTGAATTCCCTCCGCCCGCAGCATCGCGGAGAGCAGCGTGTGTTTGTCCTTGCAGTCGCCATAGCCATTCTGCAAAACGTCCGAAGCGGAGTGCGGCTGATAGCGCCCGACGCCCAGCGAGATGCTCACGTAACGCACATTCCGCGCCACGAAATCGTAGAGCCGTCGCGCCTTTTCCGTGGGCGTGCCTGCGCCTTTGCTGAGCTCATCGGCCTTCTTGCGCACGCTGTCGTCCACCGTCATGCGCTCGCCTTGCAGCTTGGCGTACCATTGCGCGACCTGCTTCCAGTCGGTGAAAGTGGTCAGCTGCACGTCGGGACCGGTCTGCTCTTCTTCGTCTTTTTCTTTGCCGCGTTCCGGCTGGATGTCCTTCACCACCCAGGTGTAAATGCGGCGATCTCCGGTTTCGTTGATCTCCGGTTGTCGCGTCGGTGTCTTAAGCTTCACTTCGCGCGTCTTCGGAATATCAATCTCTAGCCGGTCTTCGCCAACCGCCGCGCCTTTCGGAAACGTGTATTCGTACCAGAAGTTTCCCGCTGCCAACGGCGTGAGAACCCGCGTCACGGTGCGGTATTCCAGCGTGTCGCCGGGCTGCAGCGCGGCCACGGAAATATGCCGCTGCCGGTAATCGCTATACATCGGAGCTTCTTTGAGCACATCGGGAGCGAAATCCTGCGCCGTCGATTCCGGCGTTACCACCACCTGCCCATCCGGCTTGCGCACGCGGACATATTCGACTTCGAGCTTCTCGGTTGCCGATGAGTATCCGAAAACCAGCTGACCGAATTCCTCCACGCCCGCTTGGCTCTGGATCCGAACCACCGCCTCGGTCTCGCTCACGTCGGTCCCGTCGTTTTCAAAGCGAACGCGATTCAAGATTCGCTCGAAGACCGCGGCTTCTTCGGAGTTAGCGTTGGCCGTTTGCTGCTTAGAAGAGGATGAAGCTGGGGACTGCGCCAGAGCGTCCGAGGTTGTCAGCAAGGTTGTCAAGAAGACCAGCAAACAGCCGGAAAAGAAGCCAATCACAGCGTGCGACCAGCGAGGCAAGGGATAAGACATATTGCAGTTCTTTTACGCCGTGCCCACCGTAAAATCAAACGAACGGAAACGCCCCAAACATGCGGCTCATTGCGAGCCCGACTGTTGCGGGTCACGCCGGGGCGGTGGCGGCTTTTTGCCCCTCCAAGGTACGCAAGTCACTTGCCGGCCCTGTGCTATCCTGATTATCTTGAGGCAGCACGCTGGCTATTCTTGCGGCGTTTCGTCGGATCTGGGCGCGGGCATTTTGTATGGAGCTTTTCCTTAATCTCTGCTGGTTGTCGCTGCTGCTGCCCGCCTATTTGCTGTGGCGGCAGAGGATTTCTCCGGCCAGCCCAGATTGTCGAGCCAAAAGTCTGGCAGCGCGCCCGCTTGTCTTTCTCTGCGCTCTCGGATGCGTAGTCGTTCTATTGTTCCCCGTGATCTCGGCCTCCGACGATCTGCACGCCATGCGCGCCGAGATGGAGGAATCCTCGCCCGGCAAGCGCAGCGTTTGCCATGGAGCGGGGGAAAGAATTTCCGCTTGGCACAGCCGCTGGCAGAGTCTACCCGCGGTTATCGCCGCCTCGGTCTCGCTCGGACTCGCCAGTGAGGGCCGGCACGAACTTTTTGCTGTTCCCCTTTCGGCGCCCGTCGCTCCCCCGATTCTTCGTGCCAGTCGCGCCCCTCCGTGTTCCCGCCTCGTGTAGTTCCCGGAATCGCCCCTGAATCGTCGATTCGTTGCACTGAAGAATCGGCGGCGATTTCCCTCATTTTTACGAAATTCTTACGTGGGAACTTAGATACTCATATACGAGTCTGCGCCGACCGGGGGACGAGCGTCCCGCTGAGTCGGCGGGCCCATCAACCCAGCCTTCGGAAAATCCGACAGGCTCTGACGGAGTTACTGGATGCGCAGAAAAATCCAGCGATGTTGCTGGCTCCTCCTGGTATTGGGAGCTGCTGCGGTCGCTTCCGCTCAGCAACCAGCTCAGCCTTCGCAGCCCACCCAAAGGTTGACGTGGGAGAACGTGAAGGACCGCTTTCAACGGAACAACCCCACCCTGCTGGCGGGGAAGCTGAACGTCGACGAATCCAAGGCCGAGGAGATCACCGCCCATTTGCGGCCCAACCCGAACCTGGTGTTCAACGTCGATCAAATCAATCCGTTCAACGGTGGCCCGCCTCACAGCACCTTTGGATCGCTGTTGACCACTGCGTCCGCCAGCTACCTGCACGAGCGCCAGCATAAGCGCGAATTGCGTCTGGAGAGCGCGCAAAAGGGTACGGCGATTGCAGCATTCAGCCAGGCCGATCTGGAAAGAAATCTTCTGTTCAGCTTGCGCGGAGCTTTCGTGCAGACCCTGCAGGCCAAGGCCGTTCTCAACGTGGCCAAGGAAAACCTGGCCTACTACGACCACGTCCTCGAGATCAGCCGCGACCGTTTCAAAGCCGGCGACATTGCGCAAATCGATCTCGATCGTCTTGAATTGCAACGTGTGCAGTACGAATCGGATTTGGAAACAGCCGAGGTCAATCTCCGAACCGCGAAGATTCAGTTGCTGATGCTCCTCAACGACCGTACCCCAGTCGAGCAATTTGACGTGAATGGGCCCTTCGATTTCAGCGACCAGCTCGCGCTCTTAGAAGACTTTCGCAAAATCGCACTCGACACGCGGCCCGATCTCAGGGCGGCGGCTGAGGCCGTTGACAAGGCCAAGACCGACCACAAACTTGCCGTCGCCAATGGTTCCACCGATCCGACTTTCGGTTTTGACGCGGGCCGCAACCCTCCCATCGACCAGTACATTGGCTTCAATGTGAGCATTCCGCTGCGAATTTTCGATAGAAATCAGGGAGAGAAACTGCGTACGCAACTCGACATCGACCGCAACCAGCGGCTGCTCGATGCCGCCCAGGCGCAAGTCTTCAGCGATGTCGATTCCGCGTACGCGATGCTCAACAGCAATGTGAATCTGCTGCAACCTTATAAGGCGAAATATCTGCAACAGGCGGTCCGCGTCCGCGAAACCGTTACTTTTGCCTATCAGCATGGAGGGGCATCGTTGTTGGACTTTCTGAGCGCGGAAAACGACTACCGTAGCGTTCAACTCAATTATGTGAATTTGGTCGGCTCTTACTTGACGGCTGCGGCCCAATTGAATCTGGCCGTAGGGCGGGAGGCAATCCAGTGACAACCGTACTCGTTCGGCGGCATATGCCGGTGTGGTTGGTCGTTTTCATGGAAGCAGTGTTGTGCCTGGCGTTGACGGTTGCGTTCACCGGTTGCGGCGAAACCAAAGCCGACCCCAAAGCCGAAGCGCCGCCGAAGGCAACCGTGGAGCCTGACCTCGATGCCAACAACTTCAAAGTGGACCACCCCGATCAGTTCCCATTGGTAACGGCGATTGAACATAAAGCCGCGCCTGCGCTGAATGTTACCGGCGTGGTGCAGCCCGATATCGCCCGCGCCGTCCCCGTGATCTCGCTGGCTTCGGGAAGAGTTGTGGAAATAAAGGCCAGACTCGGCGACACCGTGAAAAAAGGCCAGCTGTTGCTCAGGGTCCGAAGCAACGATGTCTCCGGCGCTTACCAGAATTATCTGAAAGCCGTGAACGATGAGCGGCTGGCGCGGCAGCAGCTCGAACGATCGCAGATCCTCTACGACAAGGGAGCCATCTCCAAGAGCGCTATTGAACAGGCCGAAGACACCGAACAGGATGCCAAGGTCGATCTGGATACTTTCACCGAGCAGTTGCGGCTGCTCGGCGTTGACAGGGATCATCCCTCAGGCATCGTCGACGTTACCGCTCCCATATCCGGCGTAATCACCGATCAGCAGGTCACCAACGCAGCCGGAGTCCAGGGTCTGTCTGGCCCCAATCCCTTCACCATCTCCGATCTTTCTTATGTCTGGATTATCTGCGACGTTTACGAAAACGATCTCGATGCCGTGCACGTCGGCGGATTTGCCGATATTCACCTGAACGCTTATCCCAACCAGGTCTTCAAAGGGCGCATCGATAACATCCTGCCGGTTCTCGATCCCAGCCTGCGCACCGCCAAGGTTCGCCTCGAAGTCGCCAATCCCGGCATGATGCGCGTGGGCATGTTCGTCACCGCGACCTTCTATGGCAAGCAGCCCGAAACCCGGGCCGTAGTTCCCGCCGCCGCCATTCTGCACTTGCATGATCGAGAGTGGGTTTACACCACAGTTCCAAACAGTGCGGGACACTTCAAGCGCCTCGAAGTGGTCACTGGAAGCACGCTTCCCGCCAATCAGCAAGAAGTTGTTTCCGGCATCAAACCGGGAGACCAGGTGGTCTCGAATGCCCTGGCCCTGCAAAACACGGTGGAGCAATAGATGGGGAGCAATAAATGATTCGCCGCGTCGTTGATTTCGCCCTCGATAACCGCCTGCTGGTGTTGGCCTTTGCGCTCATACTTTTCGCCGGCGGCGTCGTCGCGTTTCGCGACCTTCCCATCGAGGCCTATCCCGACGTCGCCGATAACTACGTCGAGATCATCACGCAATGGCCTGGAATTTCCGCCGAACAGATCGAACAGCAGGTCACGATTCCGCTCGAAATCGTCATGAACGGAATCCCTCACGTGGTCCATCTGCGTTCGTTCTCGCTCTTCGGGCTCTCCGACATAAAATTGATCTTCGACGACGAATCCGACAACGACTGGAACCGCGAACGCGTGCTGGAGCGTCTAAGCCAGGTCACCCTGCCGCCCAACGTGGTTCCGCAAATGGGAACCGACTGGAGCCCCGTCGGCCAGATTTATTTCTTCACCCTGCACAGCACCAATCCCGCCTATGACGCGATGGAACTGAAGTCCATTGAAGATTGGGTTGTCGAAAAAAGCTTCAAATCGGTTCCCAACATTGTCGACGTTTCCAGCTTCGGCGGCCCCACGCGCGAATACCAGGTCCGCGTGGATCCCAACAAACTCGTTGCCTACGGCCTGAGCCTGTCCCAGGTCGAGCAGCAACTCGCCAACAACAACGTCAATGCCGGAGGAAGCTTCATCCAGGAAGGTCTGCAGCAGATCAACGTACGTTCCGTCGGATTGGTCGACCGCGCCCAGGATATCGAACGCACGGTCATCCTGACCAAAAATGGCACGCCCATCCGGGTCAAAGACATTGCGGTTGTTTCGCAAGGTCCAAAGATCCGGCTTGGCCAGTTCGCGCGCGCGATTCACCGTGAGGACGGAAAAATCATCGATAACGACGACGTCGTCTCCGGCATAGTTCTGTTGCGGAAAAATGCCGCAGCCGACGCAGCCCTGCAAGGCATCCACGCGAAAGTGAAGGAACTGAATGACCACATTTTGCCGCCGGGCGTGAAGATTGTTCCCTTCATCGATCGCAGTACTCTAGTTCACTTCACCAGTCACACGGTGCTTCACAACCTTACGGAAGGAATGATCCTGGTATCGATCATCCTCTTCTTGTTTCTGGGTAACATCCGGGGTGCACTCATCGTTGCGGCGACGATTCCGTTTTCACTGTTGTTTGCCTCCATTTGTCTGGATTTGAGGCACATTCCCGCAAACCTACTCTCGCTCGGCGCCCTGGATTTTGGCATGGTGGTCGATGGCGCGGTGGTGATGCTGGAAAATATCATCCGCCATTTAGGCAGCAAAAGCGGGGTCAAGACCGCGCGCGAACAAATCAGCGAAGCCTCGCATGAAGTGCAGCGCCCTGTGTTCTACGCCATCGCCATCATCATTACCGCGTACTTGCCGATCTTTACCCTGCAACGCGTCGAAGGCCGGCTCTTTCATCCCATGGCTTGGACCGTGGCCTTTGCCTTGCTCGGGGCCTTGCTGTTCTCGATTCTGATCGCGCCCGTGCTGGCCAGTTTCGCCTTTCAGAAGGGAGCCAAGGAGTGGCACAACCCGCTGATGCACTTCCTGATTGAGCGCTATCGCACCGCGGTGCGATGGGCCATTCGCCACCGCGCGATCACCGTCGGCGTATGTCTGCTCCTGGTAGCGGTGGGGAACTACCTTATGTTCAGTGGCGCGATCGGTTCCGAATTTCTGCCCCACTTGGATGAGGGTGCCCTCTGGGTGCGTGGCACACTCGCACCCAGCACCGGACCCGACGAAGGGATCCGGGTCGCGAACCAGGCCCGAGTCGTGCTGTGCTCTTTCCCCGAAGTCCCGCAATGCACGAGCCAGGTCGGCCGCCCGGATGACGGCACGGACACAACGGGATTTTTCAATACCGAGTTTTTCGTCGACCTCAAGCAAAAGGAAGACTGGCGGCCGGTCTTCCATGAAAACAAGGACGAATTGATCGCCGCTATGCAGCGCGAACTCGACAAAATACCCGGCGTGGTTTGGGGATTCTCTCAGCCCATCGAAGACAACATGGAAGAGGCCGTGAGTGGCGTGAAGGGCGCGTTGGCCACCAAAATCTACGGCGACGATCTGAAAGTTCTCGAAGAAAAAAGCGATGAGATCGTCAACATCATGCGCCAGATCAACGGCATTGAAGATCTCGGAGTGTTTCGCGTCCTCGGCCAGCCTAACCTGAATGTCACCGTGGATCGCGACGCCGCCGCCCGTTACCAGATCAACGTCGCCGACGTGCAGGACGCGGTGCAGACCGCAGTCGGAGGCAACGCCCTCACCCAGGTCCTCAAGGGCGAGGCGCGATACGACCTCGTGATGCGCTATCTGCCGCAGTACCGGAACACGAAAGAAGCGATCGAGAACATTCGGCTGCTGTCGCCCTCCGGAGAACGAGTATCGCTCGCGCAGCTCTGCAAGATCAGCGTGACGGACGGCGCTTCGGAAGTTTATCGCGAAGGCAATCGCCGTTATGTGGCCATCAAATATAGTGTCCGCGGCCGCGACCTCGGCAGCACGGTGGAAGAGGCCATCAAGAAGGTCGGCGAACAGGTCAAACTGCCCACCGGATACAGCCTCGATTGGGAGGGAGAATATGAGAGCCAGAAGAGAGCCAACGCGCGCCTGCTCATCGTGCTCCCCATCACCATCTTCATCATCTTCATTATCCTGTACACGATGTTCAAATCCTTCAAATGGGCGCTGTTGATTCTCGTCAACATCGCCATCGCGCCCATTGGTGGCCTGCTCGCTCTTCTGTTCACAGGCACGAATTTTAGCGTTTCTTCCGGCGTGGGTTTCCTGGCGCTGTTCGGCGTCTCCGTGCAAACCGGAGTCATCATGCTCGAGTACATCAACCAGCTCCGGGCCCGGCGCTATTCCATCGAGGACGCAGCCGTCGAGGGCGCCGTGTTGCGATTGCGCCCCATCATGATGACCATGCTGGTTGCTACCCTGGGACTGCTCCCAGCCGCTCTCTCCCACGCCATTGGTTCCGACTCGCAGCGCCCGTTCGCCATCGTCATTGTCGGAGGCCTCATCGCCGCCCTCATCATGAGCGTCTTCCTGCTGCCGACCTTGTATGTGTGGATCGCCGGCGAACGCGACGTGCTGCCCGCGGCCGAGGAGGGTTTCGAAGTAGGTGAGCACGTGGATTAACCTGAGGCCGGTACTGGACGGAAGGCCGTGCGAAGTCACTGATATTGAATGCCAGATTGTGTGTCCTGAACGGCTATATTCCTGCTAACGGGAGCGAACCCATGTCCGACAAATCCGACCCACGCCTTGAGGAGATACTGGCTCGCCACAAGCTCGACTTCGATCGCCTGAAGGATGCCTTCGGTTTGCTCGGCGTGAGTGCCTGCTCCTGGTGCCAGAAGTTCTTTCGCCGCTCCGATCCGGGTGTCCTCTTCGATGCCGGCGAACTGGTCTGCTACGGCTGCATTCGCGATTGGTGGACCCACCGCTGCACGCAACTTAGCACCAAGGACCGCGAAACCCTCGAAAGCAAGCTGGTCTATTGGCTCCGGGCCAGTCATCAGGCTGAGGTGTTCAAGGATCCCGCAAAGCTCCCGGAGAGCTCCCTCCAGGAACTTAGCCTTGTCGCCAATTGCCTGGAATGCCGCGGGACGGGAACGTCGCTCGGACAGGACCGCTGCCGCTACTGCGCGGGTCGCGGCACCGTGTGGGTTGTCGTTTCCCGGAAACAAAACTAGAGAAAGCTCGGGCCCGGCGAGCGTCCGGATTCGCCCCTTTTCGCGTTACCGGAAGCCTGCTCGTTTTCGATTGCCAGCACGGCTTAAACTAGCCATCGAACGTCCTTGAAAACCGAGAGTTGACCGCCGCTGCCGTTTCTTGCTTTTTGCCAGCTCTTCCGCTAGATTTCATCTTTCCATAGGTTTGACAGATTTGCCCTGACGAGTATGGGTTTGGCGAACCCGATTTGTTGATCATGGATCTGACGAGCGCGGAGGCTGAAGCGTGCCTCCAGGAGTGGTGGCTATGAAACGAAGCTACATTGGGCTCGCGTTGAGCGCTCTGGTCGCGGTCGGAGCGGCGCTGATCCTGCCCAGTTGCGGGTTTCAGCGGAAGCTGGTCTCGATCACGGTTACCAACGATGGAGCAACCATCACTGGCCCAGGCCTGATATTGGACTTCAAAGCGTATGGAACCTATGTCCATCCGCCCGATACCGAAGACATCACAAATTCGGTGGTGTGGGCGTCGTCCGTACCCCAGGCGATCTCCATCGTTTCCAACACAGGCGTAGCTACTTCGGGGAGGGCCTGCGGCACCAACGTCGCCATCACGGCCTCGGCTTATAGTAATCCGCAGAACGACTCCGGAAGCGTGGTCGTGGGTACGGCGCTCGTGACCGTGGACCAGCCCGGGAACTGCCAGTAGCGCCTTATTGGTCTTCCAACAATTTGTCCAAGGTGGGCTTGTGCCTCTCCGGCTTGGTCTTCTTCGCCGGAACCAGGCGCGACGGCCTCGGGCTGCCCACACGCTCGCGGGCCATTTCGCGGACTATCTTGGCAGCGGAAAACACCTTTTTCTTGCGCTTGCGTGGCATGGCTATGATCCACGCATCTTCGCACATTCCATCCGCAAAAGTGCAATAATCTGAGGTTGGCGTGTGTGGTGTCATATAAGTTCGAACCATTAATCCATGCGTCCCAAGGGTTCTTGGGATACGCCACAGCTCCGAGGGCCTAATTTATGGATGAGCGGGAATTTTTCGACGAAAAGCAAGACAAGAAACCGGCAAATCTTAGTTGTCCGCATTGCCATCAGTCGGCGGAGTATGAGATCCAATGGCTGGTGCGTATGAAAAAGAAGAGCCTACCGCCGCGGGCGGACGATCGCGACCGCGCAAAGTTCGCCAAGGCGCAGTCCTACATGCTGCGCCGCGACGACATGATGATGTGCAAGAACGTCCGCTGCCGCAAACGCTTTGAGATTACCAGCGTCCAGAGCGTAGCGTTCTTGCAGGACGGTCTTCCCGACGGTGGCCGTTAAGCGCATAGCAACGTCCACCGTGATCGCCGAACTTGCCGGTCCGTAGCGCCGGCGTCTCGCCGGCTGTCACGTGGGCGTCCCGCCCACGCCGCGAGGAAAGTGAAAGTCCGCGCGCCCCCCATCCCTTGCCCCATCCATTCGTTTATACTAATGAGTTTCGCCTGTGCCACTTGCCGCTGCAAGGGAGTTAAGCCGTGAAGATCTTGGTTTGCATGAAGCAGGTTCCGCAGAAAGACGCCCCGCTGAAGCTGAATGAAGCGGGAACGTGGATTCGCGAAGATGTCTCCTACGAAGTGAACGAGCCCGACGCCTTTGCCCTGGAAGAGGCGTTGCGGCAGAAGGAAAAGCACACCGGCGAAGTGGTGGTCGTTACCGCGGGCCCGGCGCGCGCGTCGCAGGTGCTGCGCGAGGCGCTGGCCAAAGGCGCGGACCGTGCCATCCATCTCGAGGACGATGCCTTTGTCGGCCTCGATGCCTACAACACCGCGCGAGCGATAGCGGCGGCAATAAAAGACGAGAAATTCGACCTGATCTTCACCGGCCTCCAGTCCGACGATTACGGCTATGCGCAGACCGGCGTAATCCTCGCCCAGATTCTAGGATTGCCACACGCCACCATCATTATGCAGATTGAAAAAACGGATGCTGGCATCCGCGTGAAGAGGGAACTGGAAGCAGGCTTCTTCCAGTTTGTCGACATGCCGTTGCCGGCCGTGCTGACCATCCAGTCGGGAATCAACAAACTCCGCTATGCCACACTAATCGGCATCAAGCAGGCCAAGAACAAGCCGCTGCGCAAGGTGACACTAGCGGAAGTGCAGCCGTCGATGGGCGGGAATTTGCAGAAGATCGAAAAGCTGTACGTGCCGCAAAAATCGAAGAACACCGAATTCCTCGAAGGTCCCCCAGCTGAAGTGGCCAAAAAGCTGGTGGAAAAGTTGAAAAACGAAATGCGAGTCATTTGAGAACTCATTTATGGCTGACACTATTCTGGTAGTCATCGAACAGCGCGAAGGAAAACTGAACCGCGTCTCCTGGGAAACCATTGCCGCCGGGCAGGCGATTGCAGCGCAAACCGGATGCACCCTGGAAGCCGGCGTGGTCGGCTCAGGCGTAGCTGCGATCGCAAACGAAGTCGCGGCGAAGAAGCTGGCCAAGGTCTACGACATCGAGTCGGCCAAACTCGAACCCTACACGCCCGACGCATTTGCGCACGCATTGCAGCAGTTTCTGTGGAAGCATCCGGCAAAGCTGGTATTGATGCCGCATACCTACCAGGTGCGCGATTTCGTGCCCAAGCTGGCGACGGCCTTGCAGACCACAGCCATCAGCGACGTGATCGGCGTCAGGCATGAAAACGGCAAACTGCTATTCACAAGGCAAATGTTCCAGGGAAAATTCGTAGCCGATGTAAGTTTCGCCGGCTCGGGTCCCTGCTTCGTGACCTTCCAAAACGGCTCCTTCCGCGCCGACAAAGTCGAAGCAGGAGCGGCCGCAGCGCCAGTCGAGACGGTCAATGTCGATATTCCCGATGGCGTCATCCGCAACCACCCCCAGGAAGTCTTCAAGGAAGCCAAACAAGCCGTCGATCTGACTCAGGCCGAAATCATTGTCTCGGTGGGCCGCGGCATCAAAGAGCAGAAGAACATCGACCTGGCCAGGCAGCTCGCGGATGCGCTAGGCGGCGATCTCGCCGCGTCCCGTCCGATCTGCGACAACGGATGGCTCCCCATGGACCGCCAGGTAGGATCGTCGGGTCAAACCGTTGCCCCGAAACTCTATCTGGCGCTCGGAATCTCAGGCGCAATCCAGCACATCGTAGGGATGAAAGGCTCGCGCAGCATCGTGGCCATCAACAAAGACTCCGAAGCCCCGATTTTTGAGATCGCGGATTATGCCATCGTAGGAAACTTGTTCGACATCGTGCCGCCGCTGATTGAGGAAGTGAAGAAGGCGAAAGGGTAAGGTTTCAAAGTTTCAGGGTCGCAAGGTTTCAAGGAAAGTGCACGGATTTACAAGTAGCGCAAGAACCAAAATGTCTGCGTGATAAAGTCAAGCCCCGCCGGGACGACCCGATCCCGTCTCCCGAAGGAACCCGCCCCAAGTTGTTCATCTGAAGAAAGCTTACTCGCCCGTGGTAAACCCGCCAACCTGCGCCACGGTCAGCCGCAGATACTTGTAGGGGTTTACCGGCACGTCGTTGATGCGGACTTCGTAGTGGAGGTGCGGCCCGGTAGAGCGTCCGCTCTGGCCGACGTAGCCGATGGTGTCGCCGCGGTGAACGTATTGTCCGGCGGTGACGGCGAAGCTGGAAAGATGCCCGTAGCGGGTGGAGATGCCATGCCCGTGGTCAACCATGATGGCGCGTCCGTACCCGCCCTCAAAGTCGGCAAAAGTAACCAGGCCGTCGGCAGGAGCGATCACGGGCGACCCGACGCTGGCCGAAATATCGACACCGGAGTGGAACGCGCCTTCTCCGTTGAATGGATCAATGCGCTCGCCAAATGAGCCTGTGACCTGGCCTTCGACCGGCCAGAGGTTTGGAGCCGAATTGGCGCGCAGCCAATCCGCCGTGGTCGAGTTCTTGGTGAGCCCGAGCGAGATGCCCACGCTAGCCGCTCCGCTCAGGGCCGTGTGTTTCAACGCGTAAAGCTGGTCGAGCGAAGAGTGGACTTGCGCTTCCTGAATCTGCTCGGTCGAGGCCGCAACCATCGCCGGATCGGACTTGAGCCCGTAAAGTGCCGATACCTCGCTGGCCAGCGAGCCCAGCGAAGCCACCTGAATGTCTCGTTCCTTGGCCACCAACTCCAGCCGCGAATAGTTGTCCTTGAGCTGGGCATGTTCGGTGCGGAGCTGGTTGTAGTGCTCCACTTTCGCCAGCATGCGCGTATAAGAGCTGGCAATGCCCGTCAGGCTGAGCAGCCCGATCGCCAGCCCCGCCAGCAGAACGTACAAATATTGCACGGGAATCGAGATCTTACGAAGCTGTCCTGCTTCGTCGCGTGCTACGAAAAAGATGTAGAAACGTTTACGCAATATCCTACTTCCGCTACGCGAATTTTTGTTCGGAATCCTGCCGGAGCGAGAACTGTCACGCTCAGGCTCGGAATCCTGATTCCACCAGCCGCATTAGGAGCAGGCTGGCACTTTCCAATACCACGGAACCAGGCAGGCCTAACCAGTCTTGGCTGCAACTGATTCACGTTGCAGTACTTGGTTCGGCAAAGTCTTTGTGAACGGCGAATTAAAAGGTAACAAACCTGGTTCCCCCTGTCAACCTCGGTACGTCCCTTTGTGCGGTTACCAAGGCAGCGTAATTGGAGCTGCCCACCCGGCCAGATTACTCTGGTAAGCCTTCACCCAGCCGCCGGCAGGAGGGCCGCAGCAGGACCGCCGAAGCAGCGTTATAGTGGTCAAAATGGTGTTAAGCGAGAAGAAGCTCATCCAGCAGATCCGCCGCCGGGCCCGCGGAGGCCCGTCGGTGTTGACCGGCATCGGCGATGACTGCGCCGTGCTGCGCGTTCCTCCGGGACACGAGCTGCTGGTGACCACCGATTTCTCCATCGAGAACGTGCACTTTCGCCGTGACTGGCACCCTCCGGAATGGATAGGCCGTCGCTGCCTGACTCGCGGGCTGAGCGACATCGCGGCAATGGGTGGCGAGCCTTGCGCGGCATTTCTATCCTTGGCCGTTGCCTGCGGCGTCCCGCAAAAGTGGGTGGACCGCTTCCTGAAGGGCCTGCTCGATCTCGCGGACGAATTCCATGTCCCGCTGGCCGGTGGCGACACAGCGCAGTCGCCCGCAGGCATTCAGGCGGATATCGTAGTCGTTGGCTCGGTGCCCAAGGGGAAGGCCGTTTTGCGGTCAGGCGCGCAGCCGGGCGAGCATGTCTATGTCACCGGCGAGTTGGGACGCTCCGCCGCCACGTTCTCGCATCTGAAGTCGGCGAGCGCCGAGCACTCCAGGCAATCCCGCACTCGAGGCGAGCCCCAAGCGCGGCTAGCCGTCGGCCAGATCCTGCGACGGCGCGGACTGGCTTCGGCGATGATCGACGTGAGCGACGGCCTCTCCACCGATCTTGAACACATCTGCCAGGAGAGCCATGTGGGCGCGGAAATTGAAGCCGAATCGATTCCCAGAGCGCAGTTCGGCAAGAGTCTGGTCGCGCTGGATTTTGCCTTGCACGGCGGCGATGACTACGAACTCCTGTTCACCTCCGCCGCGAAAATCCCCAAAGAGATAGCCGGAGTTCGCATAACGCGCATAGGGCGAATCAAACGTTCCGCAGGCATGAGGCTGATCGGCCCCGACGGCAAAGCCAGGCCGCTCGCGGCGAGAGGCTGGGAACACTTCAAAGGCAATTTGAAACCTTGAAACCTGCTTCCTCCTGTGACTTTCGTTACCTGCCCGTGGTCACCTCCAGGGACTAAAGTAGGCGAATGAGAAAAGCTTTTTTCCTCCTGGCGTTCAGTGTCGCGATCTTGCTTCCAGCTCTTGGCCAGACTGCGCCGGCCGACCGCGGGGTAGACAACGAGTTTGTGCAGCAGCAGTTTGGCGATCAGTTCACGATGCTGCCCGGCGTGGCCGCGGCCTTCGGTGATCTGGATGGTGACGGTGTGGAAGACGTCATCATCGCCGCGCGCTGCAAGAATCCCATGCTTGATCAGGCCGAGCACAATTACACGGTGATCGACCCCTACTACGAATTCTTCGGCTATGGCGACCCCAAGGTGACGACCACGTTCAGCGAAGGCGATCCCACGCGGCGCGGCCTGGTGGTGCTCATCATTCACGGCGCGGGCAAGGACGGCTGGCGTTCGGCAGCTCCGAAAGCTAAATACGTCATTGTGAATCTGCCTTATAAAACCGTTTCCATCAGAAAAATGCATCTGAAAAAGAAAAACATCGAAGCCGTATACGTGGAAGAATCAGGCGAAACGGGAGAGAGCTCGGCCCTGTTCTTCGACGGCAAGAAATTCCGCTACGTCCCCATGGGCGGAGACATGCAGTAGAGATCGGCTCTCAGCTGTCAGCCATCAGTCCCCAACCCCAACCCACCGTGTGACCCGTGTGGCGCGGACACTCCTGTCCGCGGCTTTTGACTTCGTTTCTTGACCTCGATCTTCCCAGAAAACAATCCAAGACACCACAAAGCTATTCATTCCCGCGCCAGTTTCCGCTACGATCTCAACCGATGAGCTCCGCGCGCAAACCGTCCTCGCTGCTGGACACCAGAGTCATCTACTGCGGCGACAACCTCGACCAGCTCGCCAAGCTCCCGGACCGCTGCGTCGACCTGATCTACATCGACCCGCCCTTCAATTCCAACCGCAACTATGAAGTCTTCTGGGGAGAGACCAAGGAGAAGCGCTCGTTCGACGATCGCCACGCGTCCACCCAGGCCTACATCGAATTCATGCGCCCGCGCTGCGAGCAACTCGCCCGCGTCCTCAAAGGCACGGGCAGCTTTTACTATCACTGCGACTGGCACGCCAGTCACTACGTCAAGGTGATGCTCGACCAGCTCTTCGGCGAGATGAACTTCCAAAACGAGATCGTCTGGAAGCGGACGAGCAGCCACAGTGACGCGCGTCGCCGTTTCGGCGATCAAACGGACGCCATTTTCTTCTACGGGATCGGTCGCGACTACACCTTCAACCGACAGCACGTCGAGTATTCCGAGGCCTACATCAAGTCGCACTACAGCAACGTCGATCCAGACGGGCGAAGATTCACCACGCGCGACCTCCGCAGCCCATCACCACGCCCAAACCTCACGTACGACTACAAAGGCTACAAGCCTCATCCCAACGGTTGGTCGATCTCGCGGGAACTCATGGCCCAGTGGGATCAAGAGGGCAAGCTGTACTTCCCGCAATCAAAGGACGGCCGCATCCGCGTGAAGCGATACCTCGACGAAATGCCCGGCACGCTCGTCGGCAACGTGTGGGACGACATCGAACCGGTCAATTCCCAAGCGGCAGAGCGCCTAGGCTATCCGACACAAAAGCCCCTTGCACTTCTGGACCGGATCATCAGAGCTTCGTCCAACGAAAACGACATCGTGCTCGACGCCTTCTGCGGGTGCGGGACTGCGCTCGTCGCTGCTCAGAACCTCGGCCGCCAGTGGATCGGAATCGATCAGTCCCCCACAGCCTGCGCGTCATGGCGAAGCGCCTCCGCAAAGACTGCAAATTTCCCGAAGACGAGAAGCTCTGGGAAATCGGGCGCGGATTCATCGTCCGCGATCTCCCGTGGACCGTCGAGAAGCTCCGCAAAATTCCACCGTTCGAATTCGAGAACTGGGCTGTCATCGCTCTCGGCGGGATCCCAAACAAAGCCCAGGTCGGAGACATGGGCATCGACGGACGCATCTATCCGCTCTCGTCGATCCCGCAGAAAAGCGGCAAAGCGGCCGGCGAGCTCGACTTCATGGACGTCTGGTATCCCCTGCAGGTGAAGCAGAAGGACAAAGCAGGCCGCCCCGATATCGACATGTTCGAAGCCGTCATGATGCGCGAGAACCGCACCAAAGGCTTCTTCATCTCGTTCGACTTCACCAGCGACGCGCTGCACGAGATCGGGGCATTCTTCAAGCGCGAGCACAAAGTGATCGTCCCGCTAACCGTGCAAGAGATCCTAGACGAGAGCATCGCCCAAAAGCTGGCGTGATCCGGGAGCGCCCCACCTCTGACCCCTGACCCGTTTCATCACAAACCCACCCCAAGAAATCTCAATAAATCTGTTGACTTAAGCCCAGTCGTGCGCAACCATGAACGTCTAATTGGGGCAGTTACGAGGCACGTCCGTCAATAGAAGACGGACCTCGCAGCTGCCCCAAGGCCATCTTCAGCGCTCTTTGACAAGTTAACTCCTTATTCCCGAGTACTTTCCATGTAAGTCTTTATTATGGAATACTTTGCAGATGCTTATCGCTAAACCGCTAATTCTAATGGACCTAGCGAGGGGGTGGGGGGGGTAGGGGGGGTGGGGTACGTCGCCCAGCTCTCCATCGGCAGTTTCGCAGACTGATGTAGTAATCTCCTCTCTGAATTGCCTCACCACTTAAAATGCCGCGTTCTTGCGGAGCGGCTGGCGGTGTGTCAGCTTGCCTCCGACGCCGCCATCCCGGCCTGGGCGCTGGAGTGTAGATTCTTTTGCGTGGTGCGCACCTGCGATGAGCTTTCCATTGTGTGCTCTGAGGATGTCTGTTCGGAGGATCGAATTCCGGATGGGGCGCGCGAGCGCGGATGGGTGGCGCTAAAGCTCGAAGGTCCGTTCCCGTTTTCGATGACCGGCGTGCTCGCGTCGTTCCTGCAACCGCTGGCGATGGCGCAGATTCCGATTTTTGCGATTTCCACGTTTGATACAGATTATGTGCTGATCAAGCACGAGAGCTTCGCGGCTGCGGTCGCTGCGCTGGGCTCGGCGGGGCACGAACTGGCTGTGGATTAGCGTAGGTGACCCGTGGCTTGGCTGGGTTGCCACTCAACCCCGTTTTTCCGCCGAACGCTGCGGTCGATTGGGCATCGCGCCGGTTGCTGTGGTGAAATAGAAGCATCGCGATGACAACCAAGTCGGCGGCATGGCGCCGCAAGTTCAAGGCAATCGAGCGGGACGCTCATGGATTGTGGCAGATCCTTAAGGCTCTGGTATCTACGGATCATCCTCTGCTGGCGCATCTGATCCCGATCCGGCGCTGCAATCTGGCCTGCACTTACTGTAACGAGTTCGACAATTTTTCGAAGCCTGTGCCGACCGACGAGATGTTGCGGCGAGTGGATCGGCTGGGCGATCTGGGTACGTCCGTGATCACCATCAGCGGCGGCGAGCCGCTGCTGCATCCGCAACTGGACGACATCATTCACCACATGCGGAGACGCCGGATCGTTTCGGGGTTGATCACCAACGGTTATCTGCTGACTGCCGACCGCATCCAGCGGCTGAACCGCTCGGGCCTGGAGTGGCTGCAGATTTCGATCGATAACGTCAATCCCGACGATGTTTCGAAGAAGAGCCTGAAAGTGCTCGATCGCAAGCTGCAACTGCTGGCCGAGCACGCGGAATTTCACGTGAATATCAATTCCGTTGTGGGCGGAGGCGTCAGCCATCCCCAGGACGCGCTCACTATCGGCCGGCGCGCCATGGAACTCGGGTTCAGTTCAACCGTGGGCATCATTCACGACGGCTCGGGACAGGTGCAGCCGTTGAACGACGAAGAACGGCGCGTGTATCACGAGATGCAGGGACTGGAAAAACGCAGCTTCACGCGCGTGCATGCATTCCAGGACAACATTGCGCTAGGCCGTCCGAATCAGTGGCGCTGCCGCGCTGGTGGCCGCTACCTCTATATCTGCGAGGATGGACTGGTGCATTACTGCTCGCAGCAGCGCGGCTATCCCGGCATTCCGCTGGAGAAATATACGATTGCCGATTTGCGTCGCGAGTTTCATACCGAAAAGGCGTGCGCTCCGCACTGCACGGTATCGTGCGTGCATCAGGTGTCGGTCCTCGATGCCTGGCGCGCACCGCAATGGCCAGCGCCCGCATCGAAGCCGGCCAGCGGCCTGGTGCACATCGAGTAACTCTCAACCATCAGCAAAAAATCTTTCACCGCCGAGAGCGCAGAGTGCGCGGAGAAAAAACGTTCGCGAAAAGCAAAGGAAACAAAAGCCCATCTTTCTCTGCGATCTCGGCGTCCTCTGCGGTAAGAGGTTCTTGACGTTGCTGACAGCTGAGAGCTGCTTCTAGAACGTCGTGGCTACCGTGAAGCGGAAGGTCTTTCGCGGCTCCCTGAGCGTGTAGTTGGATCCCAGAGTTGAGAGCGTGGTCCCGTACGTATACGCGCCAGCCGCGGTGTTTGGGAACATGCTGGTCGTGATGGGGACAGGCGGCGATGCGCTGGTATCGAGGCGCATGGCGTTGTAGGCATAGTAAATGCGGAAGGGCGCATTGACGACCGGAAGCATGGTCTGCAATTCGATTCCGGTGGACATGCGTACCACCCAGTTGGTGCCAGGAACCGGTCTGAGGTCCTGCGGAATGCCGCTAATGGTCTGCCCGCCAGAACAAGCGTAACCCGTCTGCGGGCCCAGGACCGGACAGCCGAACTTGGTGCTAATCAGGTTCTCATACTGCGTCGGGTTGGTCTGCAACTGCGAAGTGCGCAGGATGGGATCGGTGCCCATGTCAACAAAGGGCGCAATCGCTACCGGACCAGCGATGGTGATGCGGTATTCAAGGTTGCCGTGCAGACTGAGGTCGCCGCCGGGCGTCACCAGTTGCTGGTACGGAACCGGAATATTCCAGCAGTTGCTGACGCATTGTCCGGACTGGTTGGTACCGACCGCAAAGGCCGGATTGGCGGGGACAAACGTTCCGTCGCGGTTCCTGAGCGGAACGCTCTGGGCGCTGGGCAGGTAGGCGATGGGTGAAACGGTGCGAATGTCGAAGCCGCGCAGATCGTTTTCGCCGCCGAGGTAGGCGCGTTCGAATGGCGGCGCAACGATTCCGCTATATCCCGTGATAAACGAACCCTGGATGTTGTAGCCGAAGGCGTTGCGGCGTTTCTGCATAGGAAAAAACTGTTTGTACTGAATGATCGGCCGGATGGTGTGCACGGTGCCGCCGAGCCCGGCGAACTCGCCGCCGATGAATAGGCTCTTGCCTTTGTGGGGCGCGTAGTAGGAATCCAGCGTGTTCATGGTGAAGCTGGGGGTGATCTTGCTGGTGATGATGCCGTCGAGCGCGTTGGGACCGGTGATCCCGCGGAAGTTAAGATTCTCGAACAACAGTTTGGATGCGCTGCTGACGGCAACCAGCGAGGAGCGGTCGAAGGAGTAGCTGATGCCAAAGCGCTTGAAGGACCTTCGCAGCGGATAGCTCAAGCTCAGGGTCGCGCCAGTGCTGGACTGCGAATAATTCTGCAGGTTCTGGAGGTAGGCCGAGGGCAGGTTCAGATTCTGTCCGGTTGCTATGGCGTACTGCCGAGCCTGGTCATAGTTGGTCTTCCGCGTGTAGACGTTGAAGCCGGCCTGGATGGGGCGGTCGAATAGATAGGGTTCAGTGAATCCGAAGACCAGGTCGCGCTGGCGGCTGCCGAGGCTGGCCTGCACGGAGAGCGTCTCGCCCAAGCCCAGGAAGTTGTTGGTGCTGTAATTGAGGCCCACGAAGGCTCCAGCCAGACCGCTGACGCCACCTTGCAGTCCGATGCTGTTCTTGCCCTTTTCCTTGACCTTGAGCGAGAGATCGACGGTGCCATTCTTTTCGTCGAGGTGGCGTTCGGTGGTGTTGGGATCGTCCGGTTTGAGCTGTTCGAAATAGCCGAGCTGGTTCAGACGGAGCAGGCTGAGTTCCCAGTAATGCGAGTTGTAGATCTGGCCTTCTTCCAGCGCAATTTCGCGGCGGATAACTTTGTCGCGCGTGGTGGTGTTGCCCTGGAACTCGATGCGGCGCACGTAGAACTGCTTGCCTTCGTCCACGTCGACGACCAGATCCACGGTCTTTTTGTCGTCGTCAAACTTGGTGTCGGGGACGGAAGTGAAGTTGATGTAACCGGCCTCGCCATAGGCTTTGCGCAGGTTCTCGAGGCCCTTGGCGACCTTTTCGCGGCTGAAGATTTCGCCGTCCTTCATGGGGAAAAGGTTGCGCAGAGCGGCCGTGTTGGGGATGGCTTTGTTGTTCTTGAAAGTAATGGTGCCGAGGTGGTAGCGCGCGCCCTCCTCGATGGGCATGGTGATATCGACGGATTTGCCCAAGCCGGGCTGGACCCAGGGAAGGTGGAAGCCGGTGTGTCCGGTGTCGTGAATCTCGGCTTTGGGATCGTCGACCAGCACCTTGAAGTAGCCGCGGTTCTGGAATTCGGCGCGTACGCGCTCCGTGTCTTCCTCGAGTTTGGTGGCGTCGTAAGTCTTGGAGAACAGGTCTTCGAGGAAGATGGAGTGCGGGATGCCGATGGGTTTGAGATTCTTCATGGCCGCGCGCAGGGTGCGGTCGTTGATGTGCTTGTTGCCCCGGAAGCGGATGCGTCCGACCTTGACCTTGGGGCCTTCCTTGATGACAAAAGTGACGCTGATGGCAGCCGGCGGAATGGGACGGATTTCGGTGCGGATGGTAGCGAACTGTCGTCCGTGCTCGGAGAGCAGTTCCTTCAGGACAACTTCGGCCTTCTTGATTTTTGTGGGATCGTACTGGTTTTCGACCGAGAGTCCGACCTTGCGGTCCTTGAAGCGGTCAAGCACGTCGCTGGTGGTCACCGCATTCAGCCCGAGGTAGTTGATCTCGCGGATCGTCGGCCGTTCTTTGAGGTAAATGTGCAGGATCCAGCCCTTGGGGTTCTGTTCGCGCTCAAAACGGATGTCCTCAAAATAGCCGGAGTTCCAGAGGGCGTTGAAGTCGCGTTCGATGGCGGCGGGGTCGTAGATGTCGCCGACTTTGCTGAAAATGCGAGCCTTCACCGTGTCGGCGGGAATGCGGCGGTTGCCGTGGATGGTGATGCCGACAATGAGATCCTGCTGGCCCACTACGGGCGCAGCCAGAAGCACGAGCGCCAACAAAACCAGGAGTCGGTTCCACGTAGAGCTGTGCCGCCAAGCTCTTGTGGGGCAAGAGGATGGAGACCCAGCTGGCTCTTTTCGCGAGCCCGCGTTGCGGCCCAGTCGCGGGGCCCATGCAGGGATTACCTGATGACGGCGATGAATTGCAACTACCTCGAAGAACTAGAGTTAGGAAAACGGTAATTATACGGTAGAGAGTGAAAACCGTCCAAGGCCGGAACAAATTTCTCCGCTGGAGTCACGCCCGAAAAGATTCCACTTCAACACAGACGGAATAGAACGTCGCCGCGTTGCCCATGTCCGTAAGTTTTTCTGAGGTTAGCACATTGATGTTGCCGCCGCCGGGACTGAATCGTGCCCAATCGAGCCGCGCCGCCACCACTCCCGGAGGTACGGAACCATTCACACGGGCCTGGAGCAGAATCTCACCGCGCTGGTTAAAGGCGCGAATGCGGTCGCCATGGCGGATGCCGCGCGCCTCGGCGTCATCGGGATGCATCTCGAGATCCCCGATCCACGGTTCCATCTGGCGGACCGAAGGCAAGTTGGCGAATGACGTATTGAGATGATTGTCCGGCTTGCGGGCGAGAAGCTCGAGCGGAAAGCCGGCGGCTTTCGATCCAGATCCATTTCTCGATTCTTCGGGCGGAGTGAAGGCGACGACCGGATCGAGTCCCTGGCGCTTCAGCGTCTCGCTGTAGAACTCGGCTTTGCCGCTGGGGGTGGGGAAGTTGCCCTGCGCGAAGGGGAGGAAAGGTGCATTCCGGTCCGCGCTTCCATCCTTGCCAAAATTCAGGCGTATGCGATGCTCTTGTTCCAGGCGATCGCGGGTAATCCCTCTGAGCCGTGGATTCGGCGAATCCAGGGCGCAGTCGATCATGGAGTCTACCGTTTCGCGGAAACAATCGTCTTCAAAACCCATGCGTTGGGCCAGCGCGTGGAACAGGTCGACATTGGACCGGCATTCGCCTTGCGGCTCCATCGCTTGGTTTGAGACCTGAAGGTAGTAATGTCCGTAAGCGGCCTGCAGGTCTTTGTGCTCGAAGAAAGTGGTAGCGGGAAGCACGATGTCGGCGTAGTCGGTCGTGTCGGTAAGAAACTGCTCGTGGACCACGGTAAAAAGATCGGGGCGCTTGAGCCCGCGGACGACTTCATTGTGATTGTGGCAGACCGCCGCGGGATTCGAGTTGTATACGAACAGGGCCTGGATGGGCGGCGCGGTCAGCGAGTTCAGCGCGGTCCCCAGTTGCACCATGTTCACGATGCGCGCGGGGCGACCCAGGGCTTTCTGCATCAACTCGGGCATTTCTAACGCTCCGCGATTTAATCCGAAGGAACCGCTAAGCGAGAGCTGGAGTCCGCCACCGACTTCTTTCCACGATCCGATCAAACAGGGCAGCATGGTGACCGCGCGCATCGACATGCCTCCGCGTTCGGAGCGCTGGATGCCGTAGTTGACGCGGATCACGGACGGCCGCACGGTAGCATACTCGCGGGCGAGCTTGCGGATATCTTCAGCGGATATGCCGGTCCAGTAAGCGACTTTTTCGGGAGGATACTGCTCGGCGCGAGCTTTCAGGTCTTCGAACCCCACGGTGTAGCGCGAGACGTAATCGGCATCGAAGAGATTTTCGCCGATGATGACGTGCATCAAGCCGAGAGCGAGAGCGGCATCGGTGCCAGGACGGATCGGCAGGTACCAGTCGGCGCACTTCGCGGTGCGCGTACGGTATGGATCGATAACGACCAGCTTCGCGCCCTTGCGGCGAGCTTCTTCGATGAAAGGCCAGAGATGAACGTTGTTGCCGTGGATATTCGAGCCCCAGGCGATGATGTAGCGCGAATGGGAGAACTGCTCCGGTTCGGTGCCGAGCTTGATGCCAATCACGGATTTCAGGCCTTCTTCGCCGGCGCTGGAGCAGATGGTGCGCTCCAGTTGCGAAGCCCCCAGGCGGTGAAAGAAGCGGCGGTCCATGGAAGCGCCATTGAGCGCGCCTAGGGTGCCTCCGTAAGAGTACGGCAGGATGGCTTCGGGGCCGTAGTCGGTGGCGATGCGGTGCAAACGCTGCGCAATCTCGTCCAGAGCTTCGTCCCAGGTGATGCGCTCAAAAGCCTTGCTCGCGGCTGCGTCCGTGCCACGCGGGCCTTTGGGTGCCACTCGGCGCATGGGATACAGCACACGATCCGGCGAGTAGACGCGGTCGAGATACTTGGCAACTTTGGCGCACAGGAATCCACGAGTGACGGGATGTTCGGGATCGCCCTGAATCTTGGTGGCGCGGCCGTCTTCGATGGTAATCAGGACACCGCAGGCGTCAGGGCAATCGTGAGGGCAGGCGGCGTGGACGACGTGCTTCATAAAGGCAGTACCCAGTTGCCAGTGCCCAGACTCAGGTTTTTCTGGGTACTGGCAACTGGGTACTGGGTACTGATTCTACTTGAACTCCAGTACTTCTTTTTCTTTCGCCTTGCTCATCTCTTCCATCTTCTTGATTTCGTCGTCGGTGAGCTTCTGGATCTCGTCGAGCGCGCGCTTCTCGTCGTCTTCGGCAATTTTCTTGTCTTTCAGCGCCTTCTTGATGGCCTCGTTGCCGTCGCGGCGGACGTTGCGTATCGCGGTGCGGTGCTCTTCGAGAATCCGGTGGAGGTGCTTGACCATATCCTTGCGGCGTTCTTCGGTGAGCGCCGGGATGGGCACACGCACCAGCTTGCCGTCATTCATCGGATTGAGACCAAGGTCGGCGCTGCGGATGGCCTTTTCGATCGCCCCCAGTTGGGACGGATCGAAGGGCTGCACCGTGATCATCTGCGGCTCGGGCGCGTGGATCTGGGCGATCTGGTTGAGCGGCATTTGCGAGCCATAGTAGTCAACCGAGACGGTGTCGAGCATGTGGACGTTCGCCCGCCCGGTGCGGGTGGCGGCCATTTCGCGGCGGAAGTCTTCCACCGCTTTCTCCATGCGCGTCTTTAGTGTTGCGTAGACTTCTTTCAGGGCAGGATGAGCCATCTTTCTCAGCTCCCAAACATAGCGATATTGGAACCGTGCATTATAAACGCTTTTGGCTGCTCGCTCTTAGCTTTTGGCTCTTAGCTAACGGCCAAGAGCTAACAGACAAAAGCCTCTAAGCGCTGACCAGCGAGCCGATTTTTTCTCCCAGCACGACGCGTCGGATGTTGCCGCGCTGGTTCAGGTTGAAAACGATGATGGGCAGGTTGTTGTCCTTGCACAAGGAGATGGCGGTTGAGTCCATCACCTTGAGGCCCTGCCGCAGCACATCCATGTAGGTGAGTTGCGAAAACTTCTTGGCATCGGGGACCTTCATCGGGTCGGCGTCGTAGATGCCGTCCACTTTGGTGGCTTTGAGGATGGCGTCGGCCTTGATCTCCATGGCGCGCAGCGAGGCGGCCGTATCGGTCGAGAAGTACGGGTTGCCGGTACCGCCGGCGAAGATGACCACGCGGCCTTTTTCAAGGTGCCGCATGGCGCGGCGGCGGATGAAGGGCTCCGCTACCTGGTTCATCTCAATCGCGGTTTGCACGCGGGTGAAGACGTTTTGCTTTTCGAGCGCGTCCTGCAAGGCCAGCGAATTGATGACGGTGGCCAGCATGCCCATGTGGTCGGCGGAAACGCGATCCATGTTCTTGGCCTGGTCGGCAACTCCGCGGAAGAAATTGCCTCCGCCGACGACGATTGCCATCTGGATGCCGAGACTGTGCACGTCGGCAAGTTCAGCGGCGATTTCATGAATGCGAGTGGTGTCGACGCCGAAGCCCTTGTCAGCGGCCAGGGCCTCACCGGAGATTTTCAGGAGAATTCGTTTAAAGATGGGAGTCGGCATGAAAAAACAGGTCCTTCCCCTTCGGCTGCGCTCAGCGTCAGGATGACAATCGGCTGGGGGAGTCACAATCAAAAGGGGCGCCGTAGCGCCCCCTCAATGATTCGATTGCTACTTGGCAACCGGAGCCGTCGCCTCGCCACCCTCGTCCGGCTTGGCGGCAACGAAAGCGACAGTCGCCGTCACATCGCCGACTTTGAAGCGGGCGAAGCGGCGCACGGCGATGTTCTCGCCGAGCTTGCCCACCTTGGCCGCGATCAACTGCGAGATGCTGATGGTCTGGTCCTTGATGAAGGGCTGCTCGAGGAGGCAGACCTCTTCGTAGAACTTCTCCATCATGCCGGCGACCATCTTTTCCGCGATGTTTGCAGGCTTGCCGCTCGCGATGGCCTTCGCGAGATAGATATCCTTCTCGCGGGCGTAGTCTTCCGGCGTGACGTCTTCTTTCCGGACAAACTTCGGGTCGCTTGCTGCAATGTGCATGGCGATGTCGTGGACGAGTTCCTTGAAGTCTTCGGTTCGGGCGACGAAATCGCTCTCACAGTTGACCTCAACCAGCACGCCAATCTTGCCGCCGGCGTGAATGTAGTAGCCCACCGAGCCTTCGCTGGTGACGCGCGCCGCTTTCTTCGCGGCCACGGATACACCCTTCTTGCGCAAAAGGACAACTGCCTGTTCCAGGTCGCCTTTGGCTTCGGTCAGGGCTTGCTTGCAGTCCATCATGGGCGCTCCGGTTTTTTCGCGGAGCTCTTTTACTTGTGCAGCGGAGATGTTTGCCATAGTAGCGCTCATTAGAATTAGAACCTCAGAATTAGAACCTCAGATTTCAAAGTTTCAAGGTTTTCAGAGTTTCAAGGAGGGTCAGTCGGGGGGCCACACCGAGGTTTAATCAAGGTTGCAACCCTTGAAACTTTGCAACCTTGAAACCTTGAAACCTGCGTTTTGCTAGAAGCGTCGCGTCTCGGCTTGCAGTTCGTCGACGTCTTCCGTGGCGGCCGTGGGACGCTTGCGCGTGCCCTTGCCCAGCACGTCTTCCATGCGGATTTCTTCACCTTCGACGGCGGCAGCAGGAACGACCGCTGCACCTTCGACCGCGACTTCCGCAAACAGCTCTTCGGCGCCAGGCTCTACGGCTGCAGGTTCGGGCTCTGCCGCTACCGCCTGAATATCCGCCAACTGCTTGTCGTCACGGGCGTGAACGCCTTCGGCAATCGATTCGGAAATCTTCGAGGTAAAGAGCCGGATGGCGCGCAATGCGTCGTCGTTGCCGGGAATCACGTAATCCACTTCGCTGGGGTCGCAATTCGTATCGACCACGGCGACCACGGGGATGCCCAGCTTGCGCGCTTCGCGCACCGCGATCTGTTCCTTATTCGAATCGATAACGAAGATTGCATCCGGCAACCGCGTCATGTTCTTAATGCCGGCTAGATTCGCCTGCAAGTGCTTGCGCTCGCGCTCGAGCTTGATCACTTCCTTCTTCGGAAGCAGATCGTAACGGCCATCGGTGGCCATTTCGTCGAGTTCCTTGAGCCGTTTTACCGATTTCTGCACTGTGACCCAGTTGGTGAGCAGTCCGCCCAGCCAGCGCTGGTTCACGTAGAACATCGAGCAGCGCTGTGCTTCTTCGGCAATCGCGTCCTGCGCCTGGCGCTTGGTGCCCACGAAGAGGATGATTCGCCCTTCGGCAGCCAGATCCTGCACGAATTTCGACGCTTCCTTGAACATCTTCAGCGTCTTTTGCAGATCGATGATGTAAATGCCGTTGCGCTCACCAAAGATGTACTCCTTCATCCTTGGGTTCCACCGTTTTGTTTGGTGCCCGAAGTGAACGCCCGCTTCGAGCAGCTCCTTCATCGTAATGTTTGCCAATCAACCTCCTCAGTTGGTCTGCATCCGGACACTCACAGGCCCCGGATTGCCATTCCCGTCCACCCCATCTCGGGGGAGGTGGGGGGATGAATTTAACACCTAAAATCAGTCGTACGTCGTCGGTCGGCAGTCGTTTGCGAACGACCATCGACTAACGGCCATCGACTATCTCTTCGAGAACTGGAAGCGCTTGCGGGCGCCCTTCTGGCCGTACTTCTTGCGTTCTTTGGCTCGCGGATCGCGCGTCACCATGCCTTCGGCCTTGAGCTTCTTGCGCAGTTCCGCGTTGAACTCCATGAGCGCGCGCGTGATGCCCAGACGCACGGCATCGGCTTGCCCGGCGACTCCGCCGCCGCACACGTTTGCCAGCACGTTGAAGTTGGCCGCGCTCTCGGTCGAGACCAGCGGCGACTTCGCGCTGATGCGCTGCGAGGGCGTCACAAAGTATTCATCGAACGCCTTGCCGTTGACCTTGAACTCGCCGCTGCCAGGACGAAGAAAAACACGCGCGATCGCCGCCTTGCGGCGTCCGGTTCCGTAGTATTGAACTAATTCTGCCATTTAAGCTTCTAGCACTTAGCTCTTAGCCATTAGCCAAAAGACCGCGTGCTTCAACCTTTCCAAAAAGTCTTCCGAAATTTCTCTATTACTGCGATCAGCCTGCTCGAAGCTAAGAGCCAAGAGCTAAGGGCCAAAGCTTCCTACGCAAACACCTTGGCTTCCGGCTTCTGCGCCTCGTGCGGGTGCTTGTCGCCGCGGTAAACCTTCAGCTTCGTAAACATCTGCTTGCCCAGCTTGTTCTTGGGAAGCATGCGCGACACGGCGTCTTCGATAATCAGCTCCGGCTTGCGGACGATGCGCTTCTTCATGTCTTCCGAGCGCAGGCCGCCGGGATACCCGGTATAGCGGTGATAGACCTTCTGATCCGCCTTCATGCCGGTGATCTTGATCTTCTCGGCATTGATGATGACCACGTGGTCGCCAGTGTCGATAAACGGCGTGTACTTGGGGCTCTCTTTGCCCATTAAAATGCGGGCCACACGCGAGGCCAAGCGTCCGAGTGCAAGTCCGCTCGCATCCACCACAAACCACTTACGCGTAATATCCCCTTCTTTGGGGAAATAGGTTGACATCGGAAATCTCCCAGAGCTTAAAAAGAACGCGATGAAGACCGCTGAGTGCCCTAAGCAAAATCTATCCACGCAGAACGCGTGCTAGGTGTTCCAGGCGGGCAGCCGCAGGACTTCCAAAGACATTTAGAATAGCCCAGCCCTTGGCCCCTTGTCAACGACCTGGGCCCGCAAGTCCTGTGCCATTAGGATAATACCAGCTAAAGGCCAATTCTGATGACGTCCGAAGGGGCTAATTTTTCGGTGAATTACGGCGCATCAGCGCACCCTTCGCGGATAGCGGAAACACTCGACCACGTGGTCGTTGACCATTCCGGTGGCCTGCATGAAGGCGTAGCAGATCGTGGAGCCGACGAAGTTGAAGCCGCGCTTCTTCAGGTCCTTGCTCATGGCGTCGGATTCCGGCGTGCTGGCGGGAAGCTTCTTTCCCAGCTGCCAGGCGTTGACTTTCGGTTTGCCTCCGACAAACTGCCAGATGTAGGCGTCGAACGATCCGAACTCCTCTTGTACCGCCAAGAATGCTTTGGCGTTCCGTATGGCCGAGGCCACTTTCAGCCGGTTGCGGATAATTCCTTCATCGCGCAGCAACTGCTGCGTCTTGCGCCGGTCGTAGCGAGCGATCTTCTTCGGGTCGAAGCCGTCAAAGGCCGCGCGATAATTTTCGCGCTTTCGCAGTATCGTGTCCCAGCTAAGGCCGGCTTGCGCGCCCTCCAGAATCAGGAACTCGAACAGGACGCGGTCGTCATGTTGCGGGACGCCCCATTCGCGGTCGTGATAGAGGATTGAGAGATCGTTGCTTGCCCACGCGCAGCGAATCAGCTTCGGCCGGTTGGACGCTCCACTCATTATCATTGCGCATCCCGTGTTGAGTCGGGTCCAGCGAGGATTCCGTCGATCTTGCTCAACTCCTCGGCTGAAAATTTCAGGTTTTTCAGTGCGGCCACGTTGTCGTTCACTTGCGACACCTTGCTTGCGCCGACGAGCGCGCTGGTAACTCGCGGATCGCGCAGCACCCAGGCTACCGCCATTTCCGCCAGGGATTGGCCGCGCTGGGCGGCGATTTCATTCAGCGCACGGATCTTGGTGAGCTTCTCTTTGCCGATGTCCTTTTTCTTCAGGAAGAAATCGCGAGCGGCGCGCGAGTCGCTGGGAATTCCGTTCAGATAACGATCCGACAGCAACCCCTGCGCCAGCGGGCTGAAGACGATCGAGCCCACGCCTTCTTGCCCGAGCACGTCGAGCAATCCCTGCTCGGGGTCGCGCACGAACATCGAATACTTCGGCTGATGAATCAGGCAGGGCGTTCCCAGGCCGCGCAGAATCTTCACTGCTTCTGCCGTCTGCTTGGCGTTGTAGGCCGAAATGCCCGCGTAGAGCGCGCGTCCCGATCGTACCGCTGTGTCGAGCGCGCCGAGCGATTCTTCCATCGGCGTTTCTGGATCGGGCCGGTGATGGTAGAAAATGTCGACATATTCCAGCCCCATGCGCTTCAGACTTTGATCCAGGCTGGCCAGTATATATTTGCGGGAGCCAAAATCTCCGTAGGGTCCAGGCCACATGTCCCAGCCCGCTTTGGTCGAAATGATGAGCTCGTCGCGGTAGGGAAGGAAGTCTTTCTTCAGGATCTGGCCGAAGGTTTCTTCCGCCGACCCATACGGAGGTCCGTAATTGTTGGCGAGGTCGAAATGCGTGATGCCGAGATCGAAGGCGCGGCGCAACATGGCGCGCGCGTTTTCTAAGTGATCGACGCCGCCGAAGTTGTGCCACAGTCCGAGCGAAATGGCGGGAAGCTTGATGCCGCTGCGCCCGGAGCGGCGATATTGCATGGAGTCGTAACGCTTGTCATCGGCGACGTACATGGTGGGTTCTCCTTACGTCTGAAAGCGCAATCATAAACTACAATCTCCGTCATGATTGAAGGCAAGGCCTGATACGAACCTGTTTGCTCTGCGAGATCTCTCCCCATGACTACGCCCGAGCTTCCGCCGCCTCCCGCATCCACTGCTCGGCTGCCGAGAGAGAATGAATTTGAGCTCTTGCGCTCGTTGTGTGGGGTGGAGCTGTCTCCGGAGCGGATTGTCCGCATCGCGAATTGGGATCCCTCGGTGCTTGACTGGGGCAATCTTCTTCGCATGGCTGAGCGGCACGGAGTTGTTCCGCTCGTGGCCCGCAACCTGATCGAACACGCTCGCGGATTGCCAGCGGAAGTCGAGCGCGCATTGCGGTCTGCGTATGAAATGAACCTGCGGCGCAGCTTGTGGTTCAGCGCCGAAGTGGCTCGGATCATGCAGCACTTCGAACGCAGGCAGTTGCAGGCAATCCCGTATAAAGGACCGGTGCTGGCGCATTTGCTTTATCGTGACTTGGGCGTGCGCAGCTTTTCGGATCTCGATTTTCTGATTTCTCCCGTGGACTTTGAGCGTGCGAAGCAGGCTCTCGCCGAAATCGGATACCGTCCGGCGGCGGAACTTACTTCGGCCGTTGAACGGTTGTGGCTGCGGACGGGCTATGAGCGTTCATTTGACGGTGCAGCCGGAGAGAACCTGGTCGAACTGCAGTGGGCGTTGTTGCCGTATTTCTATGGGGTCGATCTGCGTGTGGAGGATCTGGTTGCGCGAGCCAGCCGTGCCGTCGTGGGCGAGCACGAGGCGCCTTGCCTGTCTCCGGAAGATTCGCTGTTGGTGCTATGCCTGCACGCCGCGAAGCACCTTTGGACGCGGCTGATCTGGCTCTGTGACATTGCGGAGACGCTTCAGACGCAAAACATCGACTACGCGCTACTGTTCTCCCGGGCACGCGATTTGGGGATCGCTCGCATTCTCGGCGTGAGTTTCTGGTTGGCGAAGAATGTGCTTCATGCGGAGCTCCCGAAACCCGTGGAGGAAATGGTGGCTGCCGATCCTCAAGTCGTTGTTCTCGGCAGCGAATTCGCTGGACGTCTCGCTCGCGGTGCGGCCTATGATTTCGAATCTACCGAATATTTTCGCTTGATCATGAAATTGCGTGAGCGACGGGGCGACCGCTGGCGATACCTCTGGCGTTTGGTCTGGACGCCAAGCGCGGGGGATCTTGCGGCCGTAAGGCTGCCGGAAGCGTTGTTTCCGCTTTACAGGGTTGTTCGGATGGGCCGATTGATGGGAAAGCTTTGCTAAGAGCGGATAGCTGGTTTAATGCAACTCGCCGTCGCCGGGCGCTACATCTGGAGTGTCGACTTTTCGTGCTACGGATGAGTTCCCTTGATCCGGCGCGGGCTGAAATTCGCCGGGATCTTTTGCGGCTAATGCTGTGTTCATGAACTGCATCCAGATGGGCAGCGCGGCGCGGGCTCCCGTTTCTTTCTCGCCTAGCGATTTCTTTTCGTCGTAACCGATCCAGACGCCGCAAGTCAGGGACGGAGAGAAACCCACGAACCATGCGTCGGTGAAATCGTTGGTCGTGCCCGTTTTCCCCGCCAGCGGATACGGCATCTTGGCCGCGGCAACGGCGGTGCCGTGGAGCACGACCTCACGCAGCATCGCGGTCATGATTCGCGCGGTGCGCTCACTTACAACGTCTTTGATGTCGGAATAATCTTCTTCCATAATGCGGCCTTCGTAGTCGGTCACCTTGGTGATGTAGCGCGGGGCGACGCGCACGCCGTCGTTCGGAAACACGCTGAAGGCGGAGGTCTGCTCCAGCGGCGTGATTTCCGCCGAGCCCAGCGCCACCGGAAGATAGGCGGGAATGTTCGACGTAATGCCGAAACGGTGCGCGTAGTCGATCACCGTCTTAATGCCGACTCGGTCGGCCAGCTTGAGCGCGGGAATATTTCTCGACTGGGCAAGGGCGCGCCGCAGCGTAATCGTGCCTTCAAACTTGGCATCGTAGTTGTGGGGCGAGTAAGGTCCGGAAACAGTTTGAAAGGTTATGGGCGCATCCAGAATGGTGTCGTCGGGACTGCCTCCCTGGTCGATCACCGCGGTGTAGACGTAGGGTTTGAACGACGACCCGACCTGACGCAGGGCCTGCGTGGCGCGGTTGAACTTGGAGAGATTGAAGTCGCGTCCGCCAATCATGGCCTTGATTTCTCCGGTCGAGTTGTCGATGGCTACGAGCGCTCCTTCGGCGCCTGAATCCTGCTCCAGGCTGACGTGGGCTTTTCCGCCGGCTTCGAGGGCCAGCACTTTGACGTAAACGATGTCACCGGCGTGGAGAATGTCGGGAAGCTTGAGTTTCGTCTTCAGCCATGCCATGTCAGACTGCGCGAGTGTGGCTGTGTGCTGGCCGAAGCGAATCTCCGCGGCGGCCGGCGAGACTTGCGTGACCAGCGCGTGCATGTAGCCGTTGACTTCGGGCTCATCATCCCAATCCGGATCCACATACTTGTCGAGCGTTTGACCCGGGGCAACTACATTCGGAAGCTTGCCGTGCCAGCCATGACGGCGTTCGTAGGCGGCCAGGCCGTCGAGGAGCGCGCGACGTGCTGACTTCTGCAGATCCATATCGAGCGACGTGTATACGCGAAGTCCGCCTTCGTGGACCTGATCGCTGCCATATTTCGCTTCAAGGTAGCGGCGGATTTCCTCGACATAGTGCGGGGCCAGCGAATTCGGATCTTTCTGCAAGTTCAGCACGATCGGCGCGCTCTTGGCATCCGCGGCCTGGGCTGCTGTGATCTTGCCATCCTCAAGCATGGCGTTGAGCACCAGGTTGCGGCGCTTGAGGGCGCGGTCCGGGTGGTTGATGGGCGAGTAATACTGCGGTGCTTTCGGAAGTCCGGCGAGCAGCGCAGCTTCTTCCAGGGTCAATTTCTTCGCGGGTTTGCTGAAATAGTATTCCGAGGCGGCCTCATAGCCGTAGGCGCCGTGGCCGAGGAAGATCTGGTTGGCGTAGAGCGTGAAAATTTGCGGCTTGGTGAAGCGGCGCTCGATCTGGATGGCGAGCAGCGACTCCTGCACCTTGCGGTAAAACGAGCGGTCGGGAGAAAGAAACAGATTGCGGGCGAGCTGCATGGTGAGCGTGGAAGCGCCTTGCACTTTTCCGCCCGACTCAATATCGCGATACGCGGCGCCGACGATGCGCCAGATGTTGATGCCGGAGTGGCGGTAGAAATCTTTGTCTTCGATCGAGACCAGCGCATTGCGAAGAACCTCAGGATAGTCGTCATAGGTGGCGATGACGCGGCGCTGGAGCGCAAACGTGCCGATGACTCTGCCTTGTCCATCGTAGAGTTCAGTCACGGAACTGGGACGGTAACGTTCCAGCTCAGCGACTTGCGGCAGGTCGGTCGAGTAGACCAGCAGGAGTCCGGAAGCCGCGCCCACCACGGCGGAGAGCAGGACGAGCAGTCCGAAGACGACGAGTCCGACCAATCTTCGTCCGCCTACTTCGATCGCCGGAAGATGTTCGAAGGCAGGTTTCAAGGTTTCAGAGTTTCAACGTTTCAATGTTAAACCAACGGCCAGGTTTCAAGGTTCTTTCGTCAAGTGGCGGAATCAGCGGAGACGTTAAGTTTTCCGATGGTGCAGGCAAGCGGGTCCTTCGCTTTGCTCAGGATGACAAAATACTTGGGCGACGCGTAGGCCTCCCAGGCAAAAAAATCGCCCGCCTAGGCGGGCGATTGAAAACTCTGAAACCTCAAAACTCTGAAGCCTTATCCTTTTGCGTCGCGGTGCTTCAGCACTTCAATGGCTTTGTTCAACTGATCGTCCTGCTGGCTCTTTGGCTTTACATCCTTTTTCTCTTCGGGAGCCGCGGGCTGTTCTTCGTCGGGTAATCCGACGTCTTCTTCGGCAGTGTCGGCTACCAGGATGTTTGGGGTCACAGCGGCATCCTGAATCGCTTTTCCATCCGGCGAGTAATACTTCGCGACCGAGAGAATCAGGGCGGAATTGTCGGGCATCTCGATCAGTTTTTGCACCGAGCCGTCGCCGAAGGTTTTGTCTCCGACCACGTCGCCGCGCGCGTTTTCAAGGATGGCGGCAGCTACAACTTCGGCTGGGCCGGCCGTGCCGCGATTCACCAGCACCGCCACCGGGAGCTTGGTAATGTCTTTGGCGGGATCGGCGTTGAAGGCCTGCTTCGGATATTTCTGCCCCTGCAAATAGGTGATGGTGCCATGGTCGAGGAAAAGATTGGCGGTGGCCACGCCCTCAGACTCCGCGCCGCTGGCGGAGTTGCGCAGATCGAGAACGAGTTTCTTGGCTCCCTGCCGCTGCAGATCGCGAATCTTGCCAGCGATCTCCTGCGACTTGCCTTCGGGGAAGGCGTCCACCTGGATGTAGCCGACGTTGTCGGCGAGCATCTTCTCGCTAACCGGCGGAATGGTCACAACGTCGCGCGTGATCACAATTTTTTGCGGCTCGGCGCGTCGTGGCCGCACTACCGCTACGGTGATGGTGGAACCGACCTCGCCGGCCATCATGCTTTTGATTTCAGCCAACGACATGTCGTGTGTGCTTTTGCCTTCGATCGATTCGATAATATCGGTGTTTTCCACTCCGGCTTTTTCCGCCGGGCCTCCCGGAATGATCGCGACCACGGCGGCGTAGCCGAAGCGCTTGGAGACGGTGGCTCCGATGTCGGCTTTGCCGTTGCCCTTCGTCGCTTTGTAGCGCTTGTACTCGTCCGCTGAGAGGTAGCTGGAATTGGCGTCGAGCGATTCGAGCAGGCCGTGCAGCGCGCCGTCGGTAACGCCGGCGATATTCGGCTCCTCAACGTACTCGAGGCGGATGCGCGACAACACTTCGCTGTAGACCGAGAGCTGGCGATACGCGCCGTCGTTGGAAGAAGCGCGCACGTTGACGAATCCGCCAACGATGGTGAACAGCAAAAGGGCCAGCGAGCTGGCAATGACGGTGACCTTCAACTTCGTCGACATAATTTGATCTTCTATTCTCGAATGCTCTTTGGAGCGGGAATTCCCGAGGAACTGCTGCCTCATTATACGGTTTGATGCATGGATCGGAAAGCAAGATTGCGGGGGCTAAGACTGGGGTAACTTGGGAACAAAGTTCGGACGCTCTAGCGGGCGTTGTTTACGGGATAGTACTCCAAGGATATCGGACGCAGCCCAATCGAATCATAGATTTGCGGTGAAGCTCGGTGAAAATGTGAGTGCGCTCGCAGCTACTTTTCCAGTAGAGCCACGAGTTCCTCGTGGCCTTTTTCCCTGGCGACCATGGCTGGGGTCTTGCCTTCGTCGTTGGTTAGTTTGGGATCGGCTTGGTGTTTTAGCAAGAGTTCGACCATGGGGCGATCTCCGTTGCTGGCGGCGGCGTGGACCGGAACCCAGCCTCCGTGCTGACGGGCGTTCACGGGGGCTCCGTGTGTGAGCAGAAGGCGAGCAGCTTCGAGGTTACGGGCGGAGGCGGCGGAGTGCAGGGGCATGACCTGCATAGGGTTGGCGGACACGGCGTCGGCTGCGGCTCCGCTTGCGAGCAGGAGGCGGGCGGCTTCGGGCTGTCCGAAGAAACAGGCGAAGTGCAGGGCGGTGAAGCCATCGCCTGAGACAGAGTTGACGGCGGAAGGCTCGTGGAGGCACTGCTTGAGGCGGTCGAGGTGTCCGAGGGCGGTGGCTTCGAAAATGTCGAGATTTTTCTTGCTCGCCAACAGTTCGGCCAGGTCGCGGCGGCCACGATAGAGGGAGTGCATGAGCAGGCTTACGCCGCTTGCGTCGCGGGACTCGGCAGCGGCGGGGTCTTGTTCGAGGAGGAGCCGGAGCGCTTCGGCATCGCCTGTCTGGATGAGTTCAAGGCATTTCGTGAAGCCACGCTGGGAGCCTTCAGTCATATGCGTTCCTCTTGATTAATTAGCACTGCTAACGAATTATAGAATCGGCGCTTCGTTTGTCAAGAAAAATGTTAGCTATGCTAAGTGTTCGCAATGCTAAGCTGGTGCCGTATGCGTTCAAAAGAGTCATTCCGGTTGGAAGTAGCAGATCGGCTGCACTCGGCAGCCATCCATCTTCTGCGCCATGCTGCCAAACAGGACGTCCTTGCGCGCGTGGGTCCGGCGCGGCTGTCGGCGCTTTCTGTTCTTGTGTTTGGCGGTCCCATGGCGCTGGGACAACTGGCGGCGGCCGAGCAAGTGAAGGCTCCGACGATGAGCCGCATTGTGGCGGGATTGAAGCGTTCAGGGCTGGCCAGGATTGAGACCGACGCGAAGGATGGCCGGCGGATTCGCGTGACGGTTACGGTAAAAGGTGAACGATTGCTGCAGCAGGCTCGGGTGCGGAGGATCCGGTTTTTGGCGGAGACGCTGGGCGGGCTGCGGGACGCGGAGATGGATACCCTGCATGAGGCGGCTGAGCTGATGGAACGTGCGGTGAGGCAGGCTAGCGGAAGGAAGTGAATTGTGCGCGGCCGAACTTGGCTTGGATTGGACAGACCAGCGCGTGTTACCCCTTACGCGAAGTGGGACGGGCGAGGACGCCCGTAGCTCCACGTGCCGGTTGCCTACGGCTGGTCGGCTACTTGGTTGCGCAACTGGGCGATATTTTCAATCGAAACTTCGATCACGTCTCCGGTAACTACCGGTCCTACTCCTTCGGGCGTGCCGGTGGCGATCAGATCGCCGGGTTCGAGGGTCATGATTCGCGAAATGTAACGGATGATTACGTCGAGCGGAAAGATGAAATCGCGCGTGTTGCCGGACTGGCGGACTTCTCCGTTGACGCGGGTTTCGACCTGAATGCCTGCCCATGGATCGATGGCGATGCCGTCGGCGACCACGGGCCCGACTGGGCAAAAGGTATCGAAGCCCTTGGCGCGAGCCCACTGGTCGTCTTTTTTCTGTAGATCGCGGGCGGTGAAATCGTTGACGCAGGTGTAGCCGAGGATGTAAGGGCGCACGTCTTCTCCGTCGTCTAACTGGTGGCAGCGGCGGGCGATGACAACTCCCAATTCGCCTTCGTAGTCGGTGCGTTCGGAGACCTTGGGCCGCAGAATTGTTCCTCCTGGCGGCAGCAGGGAAGAAGGCGGCTTGAAAAATAAGAGCGGCTCCTGCGGAACTTCGTGGCCGAGTTCGGCGGCGTGCGCTCGATAGTTGCGGCCGACACAGACGATCTTCGTAGGCTCAACGGGCGGCAGCAGAGATGCCTGCGCCAGCGGGATACGATCCATGCGGCGGCTGGGCAGACCTTCGACGTCGCCATCGCTGGTGTGCGGAGGCTGGAGGAGCAGACGGGTGATTTCGTCTTCGTTACTGCTATCGGCTGGCTCTACCAGACCGTAGTGGGCGGAACCGTTGAGTTGGAATCGGCAGTATTTCATCGGAGATTATTCAAACACAATTGCGCGGGGAGATGGCTAACAATTTGGAGAGTGTACTTGGCGTCGGCGAAAATCTTTACCACAGGGGACACAGAGGACTTCTTGTTTATCCGCTAGGGGGCGGATTCGCTGGTTGGCTCGGAGCGCTGGCTTTCGTTACCTCGGACGTCAATGGCGGAGACTGCGTAAGTGTAGGTTTTTCCGGGGACGACGGCGCTATCGCGATAGGCGGGCGATTTTACCGGGTCGGAATTTACCTTAACGGCGGCTCCGTTGGCTTCTGCGCGATAGACGTTGTATCCGGCCAGATCGGGGTTGGTCACCGGGGCCCAGATGAGATCGATGAATGGTTTTTGCCCTTCGCCGGAGTATGCGGCTTGCAGTCCGGCGGGCACGTTGGGTGGGAAAACGTCGTGGGCGACTACGCGCACCGGCGGGGTGTCGTCTCCTTCAATTTGCACTTCGCTGTCGGGGCGTTTGAGGAAGGTCACGGCGGCGACGCGGTAGAGGTACGTCTTCTCCCATTCGAGTCCGGTATCGGTGAAATGCACGGGGCTGGGTTCGGCTGAGGGAACGGGAACTTCGCCGGCGATGGCGTCTTTGCCGGAGCTTTCGTCGCGCCGGTAAATTCGATAACGAAGTTCGACGGCGGGAGAAGCGGCGGGTTTCTGGTTGGCGGCACTGGTCCAGGTGAGGGCGGTGCCGTCGCCAGTGAGCTTGGCGGATAGATCGCCTGGCGGAGGCAGGGTCGCGATGGCGGGCACGTGGACGCGATTTGAGAGTCCTGCGCTGCGGGCGTTGCGGTTCAAGACCTCGACGGCGTAGGTGACTTCGGCGGCGGGATCCTGCTGTTGCAGGGCCGCGGGCAGGGTGTCGGTGTAAGCCTGCCGCGTGGGATGCTGGGATTCTGATTTAGGCGCTTTGCCCCGCGAGGATTTCGGTCTCTGCGGGACAACGGAGGGCGCGGGCAGCGTGGCAGCGAGAGTCCCGCATTCGGCGATTTCAGATTCCAGGCTGCGGCAGATAAGGGTCGGGCCGAGATAGCGCACGCTCTGGCGGTCGGTGGTGAGGGCGGGCTCGCTCCAGCTCAGGGTGACGCGATCGCCTTTGCGGCTGGCGTGCAGGTCCGTGGGCGGCTTGGGAAGCTCGAGCGACGGCGGCAGCGGGTGGCCGACCTGGGCGCAACTGGCCAGCAGCAGGCAGAGTGCGGTAAGCGCGATGAACTTTGCGGAATGTCGCTTCATGCGGAAAGGAAAGAGTAACAGAGGAAGTGTGAGCGCGGGCGAGTCACCCCGCGCCCACATTGGTTCGGATCACAGCCTACAGAATGTAACGCGAGAGATCCTGATCTTTCACGATTTCGCTCAGCATCTTCTGCACGTAGGCCGCGTCCACCTTGAACTCCTGGCCTTTCTTTTCGGGCGCTTCGAAGCTGATTTCGTCCAGCACCCTTTCCATGATGGTGTGGAGGCGGCGTGCGCCTATGTTCTCCGTGCCTTCGTTCACGCGGAAGGCGAAGCGCGCTACTTCTTCCAGCGCTTCAGGCGTGAACTCAAGCTTTACGCCTTCGGTTTCCAGTAGCGCGATGTACTGGCGGGTCAGAGACGACTTCGGTTCGGTCAGGATGCGGACGAAGTCCGCCATGGTCAGCGACTGCAGCTCGACGCGGATGGGGAAGCGGCCTTGCAGTTCGGGGATCAGGTCACTGGGCTTCGAGACATGGAACGCGCCCGCGGCTATGAAGAGGATGTGGTCGGTTCGCACCATGCCGTAACGCGTGTTAACGGTAGTGCCTTCTACGATGGGCAGGATGTCGCGCTGCACGCCTTCGCGCGAAACGTCCGGTCCGTGACCGCTTTCTCGGCCGGCGATCTTGTCGATTTCGTCCAGAAAGATAATGCCGGAGTTTTCCACGCGGTCGATGGCTACGCGCGTGACCTGCTCCATGTCGATGAGGCGCTGCTCTTCTTCCTGGATCAGGTATTCGAAGGCTTCGTTGACCTTCATCTTCCGCTTCTTGGTGCGCTGGCCGAAGATGTTGGGCAACATATCCTTGAGATTGACGTCCATTTCTTCGACGCCCTGGTTGGAGATGATCTCGAAGGATGGAAAATTACGCTCGCGGGTTTCGATTTCTACGGTGCGGTCGTCGAGCTTGCCTTCTCGGAGTTGCTGACGCAGCTTCTCTCTGGTGCGGCTGGAGGATTCGGTCAGAGTGGTGCTGGCATCGATGACCACGCCGCCGGTGGAACTGGCGGAGGAAGTGGAATCGGCGGGACGGGGCGTAACCGGGGGCAGAAGAATATCGAGCAGGCGCTCTTCGGCGTTGAGTTCCGCTTTATCGGCCACGTCTTCGAGCTTTTCTTCGCGGATCATCTCGATGGCGATCTCGACCAGGTCGCGGATCATGGATTCGACATCGCGGCCGACGTAGCCTACTTCGGTGAACTTGGAAGCTTCGACCTTGAGGAACGGCGAGTTGGCGAGTTTGGCCAGGCGGCGGGCGATTTCGGTTTTTCCCACGCCGGTGGGGCCGATCATGATGATGTTCTTGGGAATGACCTCTTCGGCCATTTCGGGCGTGAGCTTCTGCCGGCGCATGCGGTTGCGCAGGGCTATGGCGACGGCGCGCTTGGCGTCTTTTTGTCCGACAACATACTTGTCGAGCTCGGTGACGATTTCGCGCGGCGTCAGTTCGTCGAGCGTGACTTGTTCTTCTTCGGCGGTTCCGGGTAAATAAATAGCCATAAATGCGTCGTTGGTCGTTGGTCGTCAGGAGAAACCGCAATCATTTCGCATTCCGCGAACGACTAGCGACTGACGACCATCGACTCTTTGCTACAACTCCTCGATCGTTACCCTGTCATTGGTATAGATGCACATGCGGCCGGCAATCTTCATTGCTTCTTCGGCGATTTCTCGCGGCGAGAGCTGGGTGTGATCGGCCAGGGCCTGGGCTGCCGCCTGGGCAAACGGGCCGCCGGAGCCGATCGCCGCTATGCCGGTATCGGGCTCGATCACGTCTCCCTGACCGCTCAGCAGGAACGTTGTCTCTTTGTCGGTAACAATCAGGAGGGCTTCGAGATGCCGCAGAAATTTATCGGTGCGCCAGTCTTTGGCGAGTTCGACGGCGGCGCGTCCGAGGTTGCCATGATACTGGTCGAGTTTGGCCTCGAAACGGCTGAACAAAGTGAAGGCGTCGGCGGTTGAGCCGGCGAATCCGGCCAGGATTTTGTCTTGATAGAGGCGGCGAATCTTCTTGGCGCCGTGCTTGATTACGGACTCGCCTAACGTGACTTGGCCGTCTCCAGCCATGACGACTTTGTCGTCGCGGCGGACGCAGAGGACGGTGGTGGAACGGATTAAGCGGCGAGAGGAAGCTTCGGCGGCGTTCTCAGCGGCCTTGACTGCTAGTGTGTTCTTTTTCATGAGCGCAATTCTTGATTATACAACCGTGTAGAATTTGAACATCGATTCAGCGGGAGCCATTCTCTTTTGTCGTTTCTGGACGAGTTAAATCCGCAACAACGCGAGGCGGTTGAGACTACCGAGGGGCCGGTGCTTATTTTGGCTGGCGCGGGCAGCGGGAAGACTCGGGTCATCACGTTTCGGATTGCCTATCTGATCGAGAAGATGGGGGTGATGCCGGAATCGATTCTGGCGGTGACTTTCACCAACAAGGCCTCGTCGGAGATGGCCGAGCGCGTCGATAAGCTTGTGGGCGGGCTCAGCGTGGCCAAGCCGGTGATTTCCACGTTTCATTCTTTTTGCGTGCGGGTGCTGCGGCGGGATATCGAGGCTCTGCGGATTCCTTCTGCCGTGCCTGGACAACCTCCGATTGGGCTGACTAAGAATTTCGTTATCTACGACGAAAGCGATCAGCAGCAGGTGGTCAAGGGGATCATGCGGCGGCTGGGGCTGGATGACAAGCAGCTGACGCCGCGCAACGTGCTTTCGCGGATTTCCTGGGCAAAGAATCACATGCTTAATCCGCAGGAAATTTATTTGCAGTCGGCTGATCCGAAGACGGAGAAGATCGCGCACATTTTCGAGGAGTATCGCAAGGAACTTCTGAAAGCGAATGCCATGGATTTCGACGATCTGTTGCTCGAAGCCATGCGGTTGCTGAAGTCGGTGGCGGCGGTGCGGGAATATTACAACCGACGGTTTCAATATTTGCTGGTGGATGAATATCAGGATACGAATCGTCCGCAGTATGAGTTGATGCGGTTGCTGGCGGGCGATCGGCACAACGTTTGCGCGGTGGGAGATGAGGATCAGTCGATCTACTCCTGGCGCGGGGCGGACATTCGCAACATTCTGGAGTTTGAGCGCGACTTTCCGGAAGCGAAGATTGTGCGACTGGAACAGAACTATCGTTCGACGCAGAACATTCTGGAAGCGGCGTCGGTGGTGGTGGCGAACAACGTCCGGCGCAAGGGGAAGAACCTTTGGACTTCGCGGCAGGGCGGGGCGAAGATCGGGTACTACGAAGCTCCAGACGGTGAGAACGAGGCACTGTTTGCGGCCGACACGATCAGTAAGTACGTGCGCGCTGCGGGCGAGAGTGGAGATACGGCGCGGGCCGCGGTGCTTTACCGGACCAATTCGCAATCGCGGCTGTTTGAAGAAGCGATGCGGCGCTATGGGATGAAGTATCACGTGGTGGGCGGATTTTCGTTTTACGAGCGGGCTGAGATCAAGGACCTGATTTCGTATCTGAAGGTGATTCAGAATCCGGATGATTCGGTATCTTTGCTGCGTGTGATCAATACTCCGGTGCGCGGGATTGGGAAGACTACGATCGAGTTGATCGAGCGGTTGGCGCTGGAGACGGGATTGTCGATGTGGGGCGCGGTCGGCGAGGCGATCACGCGACAGTTGCTTCCGGCGCGCGCTTTGGCGGCTTTGAAGAGCTTTCGCGAGCTGATCGAGGATGGGCGCGCGATGCTCGCGGGTTCGTTTGTCGAACGAGTGGAAGAAAGTAGCGCCGGCGTCCCGCCGGCAGTCGAGCGGGCGTCCCCGCCCGCGCCGCAAGCAGCGGCAACTGCCAGTGGGTCGGACACGGATTTCGATCCGGGAAACTTCAGTTTTGATTTTGGGGATGATGACGCGGTTGTCGAGGACATCGCTGCCTCCACCGATGAACTGGTTGCTGATGGACCGGCGACCGAGGCGGCTGAAGGTTTTCGCGCTCCGGGCGCGGCGGCTAACACGGCTGAGATTCTCAAGTTCCTGATTGACCGCACGGGATACATCAAACAGCTGGAAGAGGAAGACACGCCGGAAGCGTTCTCGCGGATTGAAAATCTGCGCGAACTGGTCAATGCGGCTATGGATTCGCGCGATCGCGGGGAGACGCTCGATCAGTTTCTCGACCACGCCGCACTGGTCAGCGACGCCGATCAGTACGATGAGCACGCGCAGATCACGCTGATGACTCTGCACGCGGCGAAGGGGTTGGAGTTTCCTCTAGTGGTGCTGGCCGGGCTGGAAGAGGGGTTGTTTCCGCATTCCCGGACCATGCTGGAGCCGGATTCGATCGAGGAAGAACGGCGGCTTTGCTATGTTGGAATGACGCGAGCCATGGACACTCTGATCTTGTCGCGTGCGGTGTATCGGCGGCGGTATGGGACGGACATGCCGGAGGCTAGTGTGCCTTCGCGGTTTTTGGAGGAAGTTCCGCCGCAGTTGGTGGAGGAGTTGGGCGGATCGCGAGCTCGACGTGGTTCGACATCTCCGGCGACTTCTTATACTGCTTCCGGCCTTTCGCGGACAAGAATGTCCGCGCCACACGAGCATGGACCGCATTATTCCTACGAGGACGAGGACCAGAGCGCGGTCTGGAATCCGGCGAAGGTGAAGGCGAAGACGCCGACTCCGCTTAAGAACTACAACTCCATTGACAATATTGCCGAGTTTTTTGCCTCGCGGGGCAAGAAGTTTAATGTCCCGAAAATGGCGCCGGAGGAGCCTACGGGCAAGCGTGGATTTCGCCCTGGGCAGAAGGTTAAGCATCCGAAATATGGCGAAGGAACGGTCTATCAGCGCGAAGGGGATGGGGAAGACGCTAAGATTACGGTACAATTCCCTCGCTTCGGTTTGAAGAAATTGGTGGAGCGGTACGCGCAGTTGGAGAGGGCGTAGAGCGGAGAAGAAGTCCCGCGACTTGCCAGAATTGCCGGTCCCTCGCTACGCTCGGGATGAAGGCAAGTCAAGAGTTTTGAAATCACAATACGTGAAGAGAGAAGAGAAACGCACTGATGGCAGACACAAAGAAGCTAACCAAAGAAGAGCGCAAGAAAACCAAACGAGCCTCCCGCAAGAAAGACAAAGCGGAAAAACCGAAGAAGCCCCGCGACTACGCGCGCGGATCGAAGAAGCGCAAGGTGAAAAAGCTAGCGCGCGGCCAGGCGAAGCGGTAGGCCGTTAGCTTGAGTTGTGTTCAGTTCCGGGCATGGGTCAGGCCCATGCCCGACTCCCGCTGTGAGGAGACAACGAACTCTTGTCACAATCATCCAGTGAGCCTGCGGCTGCGGTCGTCCGCACTTCCAACAGCCAAGCTTTTTGTTGCAAGTCGATCGACAAACTGATCTCGGAGTCGGAGAACCCGGAACACCGGCTCAGCAAGACGCTGGGGCCGTGGTCGCTGACGGCGCTGGGCATTGGCGCCATCATCGGTTCGGGAATTTTCGTGCTGACGGGAACGGCGGCGGCTGGAGAATATTTCCAGGCGCCTTCCATCCTGCACGCGCAGGCGCTCGACGTGATTGTGAATGTGCTGCGCACCGGCAGCACGGCGGGAGCGCTCATGCATGGGCGTCCGCCGGCGGGGCCTTCGATTGCCATTTCGTTTTTTCTGGTGGCGATTGCCTGCAGTTTCGCCGGATTGTGCTACGCCGAACTGGCGTCGATGATCCCGATTGCGGGCAGCGCTTACACCTACTCGTACGCCACGCTCGGCGAAATCTTTGCCTGGATCATCGGCTGGGACCTGATTCTTGAGTATGTAGTCAGCAACGTCGCCGTGGCGGTAGGCTTCGCGGGTTATACGAAGGCGCAATTCGCGGCGTTCGGCATCAACTTGCCGGACAAATGGTCTGGCCCGGTGTGGGCCGGTGGGCAATGGACGGGCGCGTACTTCAATCTGCCCGGTTTCCTGATCGTTTTTATTCTCACGCTGCTGTTGGTGCGTGGAGTGAAGGAGTCGGCTGAGACCAACAACATCATGGTCGCGGTCAAGATTGGCGCGATTCTGACGTTTCTGGTGGTGGGTGGAATGCTGGTGAAGCCTGCGAACTGGACGCCCTTCGCGCCATCTGGCTTTGCCGGGATCGTGACCGGCGGCGCGATTGTCTTCTTCACGTATATCGGATTCGATTCGGTCTCCACTGCGGCGGAGGAATCGCGCAATCCGCAAAAAGATTTGCCCTTCGGCATCATCATGTCGCTGATTGTGTGCACGCTGCTGTATGTTGGCGTGGCAGTGGTGTTGCTCGGCATGATGAAGTACACGACGTTTGTTTCCGGCGAAGCGGCCGAAGCGCCGGTTGCGTACGCGATGAAATATCTCGGCGTGCATCCGTTCTTCCGGTCGGTGATTGTGATTGGCGCGCTGACGGGGATGATCTCTTCGCTGCTCGTGTTTCAGTACGGGCAAGCGCGCATCTGGTACGCCATGTCGCGCGACGGGCTGTTGCCCAAGCTATTTTCGGCGGTGCATCCGAAATATAAGACGCCGCACTGGTCGACGTGGATTGCCTGCTTTGCGGTTGGGATTCCCGCCGGGCTGGTGGATATTGGGGACGCGGCCGATCTGGCTAACATTGGGACGCTGTTTGCCTTTGTGCTGGTTTCGCTGGGCGTGATTTTTCTGCGACGCAATCAGCCGGATCGCAAACGCGCGTTCCGCGTGCCTTTTGTGCCGTGGTTCCCGCTGCTCTCGGTGCTTTTTTGCGGCGGGCTGATGTTCGGGCTGACGCTGATTACCTGGCTGCGGTTTGTGATCTGGCTGGCGCTGGGATTGGTGATTTATATCTTCTACAGCCGGCATCATAGTGAGTTTGCCAAGAAGAATCGGGTCATCGGGTGATCGGGCCATCGGGTCATTTGAAGTCGATCCTTTAGAATCGTTGCATGGCCTCGGAACCTTCCAGCTTCATCCTTTCGCTGCCGAAGGCTGAGCTTCATCTACATCTTGAGGGATCGATCGAGCCATCCACGTTGCTGGAGTTGCGGCAGCGACACGGGATGGACGGGGCTTCGCTGGCCGAAGTGGAGCAACTCTACAATTATGCGGACTTCAAGGGGTTCCTCTCGGCGTTTAAGGATGTGACGGGGCATCTGCGCACTCCGGAAGATTACGAGTTGATCACCTACCGGCTGATGGAGCGGCTGAAGGCGCAGAACGTGCTTCATGCGGAGGTCATTGTTTCGGTCGGAGTTTGCCTCTGGCGCAAGCAGGATTTCCCGGCGATTTTCGAGGGGCTGGAGCGCGGGCGGCTGCGCGGCGAGAAGGATTTCGGTATTTCGCTGCTGTGGATCTTCGATGCCATACGCCAGTTTGGGGCGGAGAAGGCGCAGAAGGTGCTCGACCTAGCGATTCAGTTTCGCGAGCGCAATGTGATTGCCTTCGGCATTGGCGGCGATGAGCTGGCGGGGCCTCCAGAGTGGTTTGCGGAGGTTTACGCGCGGGCGGCGGAGCATGGTCTTCATCTGACGGCGCACGCGGGTGAAAGCGCCGGGCCGGAGTCGATTTGGGGCGCGCTGAATCTTAAGGCGGAGCGCATTGGGCACGGGCTCACTACCGGGCAGGATGCGGAATTGATCGAAGAGTTGGCCGAGCGCCAGGTTCCGATTGAAATCTGCGTGACCAGCAATCTGCGGACGGGGTGCTGCGCGGAACTGGCGCAACATCCGGTGCGGCGGTACTTCGACCAGGGATTGATGCTGACGCTCAACAGCGACGATCCGGCCATGTTTCGCACCTCGCTGGTCGCGGAGTATGCGCTGGCGCAAGAGACATTCGGCTTCACGAATGAACATCTGCGCGAATTGGCGCGGAATTCGTTTGAGGCGTCTTTTCTGGCGGCGGAGAAGAAGATTGAATTTCTGAATCTGTTGGATGCGGCTACTCCGCGGGCGTAAGTCCGCTGTTCGTCGTTCGCTGCTCGCTATTCGCAGCCCGGATCCGATCAGCGAAGAGCGAACGGCGAACAGCGCTCAGCGAACAGTGATCTCCCATCACACAGCCCCGTGTCAGGCGTCACACTTTGAATGTTTTGGCGCTCGCCTATAATGTCTCCCTATGAAACTCGATGAGAAAATTGCCGAACTGAAAAAACGAGACCAGATGGCGCTGGAAGGCGGCGGCGCGCAACGGCGCGAGCGCCAGCACAAAGAGGGCAAAATGTCGGCCCGCGAGCGCATTGAGTTCTTGCTCGACGAAGGCACGTTCGAGGAAACCGACAAGCTGGTTACGCACCGTTGCTACAACTTCGGCATGGAACAGCAGAAGTATTACGGCGATGGTTTCATTACCGGCTACGGGCGCGTCGAAGGACGGCTCGTCTTTGTTTTTGCGCAGGATTTCACGGTGTTTGGCGGCTCGCTCTCTGAGGCCAACGCCTTGAAGATCGTCAAGATCATGGACCTGGCGGCCAAGATGGGCGCTCCGGTGATTGGACTGAACGATTCGGGTGGGGCGCGCATTCAGGAAGGCGTGATGTCGCTGGCTGGCTATGCCGACATCTTTCTGCGCAATACGCTTTATAGCGGAGTCGTACCGCAGATCTCGGCCATTATGGGGCCGTGCGCGGGTGGCGCTGTGTATTCGCCGGCGATTACTGACTTTATTTTGATGGTTGACCAGACTTCTTACATGTTTATTACTGGGCCTGACGTGATTAAGACCGTCACGCACGAAGAAGTCACGAAAGATCAGTTGGGCGGCGCGCACACGCACAACGAAACTTCTGGTGTTGCGCACTTCATGTGTCGCGATGATGCCGAGTGCTTGTCGATGGTCCGCGAGTTGTTGAGCTTTGTTCCGTCGAACAACATGGAGGATCCTCCGCGGAAGGCTTGCACCGATCCGATCGACCGGCTGGACTCGAAGCTGGACACGATCATCCCAGATCAATCGAACATGCCGTATGACATGAAGGACATTATTCACACGGTGGTGGATGATAGTTATTTTTTTGAAATTCACGAGCACTACGCAAAGAATATTGTCGTCGGATTTGCTCGGTTGAACGGCAAGTCAGTCGGGATCGTGGCGAATCAGCCGGCTATGCTTGCCGGGACGCTGGATATCAATGCTTCGGTGAAGGCCGCGCGCTTTGTACGCTTCTGCGACTGCTTCAATATTCCGCTGGTGACGTTTGAAGACGTTCCGGGATTTTTACCGGGCACGCAGCAGGAGTATGGCGGAATCATCCGCCACGGCGCGAAGTTGCTGTATGCGTTTGCGGAAGCCACGGTGCCGAAAGTGACCGTGATTACCCGCAAGGCTTACGGCGGAGCTTATTGCGTCATGGCTTCCAAGCATATCCGGACCGATGTGAACTACGCCTGGCCTAGCGCGGAGATCGCGGTGATGGGTCCGGAGGGCGCGGTGGATATTGTCTACAAGCGCGAACTGGATGGCGCTGCGAATCGCGAAGCGGCTCGGCAACAGAAGATTGAAGAATTCCGCGAGACACTGGCCAACCCCTACGTGGCGGCTGATCGTGGATTTGTCGATGCGGTGATTCAACCGCGGGAGACGCGGAAGAAGCTGATCCAGGCGCTGGAGATGCTGGAGACCAAGCGGGATAAGAATCCGCCCAAGAAGCATGGGAATATTCCCCTGTAGGTTGGTCGATGGTCGTTTATCGGTTGTTATTGGTCGGCGGGCTTCAAATACTGGGACTTGCCGGGACAAAGGCGGTTGCAGTGGCCTAGGTTGTGAACCTCCAAAAAAGCTCAACAGCTCAATAAAAGGCGGAACGAATGAGAAGAGTGCTGCCTGGCGAGCGAGTACAACGAGCGCGGGATCATTCTCGCGTGCTGGCTTATTGTTTCGTTGTCCTAGCGTTACTGGCGCCGACCGGAGTTTGGGCGGCGGATGGTTACGACGTCACTATCGAGCACAGCGTGCCGGTAAAGATGCGGGATGGGATCGTGTTGCGTGCAGATATTTACCGTCCAAAGACGGACGGTAAGTTCCCGGTGCTGTTGACACGCACACCCTATGACAAAACTGCGACGTTGGATTTTGGCCTGAAGGCCGCGGCCCGCGGCTATGTGCTGATCGCACAGGATGTCCGGGGAAGATATGCCTCGCAAGGGGATTGGTATCCGTTCAAATACGAATCGCAGGACGGGTACGACACCATTGAGTGGGCGGCAGCGCTTCCGTATTCGAACGGAAAGGTTGGGATGTACGGCGGTTCCTACGTGGGCGCGACGCAGTATCTGGCTGCGATTGCCAAGCCGCCTCATCTGGCCGGAATTTGCCCCAACTATACGGCATCCAACTATCACGATGGCTGGACTTATCAGGGTGGAGCATTCGAGCAGTGGTTCAACGAGTCGTGGACGACGATACTGGCGGAAAATACCATGCGCCGCCGCGTCGAGTCAGGCAGCGACGCTATTAACTGGATACAGACGCTGCCGCTGCTGTCTTATCCTGTGCGCGAAGCACCCGGGGCTGCGGGACTGGCGCCGTATTTCTCCGACTGGCTTCTGCATCCCAACTACGACGACTATTGGAAGCAGTGGTCGATCGAAGATCACTATGCGCAGATTCAAGTTCCGGTGTTCAGCCTGGGTGCGTGGTACGACATTTTTCTTGGCGGGACGCTAAGAAATTATGTCCGTCTCAAGAACGAGGCCGAAACCGAGGCGGCGCGGCGTGGCCAGCGGCTGATGATCTACGTTGGGGGCCATGCTGGTGGATGGAACGACATGAAAGTGGGAGCCGTTGATTTTGGAGATAAGCTGCCGTTCGATCTATATGAAGAGACGCTGCGCTGGTACGACAATCTCCTGAAGGGAATCCCGAATGGAGTGAACCAGGAGAAGCCGGTAAGAATCTTCGTCATGGGCACCAACGAATGGCGCGAAGAAGATGACTGGCCGCTGACGCGCGCAAAGGCGACCCGGTATTACCTGCGGTCGACCAAGCCGGCGAACGGTCTTGAAGGAGGCGGCACGCTGAGTACGTCCGCTCCGGCTGAAGAGAAACCCGACCAATATGTGTACGATCCGAACGACGCGGTGCCCACGATTGGCGGACCGCTTTGCTGCGGAGCGCTGCCAACGGGGATTGGTCCAGAGGATCAGCGGCCGGCGGAGGTGCGAGGCGACGTGCTCGTATTCACTTCGCCGGCATTTACGCAGAACACCGAGGTTACGGGTCCGGTTTCGCTCGACTTGTATGTAAGCAGTTCCGCGGTGGACACAGACTTTACAGGGAAGCTGGTTGACGTGTGGCCAAACGGATTTGCTCAGAATTTAACGGAAGGAATTCTGCGCTTGCGCTACCGCAATTCGCCGGAGAAGCCGGAACTTGGAAATCCCGGGGAGATTTATCACATTGCGGTTGATCTTTGGGCGACAAGCAATGTTTTCCTGGCAGGACATAGACTGCGGCTCGAGGTTTCCAGCAGCAACTTTCCGCGATTCGATCGAAACCTGAATACGGGCGAGGAACCGGCGCGTGGAACGCACATGGCCAAAGCGACCAACGTGATTTACCACGACAAAGGCAGACCGTCGGCTCTGATTCTCCCTATTGTGCCGTAGGTTGGAGCCGTCGCGGGAAGTGGGGTGATGCGGGCTTTGCTTTGGCACCAGCAAAAATAGAGAGTCCCGAGGTGATGTTGATCTCATTCGTCTCGGCCAGTAGCTCGCGTTAGACCCTTGCTGACCTTATTCCTACAACTCCCTTGCGGGTTTCATTGTAAGCCGATCCTTGCTTGGGCTCCGGGCTCACCGCCAACCGGATAAACCAGTTCAACGCCTCGGGACTCTATCCTGCCTTCGACAGAGGCTCCTGTTCTCCTCGACCAGCGCTTAGCTATAGACCCTTGCTCGCCCTCCCAAACTCACCTCGCGGTTGTCTGAGTGACTACGCTTGAGCCCCGGACGCTGCACCAACCGGAAAAACTTCAGAACGTGTCAAAGAACGATTATGGTTTTAACACTTCTGTTTTTTACGTCAACGAAATTCATGCGTCTGTAACTTCTTATTCATCAATGGAGTGCAGGTCGTGCACAGGCGGGTGAACCGGAAATTGTGCAGGGGGCCGTTGGCGGCTGGCAAGTGTCCAGTATTCATACGGTTTTACGCGGTATCAGGACGGTGGCATGCGGTTTTTGGCGGTTCCAACCGGCTGTGCAAATCGTTGTCTTAGAGGCATGAATACTGGCGATTTGCTTCTGGGGCAAGCTTGCAGGTGGTGGTGGAAGAGTTGACTTCCCGATCGAAAAAACGGCTTAACCACGGGGTACACGGAGGGGCACAGGGGAAAGCTCAGGCGTGGGAGGCTGAATCCACTACAATACGGGGTCTCAGAGCTGGAGGCGTTTTCATGCGAAGGGTGCGAATTTCCTCAATCGTTGGCTGGGTGTGCGTTCTTGCGCTGGTCGCAACAGCGGCGGGGCAGAGTGCGGAGGAGAAGACGGCTCGGTATTTTGAGTCGGTGCGGCATCAGCCGGGGCTGCTGCTGGCGTTTTTGCAGCAGATGCCTAAGGGCGGCGATCTGCATGTCCACCTGAGCGGGGCGATCTATGCGGAGAGCTTCATCGATTGGGCGTCGGAGAACGCTCTTTGCGTGGATCGGAGCACTTCGAAGCTGATCCATGCGGCTTGCGATTCGTGCGAGCCGTATCAGAACAAGCCATCGGTGCGCTGCGCGTATCAGGATTATGTTCTTTACGAACAACTGGTGGACGCGTGGTCGATGCGCAATTGGCATCGCGAGGAGGAATCGGGGCACGACCATTTTTTTGCGACGTTTGAGAAGTTTGGTCCGGCGATGGAGAAGCATGTGGGAGATGCGTTGGCCGAGGTGGCGTCACGGGCGGCGGCCGATCACTTGCAATATGTGGAGTTGATGCACACAGCGGATGGCGGGCAGGCGGCTAGTCTGGGCTCGAAGATTGGGTGGGACGACGACTTCGTTCGATTCCGCGACAAACTGCTGGCTGGCGGAATGGCGGAGGTGGTGGCATCGGTGCGCAGGCAGCTGGACTCGGATGAAGCCCGGAAGAAAGAGGTGTTGCATTGCGGGACGGCGGCGGCTGCTGCGGGATGCGAGGTTACGCTGCACTATCTGTATCAAGTGCTGCGGGGTCTGCCGCGGGAGCAGGTGTTTGCGCAGATCCTGCTGGGATTTGAGTTGACGAAGGCTGATCCGCGATTTGTGGGGTTCAATCTGGTGATGCCGGAAGATTATTACGTCCCGATGCACGACTTTGATCTGCATATGCGGATTATTGAGGCGTTGCACAAGTTTTATCCGGCAGCGCATGTGTCGCTTCATGCGGATGAACTGTGGATGGGGTTGGTTCCTCCGGAGGGGCTGCGCTTTCATATTCGTGAATCGATTGAACGTGCGGGTGCGGAACGGATTGGGCATGGCGTGGCCGTGATGAGCGAAGAGGATCCGATTGGGCTGCTCCGGGAGATGGCTAAGAAGAATGTGCTGGTTGAGATTTGCCTGACTTCGAACGATGTGATTCTGGGGGTGAGCGGCGACCAGCATCCCTTGCCGGTGTACATGAAATACGGCGTGCCGGTGGCGCTCGCTACCGACGATGAGGGTGTTTCGCGCAGCGATATGACGCACGAATATCTGCGAGCGGTCGAGAGCTATGGTCTGTCGTATGCTGAGCTGAAACGCATGGCGCGGGAGAGCCTGGAACACAGTTTTGTTTCGGGTGATAGTCTTTGGAGCGGCGGGGGAAGCGGTGGGCGCGAGTTGCGGCGGACGGCGGCATGCTTGGACGAGTCTGCGGGCGGTCGCGTTTCGGGGAAATGTGAGACGTGGATGGCGGCGAATGAGCGGGCCCGGGTACAGTGGCAACTGGAGCGGGCGTTTGCCGAGTTTGAGAAGAAATTTTGAAGCGCTGCCGGGCCTTGCCCGGCTGGGTGGGTGTGGGTACCCACTCCCACGTGATTATCTATGACGCAAGATCTTTTTACTCGCGCTGCATCCGCCGCTGCTTTTGTTTCCTCACAGACGAAACTGCGTCCGCAGATCGGCCTGGTGCTGGGCTCGGGGCTGGGATCTTTTGCCGACGATCTTGCCGATGCGGTGCGGATTCCTTATGCGCATATTCCGACGTTTCCTCGTTCGACGGCGGTGGGACATGCTGGGCAACTTGTGATTGGCAAGTCGGGCGACGTGCCCGTTGCGGTGATGCAGGGACGGGTGCATTTGTATGAAGGGTATCCGGCCGCGGAGGTTGCGTTTCCTACGCGGGTGCTGGGTCGCGCTGGTGTTCGCGCTTTGATTCTCACTAACGCGGCCGGGGGCATTAACGTGGAGTATGGACAGGGAGCACTGGTGATCCTGCGCGATCACATTAATTTGCAGGGGCAGAATCCGCTGACGGGCGCGAACGATGACCGGTTTGGGCCGCGGTTTCCGGACATGAGTTATACGTACGACAAGCGCTATCGAGAAATTGCGCTGGAGGAAGCTGAGAAGCTTTCGATTCCTCCCCACGAGGGCGTGTACGCTGCGCTGGCTGGGCCTAGTTATGAGACTCCGGCGGAGATTCGGTACTTGCGGGCCATTGGCGCGGATCTAGTGGGTATGTCGACCGTTCCGGAGGCGATTGCGGCTCGGCACATGGGGATGAACGTTCTGGCAATTTCGTGCGTGACTAATATGGCTGCGGGAATTCTGGACCGAGCGCTGGTGCATGAAGAAGTGCTGGAAGTGGGGCGCCGGGTGATGGGGCAGTTTATCGCTCTGCTGCGGGCGGTGTTGCCGCGGATGGCGGGGGAGTTGGAGAAGGCGTGAAACGCCAGCGCCTAAATGCGCATTTATAGCGCCGCATTACGGGTTGCAATCCGTCAATCCGCGTCGCTGCCTTATTGGCCCTTGCGGGGAATGAAGACCGGTTGCGGAGGGTCTATGTTGTATGTGGCGGCGAAGCTGGCTTGGTTCAGCGCGAAGCTGGCTCGTCCGCGGGAATCGATGTACAAGAGCGGCTGTTTTAGCGGCACGTCGCTGAAAGTCTTGACGAAGGGCATCTCAACCTCGTGACCCGCGATGGTGACCTTCAGCTTATCGCCACGCTGATAGCCCAGCTTCAGGAAATCTTCGGCGCTGATGTTGGTGACGAGGTTGCCGAAGGGGCCGTCGAGGGCGATTACTTCCCCAGTCAAGCCCTTGTCGTTCAGCACTGCGGGCTTCAGATCGAGCCTTACCAGATCTTTCACTTGCACTTCGGGGCCGACCCGGGTCCAGTCGTCGCCGCGCGCAACGTGCGCACCTACGGGAGAGAAAATGTCGCGGCCATGGAAGGTGGAGGAGATCTTTGCGCCTACCATCCAATCGGGGTTTTTGATTTCGCGGATGCTTTCGATGCCGTCGCGGTCCGCAACCATCGTAATCAGGCCGTTGTCGGGCAGGACGAAGAATTGTCCGCGCTTCGATTTCACGACCACGGCTTTACGGGAACTGCCTACGGTGGGATCGACTACGACCACGAAGACGGTTCCGGCTTGGAAGTAGGGCGTGGCGCCGAAGAGGAAGCGGGCTCCGTCTTGAATCGAAAAGGCGTTCACCTGGTGCGTCAGATCGACGATGCGGAGGTTGGGCGTTATTCCATACATGACTCCCTTGCAGAGGGCTACGGAGTCGTCGATCACACCGAAATCGGTCATAAAGACGATGGTTGGCGGTTGAGCGGCGGAGGGTTGCTGCGCCAGAAGAGGGCTGGCGGCCAGCAGCAAGAGGGCGAGGCCCAAGTAGAAATGCCGGTGGAGAGCCGAGCGTTCTTGCGCGGCCGATGGGCGAGACGACCGTCGCTTAATCAATCTTGTTTTCCTTCGCATAACGGTTCCTCCGAAAGACTATTAGTGTACTAGGACGCGGCGAAAGAAAAAAAATACGATGCGTCGTCGTTGTTATGTCGGCATCTATAATCGAGGGCGGCAACGAATTGGCGAACCACAGCCATGGTCAGCCAGCAACCAATTCATGCAGGAGAGCTTGCAATGTCTAACGTCATTCCTGAAAAATACGCCGATCTTTTCCAGAAGCGCGCTTTCGCCAATCTGGGCACGCTGATGCCCGACGGGCGGCCGCAGGTCACTCCAGTGTGGTGTGACTTTGATGGGCAAAACGTGATTTTCAACTCGGCTCGCGGACGACAGAAGGACCGCAACGTGCGGCGAGACCCGCGGGTGGCGCTGGCGATCGTCGATCCCGACAATCCTTATCGCTATATGGAGATTCGCGGCACGGTGGTGGAGATTACGGAAGACGGCGCCGCGGAACACATCGACAAAATGGCGAAGAAATATTTGGGGGTCGATAAGTATCCGTATGGGCAGCCGGGAGAGGTCCGCGTGCTTTACAAGATTCGGCCGGAGCACACGACGGTGATGGGGTAAGGGGCATCTTGATTTCGGATGATGTTCGGCATCGCTAAAAGCGATGCTTTGATGCGACTCTGGGGCTGTGTTCTTGGAAGATGACGCCAAAGGCCGCGGGCGGGGGCGCCCGCGCCACACTGGAACTCCTTTCTTCGATAACCTTTTCTTCGCAGGTGAGTCCAACCCATGAGGGAACTTCGGACAGGGAGTTCCCGTATCAGAGGACTAGGGATCTAGGCATGGCTGCTTGTCTCCAGGAGGAAGGGTTCATGGAAGTCGGGAAAAATAACGGTGGTGGTTTGCACACGATTGACGTGCAGGCCAATAGCATTTCGGCGCAGCAGGTGGTGAAGGCGGCGCACGAAGAACTCCTCCAGTTGATGCGGCAGCGGGCCGAGATCATGAAGCGCATTGGCACGGTGAAACAGACCATTGCCGGATTGGCGAATCTGTTCGGTGAAGAAGTGCTCGGTGACGACTTGCTGGAACTGATCGACCGCAAGCCGAATGGGCGCCAGCCGGGGTTTACTAAAGCTTGCCGGCGGGTGCTGATGGACGTGCGGCGTCCACTGGGAGCGCGCGAGGTTTGCCTGGAATTGGAACGATATGCTCCGGCGATTCTGGCGCGGCATAAGGATCCGCTGGCCTCGGTCACGACCGTTTTGAATCGCCTGGTGGATTATGGCGAGGCCCGGAGTTTGAGCAACGATCGCGGGCGGCGGGTTTGGGAGTGGATTAGCGAGGGTGCGGCGGCGGACGCGATGGCGTCGCGGAGAACGGCTTGAGGCCCAGCCTCTGAAATGGTGTTCTAGTTCGATGCGGCATCGCTGAAGCCCGCGCCACTCAGCGGCTAAAGCCTTCGCTGAATACATGCCCGTCATCGCAGCGGTCAACCGCTGCGCCACACAAAATCACTATGCAGGCAAGAGCTTTCCTTTTTCCAAGTGACGGGTTGCGTGCGCGTACTGGGCGGCGTGGGGATCGTGGGTTACCATTACGATCGTCTTGTGAAAACTTTCGTTCAGCCGTTTCAAAATCTCCAGAATTTCGGTTGCTGAATTACTGTCCAGGTCGCCGGTAGGTTCGTCGGCTAGGATCAGCGTGGGGTCGCTGACGATGGCGCGTGCGATGGCTACGCGCTGCTCCTGTCCGCCGGAGAGCTGCTTGGGCAGGTGATGGACTCGATCCTCGAGTCCCACTAGCTTGAGCGCGGTCAATACGTGATCGCGGCGCTGCTGTGGGGTCATTTTGGTCAGGAGCAGGGGCAGTTCCACGTTTTCAAAGGCGGTCAAAACCGGGATCAAATTAAAAGTCTGGAACACGTAGCCTACGTGGGTGTTGCGCCACTTTGCGGACTGGCTATCGTTGAGACGGAAAATATTTTCATCCATCACCAGCAGTTCGCCGGAGGTGGGACGATCGATGGCGGCGATCATGTTGAGCAGGGTCGTCTTGCCCGATCCGGAGGGACCCATTAACGCGAGAAACTCGCCGCCGGCGATGTCGATGGAGACGTTATCGAGCGCGGTTACCTGGAAAGCGTCGCGCTTGAAAATCTTGCTTACGCCGCGGGCCTGGACTACCTTACTGCCCACGGCTGGCTGTGTTGGCGTCGTCATTGCACTCATGATTGCCCCTTGATATGAATTTTTTGGCCGTCCTGTAAATCGGAGGGCGCGGTGGTGATCACGCTTTCGCCGCCTACCAGGGAGTCGACGAGATAACCTCCCGAGCGCTGGCCCTGGACATGAACTTCGCGGCGGAGGGCTTTGCCGTTGAAGGCGAGCAGCACAAATTTTGTCCCATCCTTATCGCGCAAGGCGGCGGTGGGCACGAAGACGTACGCCTGTTTCGTGGCAGCATTTTTGTCATCGTTTGCCTTCGCCTTGAATTGAACGGTGGCGTTCATTTCCGGGCGCAGGTAGGAATCGGGCTGCAGAATCTGGACCTTGACCTGGACGGTCGCTTTCTGGCGATTGGCCTCGGGCGACATTTCGGCGATCTCGCCTTTGTAGGAGCGGTCTTTGAAGGCGTCTAGGGTGACGATGCCCTCTTGCTTGGGCGATAGTTTTGCGAAGTCATCTTGCGCGATATCGAGCTCGACTTGAATGTCGTTGAGATCAGCTAGGGCGACTACCGATCCACGCGGGCCGCCTTCGGCGCCGCTGGCGAATTGCGCGGTGACCAATTCACCTTTTTCCGCGGTGCGCTCGAGAATCGTGCCGGTTACGGGCGCGCGAATTATGGTGGCGTCGAGTTGCGACTTGGCGTAGGCCATTTGACCTTCGGCTTGCAGCAGGTCGCCGCGGGCACGCTCGACTTCCTCGGAGCGCGGGCCGAGTTGCATGAGCTTGAAGGCGAGCTCCAGCGAATTCATTCGCTGCTGGGAAGCTTCGTACTTGCCGGTCGCGTCGTCCAGGCTCTGCTTGGAAGCGACTCCTTGCGCGAACAGGTCGCGGGTGCGGTCGAGGTTGAGTTTGTCGTTTTCGGCCGTGGCCCGCGCTTCCTGTAGATTGTGATCCGCCTGTTGAATTTCTTCCGGGCGGGAGCCGTGTTCATTTTCCAGCAGGCGGGCTTTGGCGCTTCCTACTGCGCCTTGCGCCTGTTCGTACTGGGCGCGGAATTCCTCGTCTTCGAGGCGGACCAGAACCTGGCCTTCTTTCACCTTGTCGCCTTTTTCGACGCCGATCCAGGCGACGCGGCCGGTGACTTTTGAGTTCACGCTGATCTTGTGATGAGCGACTATGTATCCGCTGGCGGAAAGCACGGTGCTGCCTGCGATGTCGCTGCCTTCCGCGGTGGCGCGGGCGACTTCGACTTCCGGAGTGTCGGAGGCCAGGACGCGGTAGGCCAGGGCAGCGATTCCCAGCAGGACGATGACGGCGATTCCGCCGAGGATGAAGCGGCGCGACCATGCGGGCGGTTCTTCACCGCCGTGGCGCAGGGAATGATCGATGCGCAGGCTCCGCAGGTCGTCGTGTTTAGTGTCCGTGGGCATGGGTGAAGGTACGATCGCAACCTCTAGCTGGTTCAAAATCGATTATTGAACCATTGTATGAAACTTGTGTAAATTTCCGCCCCTAGGCTCGCAGCGAGGTCAGGATGTCCTGACGCGCGGCGTGCCAGGCGGGAGCGAATCCTCCTATCAAGCCCATGATCAGGGCAAAAGCGACCGCAGCCAGTGCGACTCCCAAGGTCAGGTGCAGGCTGAAAACCGTTTCGCTAAAGGTCAGGGAGTTGCCGATTCCGGTGCTCATGCCGTTGAACGGGAGGATCAGGACAATCCCCACGAACGCTCCCAGAAGGGACAGCAGCAGCGACTCGATTACGAACGACGTGAGAATACTGGGACGCGAGAATCCGATGATGCGCAGGGTTGCAATCTCTTTCGAGCGATATGCCACGGCGGCGTACATGGTATTCATGGCGGCGAAACTGGAACCGATGGCCATGATGATCGCGACAAAGGTGCCGATAAATTTGATGGCTCCTCCGGAACTGGTCTGTTTTTCGTAGTACTCGGTTTCGAGCGTGCCCTCGAGTTTTAGCCGCTGATCGTCGCTGACGCGGTGTTTGAGGGCATCGGCGGCTATCGGGTCGGTGGCCCTGAGATACGCCGAAGCATAGCCTCCCTGGCGGTCGAAATCGGCGGCGATCTGGTTCACGTCGCCCCAGATTTCGGAATCGTATGCGGTGCCGCCGGAATCGAAGACGCCGACTACCTTCCATTGTCCTTTGGCGAAGTCGAGAGTATCGCCTACGTTGGCGCCGGAGAAACGGTTGTGAATCGAGTTGCCGACTACTACTTCGCGTTGTCCGGGCGAGAACCAGCGGCCTTCGATCAACTTGGCGCTGGGACGCAGAGTGAGGCCGGCGGGCATCATGCCGCGAACGGAAACATTCACTTCGCCGGTGCCATCCTTGCGCGGGAGGACGACAACGACCACCCACTCGCCGGAGGCTAGGGGGTCGCCCTGGGCGTCTTTGGCGATGCCGGGCAGCGTCCTTAGCGTGGGAAAGAGATTGGCGTCGAAGCCTCCTGAGAGCTCCGCCGTCGAGCCTTTGCGCATGACGAGGACGTTGATCGGATCGCCGCTCGATTTGAAAGCCTTGTTCAGGCCCGCCAACAGCGCCATCAGGAAGACGGCAGTGGTCACGGTGAGCGCGATGCCCAGAGCCGTCATGATGGTGAGGCCCTTGCGCAGCTTTAGATTGCGAATGTTATAGCTGATCGGAATCGCCATGATTTTCCTTCGCTAGCCGCCTGTGGTGGAGCTCAAGGGCCTAAGGCGCTTGAGCCTAATAGGATACCCTGATGCAAAATCGTATTTGTAGGGCAGTTTTCAACCGATATAGCGCAAACCCTCCACGATATCCAACTTGGCCGCGTGATAGGCGGGAATGATTGCGCTTAGCAGTCCCACCATACCGGCTACGAAGACGGCAAGCAACAGCGTGGGGAACGTCACTTTTGTTCCGGCAAAAAACATTCCCAGCCCCGGCGCATGGGTTAGACCCGAGACCAGGACGATCGCCAGGAGGCAGCCGATCACGCCACCGGTTAACGCCACTAGCACCGCTTCCGCGATATAAAGGCGCAGGATCGTTTGCCGTGTGAAGCCGAGCGTCTTCAGTACCGCTACTTCGCGGGTGCGTTCGCGGATCGACATGGCCATGGTGGTGGCCGAGACCAACAGCGTGGCGAATACCACCGCGAAACAGATGCTCAGGATAAATGCTTTTACGTTGCCGATGCTGTTGATGAAGCTAAGCTCGAACGCTTTTTCACTTTCGGTTTTGGTGGGCGCGGGAGAATTGCGGAACAGGTCGTCGACCGCAGCGGCGATCTTGGAGACGCTATCTGGCGAATCGGCGAGGATGTCAAAAGTGCCGGCCGTTCCCTTGGCCCACGAAACTGCTTCTTCCACGTATTTCTGATTGTAGTAAACGGACTCGTTAGGGTCGGGCGCGGTATAGATGCCGCGAATCGTGAGCTCAAGATCCACGGGATAAATGGTGCCCTTGAGCACGATGCGGTCGCCCAGCTTCCACCCAAATTTCTTGGCGAGCTGGTCGTCGACGATTACGCCGGCGCGGTCGCGCTGCCAGGCGAGTAGCTGATCGGCGGGGATTTTGATGTCGGTGAAAATTTTGAGAATTTCGTCCGGGTCGGTGCCGAACTGGGCGAAGAAATTTTCTGGCTTGTCGTCCATGTATAGGCCTCCAAACCAGTTGCTGGGGGCGACGGCCACGACGCCGGGGACGGTCCGGATTTTGTCCCGGTAAAACGCGGGCATGGCTTGCGTAAGGGAGACGCGGTGGCGGGTGACCAGGCGCTGGGCGGACTCGGCGCTGCCTTTGTCGATATAGAAGGCGTGCCAGATGGTCATCATCAGAGTCAGCAGGAGCAGGGAGAACGCGATGCTGAGCACGGTCAGCAGGCTGCGCCGCTTGTTCCGAAACGCGCTCTTCGTGACGAACCTGGTTAAAGTCATGCGACTCCGGAAGCCCGCTGGTGGATGTTGATAAGGAAACTCTCCAAGAGGGAGAGCCCGCCCCAATTGCGCTCGCTCTGAGAATAAAACAGAGGTTGCGGTATGGACAACTGGGGCCGATCTGGTGCCGTTCTCAGAATCAGACTCATGCCGGCCATCAGGAACGGCGACCACAATGCAGCGGCGAGTAAACCTCGAAGAATTATGCCTGGGGAAACTCCGATTCAGGGCCTAAGAAGCTTGAACCACTGAGGGCACAGGCGCATGGGGTACTACCGGGATGCTCGGCTTTCGCCGCTGATTTTCAGTACTTTCGTAACTCCTAGTTGGGCAATTGAAGGCGGTATTCTAGGGTTGATTCTCCCCCTGTTCTTAGCCAAATCCACTTAAAGGGTGCGGTGCGTCGTGCCTGCGCGAGGACGATTGTAATGGCGACAATGTTTGGCCGATTCGAAATTCAGAGTGAACTTTCAAAATCAGAAACCGCGTTGATTTATAAGGCGACGGACCTGAAAAGCGACCAGGTTGTGGCGCTCAAGACGCAGGATCTGGGGCCACTGGGGGACCGGGCCGGGGCGTTTGTGGAAACGCTGATAGCGGAAGGCGAGAGCACGCGCGATCTGGTCAGCCAGAACATAGTGGCGCTCTACGGCGCGGGCGAGATCGAGGGGCAGTTCTGTGCGGCGATGGAGTACATACAGGGCAACAGCATCGCCACCATGGTGTCGCGCAAGGAAGGCTTTTCCATCTGGGATCTGCTCGACATTACGCGCCAGATTTGCGCCGGGCTGGAACACGCGGCGGCGAAGGGAGTGACGCACTGTTCGCTGGAGCCCGCCAAGATCATGGTGCAGTGGGACGGGATGGTCAAGATCCTGGGCTACGGCATTTCCAACATGAGCCTCATCGAGGCGGAGTCGGGAAAAGGATTGGGCCGACTTATGCCGTATTGTTCTCCCGAACAGATTCGGGGAGAAGCGATCGACGTGCGCTCGAACCTGTTCAGCCTGGGCACGATCCTTTACGAGATGGTGGTGGGCCGGACGGCGTTCGATGCCGCCGATCCGGTGGCGCTGGTTAGCCAAATTGAGAATGAGATGCCCGGCAGCCCGTCGGCGGTGAATGCGAAGATTCAGCCTGCAGTGAGCGCTTTGATTATGAAAGCGCTGGCGAAGGATCCGGCGGAGCGTTATCAGAGCGCTCACGAATTATTGGATGACCTGGAAAAGTGCAAGGAAAGTGGGAAAAAAGCGGTCGGTGATAACAAGAAGACGGCCGCAACGCCGAATGTTGCCGTCAGTCGCGCGGAGCGCGCGGCCGCGGCCAGCAAATTTGTTTCCCCGGAAGCGAGCGCGGTTCGACCGATGTCTTCCACGGCATCCGCTCCGTCCTCATCCTCATCTTCGTCTTCATCTTTGTCCCAGGCTGCCTCGGGTAATCCTGTTTCCGCAGCAACTGGCGCAGCAGTGCCTTCGCGGACCAATCCGCCGGCCATCGCAGCCAAAACGACTGCGGCTGCCTCGGGCGCGGTTACCGGAGGGATCTCGACTTCCGTATCTGCTTCGGTATCTTCTTCCGTCGTGAGGACGAATTTCTCGGCGGGGCTGGCTGCGAATTCCGATGCGGACTCGAGTTCAAAGTCGGGGGCACGGCTCATCAGCGATTTTGAAATCGACGTTCCGGAGGCACCGGTGGCGCGCGGTCCGGTTCTATCGGCGGCGGCGGTGGAGCCGGAAGCGGAGCGACATTCGCCCCGGGTGGCGGTTGACCCGATGATGTCCGAGCCGGGGCAGGGATCATGCAGCAAAAGCTTCTCCGATCTGGCAGAGATGCCTCCGCTCAAGGAGCCGATTTTTGCGCCGGCGGTTCCCGAGCCGACCGAACCGTTGCAGCAAGAGGTGAGGTTCGATTCTTCGAAGAAAACAGAAGAGAAACCCAGAATCCAGCCGCGGGAAGTTGCAGAAAAGGCGATGAAGGAAATCTCCACACTTCCGCCACAGCTGATGCTTTATTCCATCCTTGGGGCGGTGGCAGTGATCCTGGTGGTGGCGCTCGCGATCTTTTTTCATGTGCGTTCGGAAGACGATGGCACCACGGCTGCTCCGCGACCGACGAAGGCCGCCAGCACAAGCCCGGCTTCGACCTCGACTTCGGCACCGCAGGTTGCCCAGACACAAGCGCCGCCGCCAATCGAAAATCCGGCCCCGCAGGGCGCGGAAGCTCAGCCGAACCTGAAGCTGCGGCAAATCGAAAAGCGCAGCGCGAAGAATCAAAAGGCGCCCGCACCAGCCCCGGCGCCGGCCGTGATTTTGGGGCAGGCGGTGATCGACTCCAGTCCGCAGGGCGCCCAGTTTCAGGTCGATGGAAAAAGCGATCCGTCGTGGGTTACGCCGTTTACTTTGGCAGAGCTGAGTCCGGGTAAGCACATCATCTCGGTAAGTAAGTCAGGCTATTCTTCCGACATACGATCGGTGGAGGTTGCTTCGGGAAGTAAATCGTCGCTCATGGTTCGTTTGGCGCCGATGAATGCTTTGCTGGTGGTGAACAGCACGCCGCCTGGCGCCGACATTACGATCGATGGCAAATCCGCGGGGCGGGTGACGCCGGCGCAGTTCGCGGTGGAAAAAGGCAGCCACACCGTGCTGTTGCGCAAGCAGGGATATCTGGATGAGACGGTCACTGCCGATCTCGGTCCGGCGCAGAATTTCCAATACGCGCCGGTGCTCAAGGCGCTCGGCAACACGGAAGACATACGGACGGTGGGCAAGCTCAATAAGCTGTTTGGACACGGCGGCGAGAGCACGGCGGGCATGGGTTCGATCGGCATACACACGCAGCCGAAGGGCGCGCAGGTATCCATCAACCAGCGCGTTCTGGATAAGAATTCTCCGGTCGACGTCATGCTGGGACCGGGGAACTACATCGTGGATATCGCGCTGACCGGTTTCAAGCCGGTTCATAAAGTCGTTAGCGTCGAGAAAGGCGGCAAGGTTGCAATCGACGAAATTCTTGAACGGCAATAGGCCGCCAGGAGCTCTCCACACGCGCTAAGGCGCGGACATTTTCAACGACTTACGGCGTGTGTGAACTCGTGCCCTTCCCGTTTGATTGACGGAGCCCATCGCCTATTCTCACTTAGAGAAGTGATGACAATCACAGTCCAGGGTTCTGGACAAGCGCAGAATGGGCGTCAGCAAAAGAGAGTGACATCGTGTCGTTGGAGCCTACCCCGGGCAAGTTGAGTGCCGATCTGTTAAAGGCACTCCACGGAATCAAGCCCGTTCAGCAGTTTCCCAAGGGCGGTACGTTGTTTGAGCAGGGTTCAGCGGTGACAGGCGTTTACCTTCTGGAGAGGGGTGAGGTTCGCCTGTTGCTCTCAACCGGGGTGGGTCAAAAGCAGCTGCTGGAAGTCGTTGGCCCCGGAAACGTACTCGGGCTGAGCGAGAGTATGAGCGGGGAAAGGCACCGGATTAGCGCGGAAGCGGGTGAAGATGCGATGGCGGTCTTCATTCCGCGCACGGAATTCCTGGCATTTTTGCGGGAGCACGGCGATTTCTGCATGCAGGTGGTACAGCTGTTGAGCGAAGATTTGCACGGACTCTATCACAAGTTCCGCAGCATCAGCGCTCATCCGGGGCGTCCGCGGCAGAGGCCTTTGGATGAACAGTTGAATTAAGGCGCAGGTCTCAGGAAAACCCACACCTATTTTTCTACTCCGCTTTGAAGTTAACTGTGATCTGGGTCTGGATTTCTACTGGCTGGCCGTCCAGATAGTAGGGCTTGTATCTCCACTGGCGGACGGCTGCCACTGCTGCTTGCGCCAGGACCGGAGCTCCACTGATCACCCTTGGATTCGTGACGAAGCCCTCTTTGTTAATGGTCGCTTCGATCTGCACTGCGCCCTGGGCGTGAAGCGAGAGCGCGGCTGACGGGTACTTTGGCTGCACGCGCTTGATCAGAAGTCCCTCGGACACACCCTGAGAAATTCTTACGGTCGCCAGCGAAGGCTTCAAGACGTTTGGCGCCGCCGACAAGAGGCCGGTCAAGGCGTTGTCGTTGGCAGAAGCAACGGCGGGCGGGTTGGAAAGCTGTGGCGCAGATTCCTCGGCGGGGACCGCCGGTTTGACTCCGGCATCATTCGACCTTACTTGCAAGGGCGCCGAATCGGGTTTTTTGGTTCCCAGGTCAGGAGTTGCAGTGGTGTTTGCGGCGATCCGAATTGCCGGGGAATTGCCGGTGCCTACGGGCGACTGGGCGAGGGGCGCCGCGGTTGGCGCCTTGACGCCTAAGTTTGCGGAGCCTGGCCCTTCGGGGGTGGCCTGCGACGGCGTCGATACTGGGGAAGGTGCAGGCGCGGACGCGTGTTGTTCCGAGTTCGGGGGCGCGCTGACAGGCTGCGGAACTGGAGTGCTGGCGGATTTAACGAACCTACCGTAACCAATGTAGCCGAGTGCGGCTAGAGCCAGGACAATGACAGCAGCGATTAGGAGCTTCTTGTTGCCAGCCGACCCTTCGGCAGCTTCTTTGCCTGCCCCATAGGACAGGACATCGCCAGCGCTGATCGAAGTGAACGTTGGAGTTGGAATTGGAATTGAGGCCGGCTTCTCCGCTGGCTCCGATTCGACGATTCGGTTCTCTTTTGCTCGGAATGCTACCGGTGAAGCCGGAGCTTCTTTGGCGGGAGCTGGAGCAGCGGCCGACGCCACGACCGATGTGAAAGCAGAAGTTGTGTTTCGCGCTGGTAAGTTCGCTGCGGGTAGTGCTGGGGAAGCGGGTTGGTGTGCTTCTGCGGATGGTTCGGCCTCGATGGTGGTCTGGGCTTGCGCTGCGGGTGCGGGAATAACCGCTGGTTTGGTTTCGATTTGTGAGGATGCGGTGGTTTCCGGAAATTCCGTCGGCATCGCTTCGGGAATCATCGCTGGCGGCGCTGTTTCAATATCCGGTATTTCGGAATGAGTGGCGGTAGCTGCGTCTCGACTGGGCGGTTGGAATGAACTGCCCGCGGAAACGGGAACCGCTCTTGAGGGCAATACTGGAGCTGCGGGGTTGGTGGCCGGGGCGTTGGCGGCATCGGAATGTTTCCGCAAAAGTCCTCGTGCCACGCGAAGCGTTCCCTTGGCCTGCTCGACGTTGATCGGCTTGGTGAGCACGAGGTTGGCGCCGATGCGGTAGGCCTTGGCTACGCCCGCTTGTCCTTCGACTAGGGCGATGGCCAGGGAAGCCTGATTGGAGCTGGAATTTCTCGCGCTCTTGAAGAGCAGAGAGGCGCTCTGTTCGTCCTGGCTGTCGACGACGATCGCGTCGTAGCGTTGCGCCATCAACTTTTTGACCGCTGCAAAAGGTTCGTGCACGGCTTCCACGGAGAAGTCCAGTTCGCTGAAGACCTGACTAACGACATTGGCCAGTTTTTCGTCTGGACAGAAGAGTAGAGCTTGGTAACCCATAATGAGGCCATCCTAGGTAATGCAGTGGGTACCAGCAAGTTACGTGGGTAATGGGACTAAGGGGCGATGGCGGTTCGCGGGATCGGCTGGACAGAAATGGCAGCGGATCGCGATCGACACATGGGCCACGGGAAAAGTCGAGTTGCTACGACTGCCCTATGCGGCTAAACAGCCATTGATCAACATCAAGATCCGAACTTTCCGCAAAGCCTGCTAGGGCTGCTGAACGTCGATGGTCACTACCGTCTGAAACGGCAGGTTTTTGCCGTCGCGGACGAAGGGTCGATAGCTCCATTGCTTTACAGCTTCGCTGGCGGCGGCTGCCAAGGTAGCGTCTCCCTGAAGCAGTTGCAGGCGCGCAACCTTGCCATCCTCATCGACGAAGGTTTTGAAGACCACTGTTCCTCCCGAATGCGCGGCGGCGGGATATTTCGGTGGAACGCTGTGGGTCAGCCGTTTTTCCGCGCCCTGGGAAGAAAGAACGATCGTGGCATTGTCCCCCGGCAGTGACGCGACGGACGAAGGAGTGGCAGCGTCTTTCTTGGTGTCGCTGGGTTTGCCTACCTCCGGCTTGCCGATAGCCGGTGCAGTTGTGGCTCCGGAAGCTGGCGGTACGACGGCTGTTTCTGGGGGCGCTGCTTGCGGGGCAGGGGCGGGCGTTGTTGCCGCGCCACCTGGAGAAGTCGCGGCTGGACTTGCCGCGGAATCTGGGGTTGCCGCTGGTGCCTGGTTGGGATCCGCTGGTGCCGGCGCAGGCGCCGGGGTTGCGGGCAGTTGAGCGGAAGGCTTCGCGGGGCTTGGCGTCAGCGATGTGGGTTGGGTTAATCCGACGAGCGCCAGCACGCGATTCACCTGGGGCTGCGCGAGAGCTCGGAATCCGGGCTGATAGGTCCATACAGCATAGAAACCGCCGGCGGCGAGTGCTAAGACCAGAAGCTCCACCAGCGCACTGCTTGTTTTGTGTTTCCCTTGCTTGCGCGACGAAGACTCCGGGGCCTTCGAGGCGACTGCCGGCTCTGCTTCGGCTGACTCCGAAGCTGGTTGTAACTCTGCCTGTTCGGATTCTTCCCGTTCCGTTCTCTCCAACTCCGCGAGCACGGGATCGTCAGAAAGTTCTGGTGGGAGCGCGGGGTTTGAATCGATTGCAGCAGCGGGAGTCGAAGATGATTCCGGGAAGGAATGTGCCGACGAGGTTGCGGCCTCCGGCTGTGAGTCTGGATTCGCCGGCGTGGTTTCGATTTCAGCATCCGCCACGGCGGAACTCATGGTCGTCGCGACGGCGGGTGCGGAGAGCGTTACGGTCACGTCATCGGTTGGAAAGGAGTCAGCGTCCATGCTTGGAGCGGACTCGGCGAAAGTGGTCCGCGGCGACGAAACGGCTGCCGCTGCGGCTGCCTGAGCGAGCACTTCGGTGGCGGCTTCCGGCTGTGCGCTGGCCGGGACTTCTTTCCTCACACGGGCGACAGCGACGCGAATGGTGCTGCGGGCTTGGTCTTTTGACACTGGTTTGGTCAGGATTAGTTCCGCACCGAGGCGAAAAGCGGTGGGCAGACCGGCGCGACCATCGACAATCGCGATGGGGACGGGATTGTATCCGTTCTTTCCGCGACGGCATACGTCGAAAATCAGCTTAGCTGCCGGCAGATTCTCGCAATCGACCAACACCAGGTCGAAGTTGTGAGAATTGAGTTTTTGGGCAGCGGAGACTCCGTCCAGGGGGCGCTCGCAAGTCACTGACATTTCTTCTAAAACGCCAGTAATTGCACTAACCGCCTGGTCATCCGGCGACAACAGCAGAGCATAGGGCATGGCTCTCTCATGCTAGGAACCACCACCGAAAGCCGCAAGTTACGGGAGTAAGCGCGGCGGGCACCGATTCATGGTAGGTTTTCGGTTTTACCCACGGCCGACTCGGGCGGAGGATAAACGATCGAGCCGCGGAAGGCTGATTTGTCGGCGGGCGCAAAATCGGGGAAAGGCAACTGGTGCTGGTCTCGCCATTGCTGGACCTGTTGCTCGGCGGCGGCGGCTTTTTCTTTGTCGAGGCCGGCATCGCGCGAGAGATAGAGAGTCTGTGACGGGACGGCGAATCCGCTGCCGGATTTCTCGACGATTTCCATGATACGCAGCAAAAGGTCTTCGCGGATGGCTACGAATTCCGTGCTATCGCGAGTGAGGATGTAGCTGAAGATTTCCAGCCGCAACGCGCTGGTGTCGAAATTGGCGAAGCGGATGTATGCGCTTTCGCTTTCGATTTTCGGGTGCTCGTAGAACATGCGGCGAACTTCCGCCAGCAGGTATCGCAGTTGGTCAGCCGAGGTTTCACACCGGATCGCGAGCGCCGGGTTGAAGAGGATTTTGTCGCGGCGAGTGAAATTCTCGATGCTCATGGTGGCGAGTGCGCCATTGGGGATGGAAAGCTCGGTGCGAGCGTCGGTGCGAATACGGGTGGAGCGCAGGCTGATGTCTTCCACGGTTCCGGAGCGGTCACCGAAGCGGCAGTAGTCGCCCACGCGGATCACTTCGTCGGCCAGCACGGAAATTCCGCCGAATAGATTTTCCAGCGTTTTCTGGGCGGCGAAGGCGATGGCTATGCCGCCGATGCCAAGGCCGGCGAGGACGGTAGTCAGGTTGAAGCCCATGATACCGAGCGTGGCCAGGATGGCGGCAACCACCACCAGGGCCGTGAGCAGTCGCTCGGCCAGCACCATCAGGGTTCCAGTGCCAATGCGGCCCCCGCTGATGGCATGCATGCGCAAGCGCTGCATCGTAAGGCTGGTGACGCGGAGCAGAAACCAGAAGAAGCCGATGCTGATGAGAACGCCAATGGTCCGGTAGTAATAAAAACGCGGCAGCAATGGCAGGCCGAGGTAGGCGGCCATCACGCGATGGGCCAGCGCGCTGAATGACACCAACAGGGGCGCGGACATGCCTCTGTAACCGTGCAGGTTGGGACGATGCCGGAGTTTGAGCCAGAGCCGCCGCGGAATGGCGAGCAGCACAACCAGCGTCCAGCCGATCGCGAGCGCCACTGGAATGGCGGCGAAAAGCGCCAGCCATTGCCAGAGAGGCATCCCCAGAAAGACAATTCGCACCAGGCTCCGCGGGAGTTTATTTTCGACCTGGTGCGCCTCGACGTTGTCGGATAGCTCCGGGACTTTGCTGAGCGTTTCCGCGGAAAAGAGCCAGACTTTCCCTGCGTTCGGATCCGTGACGCGGACGAGGACAACGGGAACGTCCTGATCTTCGTTGGCAAAAGCTCCGATGGTTTGCTGATCGGCGGTGCCGTAATCGGGATTGCCTTCGGGACGGGTGCTGATGCGTCGCACGCTGCCGACGAAAGCGCTATCCATGAGGACTTTCAGTTTGGCGGCGATGTCGGGGCCCTGCGACTGGCGGCGCGAGGCGCTCATTTGCAGATAATCGGCGGCGGTTTTCTCGTTTCCGTCTTGCGCGGCTTGCAGGAATCCAAGTACGGTGCCCGAAGGCGTATCGCGTCCGAGGGGATCGGCGGATGCGAGAGTTGGCGCTTGAGCCGCGGTTCCGCCCTGAAGCAAGCTGGTCACGGACTGCGCCAGAGACTGGAGCTTCAGTCCATGAAGAGAGATGGAAACAGCGAGAAGCAGTAACGCCGATTTTTTCATCTAGATTCCAACATGGGGAGGGCGGGCATCCCGCCCAGACCTCAACTTCTACCTCTTGGGGCGATAGATGTCGGTGGCCTGCCCGTAAAAGATTTCGGCCGACTCCATCATTGTCTCCGATAACGTGGGGTGCGGGTGGATGGTCATGCCGATATCGGCCGCCAGCGCGCACATTTCGATGGCCAGCACTCCTTCGGCGATCAACTCGCCGGCGCCGGGGCCGACGATGCCTACGCCCAGCACTCGCTCCGTCTTCGGATCGATGAGAAGCTTGGTCATACCTTCGGGGCGATCGAGAGTGATGGCGCGACCGGATGCTGCCCATGGGAACTTCGCGACCGTGATTTCGCGTCCTTGATCTTTGGCCTGCGTTTCGGTGAGTCCGGCCCACGCGATTTCCGGGTCGGTAAAGACGACGGCGGGAATCGCGTTTGGCTCGAAGGCTACCTTGTGTCCGGCGATAGCTTCCACGGCGCAGCGGCCTTCGTGCATCGCCTTGTGGGCGAGCATCGGTTCGCCGGCTACGTCGCCTATGGCGTAGATTGTGGGGTCAGCGGTCTGGCGCTGACCGTTGATTTCGATGAATCCCTTGGGATTGACCTTTACTTGCGTTTTGTCGAGGCCGGGGATCTCGGAATTCGGGCGGCGTCCTACGGACATCAGTACGCGGTCGAAGACCTGGTCGTTTTCTTTTACGTTCGGACCGTCGAGCGTTACGCGAATACCTGTTACTTCATCCTTGAGCGACTTGACGGTGGTATTCAGCAGGATGGTGGAGAAAAGTTTTTCCAGGCGTTTGTGCAGAGGCAGCACCAGATCGCGGTCGGCTCCGGGGAGCAAGCCGGGCATCATCTCGACGCAGGTCACCTTGGTGCCGAGCGTGGCGTAGACCGATCCTAGTTCCAATCCGATGTAACCGCCGCCTATGACGAGCAGCGTTTTTGGAATGTCGGGCAGATCGAGTGCGCCAGTGGAATCCATGAGGCGCGGGCTGTCGAGTTTGAGGCTGGGCACGACGGTGGGGCGCGATCCGGTCGCGATGATGATGCGGTCGAAGGTTAGGTTCTCTTCATTATTATTGGCCCCACTGTTATTGGCGCCAGCGGTCTTGTTGCCGCCAGTCTTTGTGACTTTGAGCGTGGTGGAATTTACGAATGCGGCTTTGCCTCGCACAAACTCGACTTTGCGTTGTTTCGAGAGTTGTCCAAGTCCGCCGGTCAGCTTGTTGACGACGCTCTCTTTCCATCCGCGAAGTTTGTTGAGATCGACTTTGGGCTCGCCGAATTCGATGCCCCAGTTCTTGGCCTGCTCGGCTTCTTCGAGCAGCTTAGCCACGTGCAGCAAGGCCTTGGACGGGATGCAGCCGCGATAGAGGCAGACGCCGCCGGGATTCGCTTCGGGATCGATCAGCGTAACTTTCATGCCAAGGTCGGCAGCCAGAAATGCGGCGGCATATCCGCCGGGACCGCCGCCGATTACTGCAATACGGAGATTGGAAGAGTTCGTCATGGTGTTATCGGTACCCTCAAATTCTAAATTCTGCTATCGACCGACTCGGAGTGTCCGGGTCAACTCGCAATCCTACCTTCGCCCCGACCGGCAACCGAGCCGTAATCCTTTCGGTCTGCGATTCGACTGATGAGAAAGCGAATAGCAGCCACTTCCTACACTCGCCCGAGAATCGCGTCCCCTCAAATTCGTAACTGTAAAAAAGAACGAACCAGCCGTTCTGTCTTGCCATGAGCAGTTCGTAGCCTTCGACTGTACCAAGTACTTGGGACCAATGAGAGGATCTTTGCCTAGTCAACCATTGCCGAAATGACCAGAACAATTCTCCATAGCCGAGGGCGTTTCTGGTCGGGAGTGTTTCCATCACTACCCCTCTGGCCCTACTGAACGCTGATCTCTCATCCCTGCACCGACAGCAAAAATGGCTGCTCGAAAGCCTCGGCGATCCAGCGTAGGAAGCGTGCGGCGTCGGCTCCGTCGATCAACCGGTGATCGTACGAGAGGGAGAGCGGCAAGATCAAGCGCGGCTCAAACTTGTTGCTCACCCATTCCGGCTCCATGCGCGAACGCGACAGGCCGAGAATCGCGACTTCGGGATGGTTTACGATGGGCGAAAAGCCGGTGCCGCCGATTCCGCCGAGATTGGTGATGGTGAATGTGCCGCCTTCCATCTCTTCGGGCGTGAGCTTGCGGTCGCGCGCTTTTTTCGAGAGCTGCGTCATCTCCGCCGCCAGCTCGACTATGTTTTTCTTGTCCACGTCGCGAATGACCGGCACCAGCAGGCCGCGATCGGTGTCCACGGCTACGCCGATGTTGATGTATTGCTTGTAGACGATTTCTTCTTTCGTCATGTCAATCGAGGCGTTGAACTGAGGGAAGACTTTGAGAGCCGAGGCGCAGACCTTCAAGGCGATGGCGGTGACGGTCATCTTGCCGCCGGCTTCCTCCGCGCGGGGCGCAAACTTGGCGCGCAACTGTTCGAGTTCGGTGATGTCGGAGCGATCCTGCTGAGTGACGTGGGGAATCGTGTTCCAGGCTTGGCGGAGATGTTCGGCGGTTTTGCGGCGAACGCCGCGCATGGAGACGCGCTCGGTCTTCCCCCACTTGGTGAAGTCTGGGAGTTCAGGCTCGATGAAGGTTCCGCGGGGTGTTTGCGCCGCCGCGGCGGCTGCGATCAAGGCATTCTTGGCGGAGAGTTTTACGTCATCTTCACTGATGCGTCCGCCGGGTCCGCTGCCGGTCACAGTGCGGATATTCACTCCGATTTCGCGTGCGAGACGGCGTACGTGTGGAGCTGCCGGAATGGGATCGTGATCGGTGCCGGCCACCTTGCTTAGTTGCACGGGCATGGCGAAGGCTGGCGGCGGAGCTTGCGGGTGATCCGGTGGCAATGCTTGTTCTTCGGTTTTGCCTTCGGCACGCATGGCTAGCTGGAAGGCGAGTCTTGCCGCTTGTTGGCCGGACATATGTTCCACCGGCTGGTGGCTGCGCGGAGTTTCGACCTGAGCGACTGCGCCGCCTTCCAACGTGAAGATGACCTCGCCTACCTTGACCTTTTGACCTTCTTTGACCTTGATTTCGCGAACTACGCCGCTTACCGAGGACGGAACTTCGACTACGGCTTTGTCGGTTTCCAGTTCCATGACGGGTTGGCCTTCGGACACGCTCGCGCCCGGTGAAATCAACAGGCGCACCAGGTCGCCGGAGTCGATGTTTTCTCCCAGTTCGGGCAGCTTGAATTCGCTGGCGGTGGAGGTCGCTGGCGTTGCGAGACTTGGGGGCGCGGGCTGTGCCGATGGAGGCGCGGGCGTTGCCGCACGGCCGGACGGGCGAGACGCCCGTCCCTCCACTGCATCTGAAGAGGGCGTTGCGCCAGTTCCTGTTCCGTTCTCTACGGTGAAGATGACTTGCCCTACCCGGAGCTTGTCGCCTTCTTTTACTCGGATTTCTCCTATGATGCCGGTTATCGACGAGGGTACTTCGACGACCGCTTTGTCGGTCTCGAGTTCCATGACCGGTTCGCCTTCGGCGATGGTGGCGCCGGGCTTGATCAGCAGGCGGACCAGGTCACCGCTTGCGATATTCTCTCCCAGTTCGGGCAGTTTGAATTCCGTCGCCATTCTTTCCTTATGTACCTCGTGCCCTTTAGAGTGGACTCGGTCGTCCCTCCGGGACTTGAATCCTCGGTTCACTTTTACCCAGCGCTGAAGCGCTGGGCTAAGTTTGTTCGCCCCCCGGGGCTGGACGGGCGAGACGCCAAGATACACCCGTCGCTCCATCGCTACCGCTACGTCGTTCCATCAGTACGTCGTTTCATACCCGCTAGCTGGTGGCCGGATTGCGTTTTTCCGGATCGATGCCTAGATCCTTGATGGCTTTCTCCAGCAGTTTCGCACTGACGCCTTCGCCGCCGTCTTTTTTGTCGCTGATTTTTTCACTGGCCAGGGCATGCAGCGTGGCTAGCACGATGTGTTTTGCATCCACCTCAAAAAAGTCTCGCAGGGATGCGCGATTCTCGCTGCGGCCGAAGCCATCCGTGCCTAGCGCCACCAGCTTGCCCGGAATCCACTGCGCGATGCTCTCGGGGAGAACCTTCATGTAATCCGATGCTGCGATGAAGGGGCCGGATGCGCCCTTCAATGTCTGGGTGACATACGGTACCTTTGCTTTCTGGGTGGGGTGCAGCATATTCCAGCGAGCGCAGTCGTTGGCTTCGCGATAGAGCTCTTTGTAGCTGGTCACGCTCCAGACGTCGGCGGCGACGCCGTAGTCTTTCTCCAGAATCGCCTGCGCCTTGAGCACCTCGAACATGATGGCGCCGCTGCCCAGTAACTGCGCGCGCAGCTTCGCGTTTTTCTTCTCGGAAGTCTTATAGCGATACAAGCCTTTGAGGATGCCCTCGCGGATGCCGGGCTGGCTGGGCATTTCGGGCATGGGCAGCGGTTCGTTACCCACCGTCAAATAATAGAAGATGGATTCGCCATCGACGTACATGTGCTTGATGCCATCCTGAATGATGATGGCGATTTCATAGGCGAATGCCGGGTCATAAGCGAGCAGGGTTGGCACGCTGAGGGCCAGCACGTGGCTGTGGCCATCTTGATGCTGGAGGCCTTCGCCGGCGAGGGTTGTGCGTCCGGCTGTGCCTCCGATGAGGAAACCACGGCAACGCATGTCGGCGGCGGCCCATATCAGGTCGCCGATGCGCTGCAATCCGAACATGGAGTAATAAATGAAGAAGGGAATCGTATTGATGCCGTGATTGGCGTAGGCGGTGCCGGCGGCGATGAAAGAGCACATCGATCCGGCTTCGGTGATGCCCTCTTCGAGAATTTGTCCGTTCTTCGCCTCCTTGTAATAAAGGAGCGTATCCATATCGACCGGCTCATAGAGCTGGCCGACGCTGGAATAAATACCGACCTGGCGGAACAGCGCCTCCATGCCGAAGGTGCGGGCTTCATCGGGAACCACGGGCACGACTAACGGGCCGACTTCGGGGTCGCGCAGCAACTTGGAGAGCATGCGCACGAAGACCATGGTGGTGGAAGCTTCGCGGCCTTCCGTACCTTTGTAGAATTCTTCGAAGAGGGCTTCCGAAACCGGCTTCAGCGGCGTGGCGCGCACTTTTCGCACCGGCATGTAGCCGCCCAGTTGCTTGCGGCGCTCCTGCATGTATTTGACTTCGGCGCTGTCGTCGGCGGGGCGATAGAAGGGCGCGTTGTGGAGTTCGCCGTCGGGAATCGGGATGCCGAAGCGCGAGCGGAAGATTTGCAGCTCTTCGTCGTTCAGCTTTTTCTGCTGATGGGTGATGTTCTTGCCTTCGCCGGCTTCGCCGAGGCCATAGCCTTTGATGGTCTTGGCGAGAATGATGGTGGGGGATCCGGCGTGCTCAACCGCCGCTTTGTACGCGGCATGCACTTTGATGGGGTCGTGGCCACCTAGTCTCATGCGGGCGAGTTGCTCGTCGGAAAGATGCTCGACCATCTTGAGCAGGCGGGGGTCGGTGCCAAAAAAATTCTGGCGAAAATAGGCGCCGCTCTCGACGAAATATTTCTGATACTGACCGTCGGTGATCTCTCCCATGCGGCGAACGAGCAGGCCATCGCGATCGGCTTGAATGAGCGGATCCCAATCGCCGCCCCAGATCAGCTTGATCACGTTCCATCCTGCGCCGCGGAAAATCGCTTCCAGTTCCTGGATGATTTTGCCATTGCCGCGCACCGGGCCGTCCAGGCGTTGGAGGTTGCAGTTGACGACGAAAATCAGGTTGTCGAGCCGCTCGCGCGAAGCCAATGTAATCGAGCCCAGGGATTCGGGTTCGTCCATTTCGCCGTCGCCCATGAACGCCCAGACCTTGCCGCCGGTGGAAGTTTTGAGTCCACGATTTTCGAGATATTTAATGAAGCGGGCGTGATAGATCGCCTGAATCGGGCCGAGTCCCATGGAGACGGTGGGAAACTCCCAGAAGTCAGGCATGAGCCAGGGATGCGGATAGGACGAGAGTCCGCCGCCCGGTTTCAACTCGCGGCGGAAGTTCTCTAATTTCTCTTTCGGGATGCGGCCTTCGAGGTAGGCGCGCGAGTAAATGCCGGGCGCGGCGTGTCCTTGGAAATAGACGACATCGCGATCGCCCGATTCGGTGGAGGCCTGAAAGAAATGATTGAAGGCGACCTCGTAAAGCGTGGCTGCCGACGCGAAGGTGGAGATGTGGCCGCCGATGCCTTCCTGAATCTTATTGGCGCGGACGACCATGGCCATGGCGTTCCAGCGCACTAGGCTCTTGATGCGGCGTTCCATTTCCTGGCTGCCGGGGAACGGCGGTTGCTGTCTTGAAGGGATCGTGTTTTGGTACGGAGTGGTTGCCGAGAAGGGCAGGTTGATTCCCGCCTCGCGCCGGGCATGAAGCGCCAGTTGTTGCAAAAGCCGGCCAGCGCGCTCCGGTCCTCCTTGGGCAAGCACATAGTCGAGCGAGTCCAGCCACTCCCGGGTTTCCAGGACTTCGATTCCGTTCGTCTTTTGTATCTCAGCCACTCTGCCCCCACGAATAAAAATGCAGTTTGTTCATCATAAGCAATTGCGAAGAAATTTGCTGGGCCGTCTATCTTCATGGACTGGGCACTGCGGTAGACTTTTCGGCAGTTTCCTCCGCCGCATGAATGCTAGAAAGAAGATGCAGACGAGCCATGTGCCGAATTACGGGAACCAGGATCAGATAGAGCACGACAATTCCCACAGGACCAACCAATAGCCAGGCGGCCGCTGCCCGCAGCGTGGTCAACCAAAGGACACGAACGGAATGCAGGAAATCAGAGTGCGCCAGCGCGAGCATCTGGCTGCCGGTCATCGCCAGTGGTGGAACTCCGAATAATCGCTCGCCCATTCGAATAAACGGAAGCAGCAGAGCGCACCAGAGCGGGTTCATCAGAATGTTCACCAACTGAACAGCGGGGAGGTTCAACCGGAAGAGCAGGGCTGCGACCAGGCAGAGCAGGGAAGTGGCGCCCAGCACGGGAAAGACGCCGAGCATGATTCCAAAAGCCAGACTGAGGGCGATTTTCTCCGGCGTGATGCCCTGGGTGAGCAGTTGCAAGATGGGGCGCACCAGCTGCTTTTGCAGCAACTCTTTCATGCGCTCCCCGGCAGCAGAGTTTGATGGTTGCCGGCCGATGGTGGTTTGCAAACATGAGGGGATCGACTCACGATTTTTGCGCGTCTGAGGGAGTACTTCTTGGAGAACTGCGAACCGGGAGCTAGTGCCGGGGGCATTCCACGCCCCCGATAAAAGTTCGCAACACTTCGCCTTGGGGACTGAGGACCACGAAGTCCGCGTCGGCTCCCACGGCGAGAACACCCTTATTCGCGATCCGCGCCACTCGCGCCGGATTTTGAGTGGCGGCCGATATGGCCTGGGGCAGATCCCATTCCGCGAAATGCGCCAGATTGCGCACGGCGCAGTCCATGGTCAAAACGCTACCGGCGAGTTTGCCGTTTGCCGTGCACTTGCCATCCTGGACATCAACTTCGAAAGAACCAAGCCGGTAACGGCCGTTGGGCATTCCGGTCGCCGAGGTAGCGTCCGTGATGAGCACGGTTTGCTGCGGGCCTTTGGCCCTAGCAAAGAGCTTCACGATTGCCGGGTCGAGATGGACGCCATCGGCGATGATGTCCGCGCTGACGCGATTGTCGGTGAGCACCGCGCCTAGAATGCCGGGGCTGCGATGATCGAGGGGACGCATGGCATTGAAAGTATGCGTCGCGTGCCGCGCTCCGGCCGCGATGCCGCGTTCGGCTGCGGCAAAGTCGGCGTCGGAATGTCCCAGGCTCACGCAAACGCCGCGCCGCGCGGCTTCGGCAATGACCTCGGGCGCGCCCTCCAATTCAGGAGCAATGGTCATCATGCGAATCCGTCCGCGCGCCGCCTGCCAGAACTGTTCGAATAGGGCCAGGGTCGGAGCCAGTAAGTTTTCGGGCGGGTGCACCCCGCGACGCGCATGGCTGAGGAACGGCCCTTCAAGATGGATGCCGAGCGGGAGGGCCCGAGTCTGGCCATCCTTATTACTATGGAGTTCGCGTTCTTCGATCGCATCGGCCAGTCGTTGCAGTGCGCGCAACGTCGTATCCGTGGGAGCGGTGACGGTGGTCGGAAAATAACTGGTGACGCCGTGCCGCGCGAGCAGTTGCTCGATCGCCGGAAGGGCCGCGGTGCTAGAGTCCATGACATCATATCCGGCGTTACCGTGAATGTGAAGGTCAACGTAACCAGGCGCGAGAACGCCATCGCCAAAGTCGATGGCGGAAACCCCGGTGGGAAGGGACCGGCTGCTGCGCGCGGTAACCTCGAGGATGTGTCCCTGCTCAACGAGCAGCAGAGGATGCTCGACGGCGCCATTTGGAGTCAACAGCCTTGCAGCGGTAAAAGCCAGCATAGAAACGTTTTAATAAGGGAAAATGCGAACCTTGTCCAAGATTGTAGCAGGCGTCGCACGCTTCTCGGGACATGTCGAGCGAAACCAACAAATCAGCCAGCCGCGCAAATTAGCAGGAGGCAGAATGCTATACTGTTTGAGTTCGGGCCGCCGCGTGGATCCTGTGTGGCCGTCCGTCAACCGTCAGTCGGGGAGTGGCTCAGCCTGGTAGAGCACCTGGTTCGGGACCAGGGGGTCGGAGGTTCAAATCCTCTCTCCCCGACCAATCTTTCTCTCGCTCTTTCAGTTGTTTAGGCGGCTATTGCCGCCTCAGTTTTTTCGGTACTTTTCGGTACACTCGGTACAACTGAGGGTAGTTGGAACCCAAAGCCACATCTTTCCGCCCACTTCCTACGGAATGCAACGTCCTCTTTGATCTTGTCGTAGAGGTCGCTCATGTCCTTTCCAGCATGGCCCATCCAGTACTTGTATAGGCCCTCGGGACATTCCGCATAGTTCCGCAGGTACGTATTCCTAAAACGACGGAACGCATGGTTTCCAGCTTTGTGCGTTCCGGTAAACGGATTGATGTAGCCCAGTTCCTTAAGGGCCTTGTGCAAATGGCGACGGATGATGTTTGACGGAGAGACGGGTTTCCCTTGTCGAGTGCAGAACAGGAAGCCCGATGCTCGTTTGCCAACGAACTCTTTGAGAAAAGTGGCGATCGTCGGGTGGAGGTCAACCTGGCGACAACCATTTGCTGTTTTGAGCCGTTGTTCGACCCTGCCGTGATGAATTCTCTGTTGGATAAAGATAGTCAGAAAGTCAGAGGAGATGTGCTTGTCAATCTCGATCCCAAGCGCCTCTCCGACTCGTAAACCACCAGCCCCACACAGAACGAAAATCATCCGCTCACGCTCCTTCTTCCACCGTGCTAAACCTGTCATCACTTCAGACGAAAAGGACGGCGTGTTCTGCTTGTCCTTCTCGACCACAGGCAGGTCGATGAATTCGTGATTCCATGTTCGAGGATAAATTTCCTCTCCTTGTTCATCGACGGCAGAAGCCACGACCATCTTCACAACCGGAACATAGTTGTCGATAGTCTTTGGAGACAAGCCTTTTTCCGACATCTTTGCAATGACGGACTTCAAGACCGCATTGTTGATTTCGGACAGGGGCAAATCTCCAATGTTTGGGTTAAGCCAGTTATTGAGACAGGCCTCCCAAACTTCCAAAGTCGAAATTGCAATGGGTTTGCGCTTCCGACTTCGGACGTGATTAAGCCACCATTTTGCTTGCTCACGGAACGTGACACCGTTGTTTTGCTTCACGACTTCGTTGAAATACTCCACGGTGTCGGCTCCGCTGCTCGTGATGATTTCACGAGCCCGCCGTTCCCTCACGGTCTTGGACAGGCTACCGGGGCCTGAGATCGGGCAAATTCTCTCCCGCATGTGTTTTCTCTTTTCTAGTCCCGGTACATCCATCCACCACCGAACAACCCACCATTTACCGCTTGATTCAATGTGACCACTCTGACCAGTTCTGCGGAACATGCTCTTTCCTCTCCGCTTCACTGGTGTCGCAGTTAAAACCTTAGTATCGATGGCGCTTAATTGCAATGGGTTAGGGATTGCGGCGACATGGCTCTGAGCCCGCGGCAAACGAACCTGCAGCGCCGTGACCAGGGCGTTCTGCTCGTGCCATTCGTTCACGGGTCCGATCATCTTCGAAATAACGGCCATTCTTGTAACTCAGTCCGGAGCGGAACAAACACGTGACGCCATCGCCAATCTTGGGTGCAAATTTGATGGATTACTGGCGCTGTGTCCAACAACTTCTCGTCCGCGAGATATTCCTGCCGGGACTATCAGACGGCAGCGAGCCGATTGGTAACCTCACATTTCCTTGAGCAAATCTCTTCGCGGATGCGGAGCCGGCGTTACAGACGCGCCGAATCAAGCAGACGCGAGAGTCTCATCTGTTTGATTGGCAGGCAGTTGGGCGCTGATTTGAGTGGACAACGACTACGGGCCCGCCACGACAGCGGCCTGTCAAGGACTCCTAACTAGAGGGCTTCCGGTACACGTGTCCGAGCGGCATTTGCCGATGAATTGCTTTTTGAGGAGAGTTCTTTACCGAAAGTATCGAGTCGAGGGGCACGATTTAATTGGTCGCTACACCGTGGTCGCTGTTATTCCTCACACCCTACAAGCCCGGTAATAAGGGCTAATCGACTAATTCTTCGGGAATACTTTCTGCAGTCAGTCCAATGTCTCCGCTATACATTTCGTGCCTGTCAAATTTGTCGTGGTCGAACGATGGTTCGATCACATTTCGGTCCCGACGATTGGCTCTTGCTGACTCGCAAGCAGTTACTTTCGGTACTGTTCCTCATAGGAAACAGCACCGACTTCGGCGAAGGTAAAGGACAGCTCCTTGGCGTGTCGCACCTGCCTGCTTGCGATTTCCGCCGCATGGACATCAAACAACGCGATGTTTTTCCCATTGCCAACTTGGCTGGTGTACATAATTCCACCGTATCCTGCTGCCCGAAACGCGTCCGCGATGTACTGGGTCGGCGCATAATCTGCTACGTCTTCGGCTTGAAATACTGGCAGGGAGAACGCCTCGTTGAGGACGTACCAACTATTGCTCTCCAACTGCTCCTGGGTCTTGATATCGAGATCAAAGGTGGCGCGCAAGGTGCAATCAACCACCGTGACCTGCTTCAGCAGGACCAGCTGAGAAACTGTGAGAACAGAACCGGTCCAAGGACGAGTCTCCATCATCGCGGTCTCGGCATTCGTTGCCATGTAGAGACACGGAACGCCTTTTGGGTTCACGCGCCCTTCGTAGGCTCTATCTCTGAGCGGTTTCATGCGCTCGATCGCGAGCGGTTCAATGGACTCAAGGAAGAAAACGTCGTGCGGATGTACACCTTCTTCGGCAACATAGCCCTGCGCCGCACGCCATAGAACCTGGCCTTGTGGTATCGTGGTCGTCCGCTTCCTACTGGTCTCCACAACAGCTTCCAGGAACTCATGCTGTCGCGCATCCAAAACGTATCGGGATTCGCGCCGAATGTAGCTCGCAAAATACTCGTAATCTTCGCTGGTACGAAACATCCTCAACCACTCCGTGTCTTCGCCTTCATCTTGGGGTATTTGAATCTAAAGGCGCAGGCTCTGACATGATCATAGACGCCTTTATATCAGCTAGTCTGGCTTAATTGGCGAGTTCAGGCCAATTCACTCATCAATAGCACTTTATCTGACGGCATCGGAATCGGTACCCGTAAACGCCCTTCACGACGCTCATTCTTGGGCAAGTCACTCGCAGTGGGGTTCGGGTTGCCTTGCCGACTTCCCAGTACTAATGCGGCGTCGGTGAGTGCATTGGCGATTTGGCATCATTCCAGAAATGCTCCCATACCAGGGCGCGTTTCCTGGTACCGACTCCTGGACTTCTCCCATGCGCTCCAAACCTGCTCGCTGCCAGTCTGACTTCCCGTCTTTCTTGTGGAAAATGCCAACCAATCGGCAAGCTCGCCGGGGCCAGATGGAACCCGAGCTTACTCCGCGGCCGCAGTCAGAATCCTCTCCACCTTCGCGTCAAGCTCTCGCGCTACCTTGAGAGCGTCGATGTTTCCATACGACGCAAGATAGGAGGCCATTCTGTCATATGACATGCGGACGCTATCGGCGCGCTCCTCAATGAGAATAGTTACCGGAGCATACGAACCTGCGTCCACAACATGCTTCACCATTTCCTTCATGATGAGTGGATTTCCCGCAATAATGCGCAGAATTCTCGGCTTGGTTGTTCCATTCTCTTTTTGGAGAACTGCACCGAGGTCGAGTCGCATGAACTCCATGAGGCCGTTCGGCTCCGTGACCGGGTTGACGGCTTTTTGCATTTCGGCTTCATTCCACGCGGCTGAAAAGCTCTTGCTAAACGCAGCCATATCCGGATGACCGATCTGTGCGTCGATTCGGGCAACCACCGTGTCAAAAGGCTCGGTGGAAGCGACACTCACTCTTTGAACCTGAACCTCTTGAATGTTCATATGCATTGCTCCTCCCGGTGTTGCGCAACCGGCCTCCCGAAACCCCTGCCTAATTCCTGGCCGCGGGTGCGGGCGGCACAGGCAGAATTACCTCCGTGGCGACCTTCCAGTCTGTCCCCACCTTTATCCAATTGACGATCATGAGAAATGGTTTGGGGGTTCCGTCCTGGCCGGCATATGAAACCGTGATGTTCATCGGTACATAGGACTCCGCAAGGTCCCGGGTCAGGCCGACAACTTTGAGCTTTGAAAAGTCCGGCTGAAGTATCGCTGGGCCGGCCGCGGCAATGTCGTGCAGCTTCCGATCGATCGCCTCGTTGCCCCAGACACCTGCCCAGTTGCCCTCAGACGGAATCGCACTCTTCGCGACCAGAAGAGCTGAGCGCGATTGCCAGAACATTTCATGCAGGGCTTTGAGATCGTGCTTGTTGGCCAGCTCCATGAGCTCGCCAACCCTTGAACGCACCGCATCCAGCGTCGGAGCATCAAGCGGATCTTTATGGGCAGCACGCTGGGCGGCGACTGATCCTGTAGCAGCAGCCGCCAGCGCAAGAGCGGCAGCGAAAACCTTTCGGGGCATCTTCATGGAATCTCCTTGGCCAGATTCACAACTATTTGGTCGTCGAAGCCGCCTGTGTTTTCGCAGCCTTCGCGCCTCCCCAGAGAGAGCCTGGATTTACGCGATCGGGGTATAGCTCCAGCATGGCGTCATAGAGTTCGCGGGCTGTGGTGGTGGCTTCATCCAGACGGTTGAAATCGCGAAGATACTGCCTCGTCTCTGCGATGATGCGTGGGTCGTCCTCATTTTCCGGGATCTTGTGCCCGGCAATGACTGCTCGAGGGTTGAGCGATTCGAGTCGATCGAGCGTTGCGATCCATTCGCGCCGGCTCTCCGTATTGGTCTCCGCGAGGTAGGGATGAATTCCGTTGTAGACCGCGTCTCCACCGACGAGCAGCCCGGTCGACGGAACATGCAGGCAAGTCGATTGTGCCGTGTCCGTCCTACCCGTATTCACCGCTACAAGCTTCTCTCCTTCCAGCTCCAGTTCATTGCCTGCAAGAGGTTCGGCAACCGGGAGATGATCCGGTATTTGACCCGGGAAGAGTTTGCGCCAAAAGTCCTCCAGCCACGTGGGCGACACTTGCGCACGGATGCCCGCTACCACTTCGGGGGTCGCCACAGCCTTTGCCTCCGGAAAATGCTCCAGTAGCGTGCCAACGCCGAACACATGATCGCCATGACCATGCGTCAGGTAGATCGCGGTAAGGTTCTTGCCGCTCGCGATCACCCAATTCAGCAAGGTCTTCGATTGGTCGATGGTCAGAAACGTATCCACTAGGACAGCATCGCGCTCTCCGTAAATGAGCGTCGCGGAGTTCGATACCCACAACAAATCCTCTTTGCCTGGGGGAAGATCGCGGCTGAGGCCTGGGCGCTTGCTGGTCAATACATCCCATTTAAGGGTTCCTTCACTTCTATTCATGTTCACTCCTTGGGGGAAGGTTCGAAAGGCCGGTTTTGCATCTCTCAGAACATCAGAATAATACAAGATGACCGGTCATATTATATTAAAGAATGAGAAAATATGGCTTTCAGGTCGACTTCGGCGAAAATAAGCTTGGAGCCACACAATGGATTCTCGTAAGCCCGCAAAGCGGGGACCCAAGCCGAATCTAAACACTCGAGAAAAACTCATCAAATCGGGGATCCTGGCAATCCATACAAGTGGATATGGTGGAACCAGCATTCAGAGTATTGTCGAGATGGCTGACATACCGAAGGGATCCTTTTACAATTTCTTTCCGAGCAAAGAGGCTTTCGCTGCAGAAGTGATCGAGGCCTACTCCATTCGTGGCCAGGAAAGGCTGCGCAGCTTTCTTCTCAATCAGGATGTCGCGCCGCGAGCTCGATTGGAGGCGTATTTCGACGACCGGATCAAGGCGTTCAGGTCGGCGCAGTACGTCCGCGGATGTTTGATGGGCAATTTCAGCGCGGAAGCTGCGGACCAGAGCGCACTGATACGCAACGGCCTTACGAAGCATTTTGGCGCTTGGTGCAGTCTCCTTGAAGCTTGTATTGCGGAAGCGCAGAAACAAGGTGAGATCGGCAATCAATTTGCAGCATCGCTGCTGGCAAAGTTCGTCATGAATAGCTGGGAAGGTGCTCTACTGCGCATGCGCGCCGAGAAAAGCGATGCTCCGCTGCTGGACTTCAAGGAGATTGTTTTCAAAGGGCTTCTTGAGCGATCCATTTCGTAAAGTCGCAGGCTCCCCGGGCGAATTTCACGATACGTACCGCCAGGTTGACCACCGTCCCCCCAAAATCTACCTCCGCCTGATCTTCGATTGACGACAGGCCTTACCGTAAATCCACGGATGTCCGAGCGAAGAGGCAGCCGAAGCGGTCGTTTACAGGCTCCTCCAGATTCTGCTTGCAGCCGAGATATCGCTCGGTTGTTAAGACGGAGACATGGCCGAGAAGAAACTGAATCTGTTCCAATTCACCGCCATTGACATGGCAGAGTTTTGCGCAGGTTCGCCGGAGATCGTGTGGAGCGAGATGATCCAATTGCATCCGCTCAGCGCACCTTCGAACGACGTACCAGATGACATTCTCGGAGATCCCTTACCCCAAGGCGTCCCATGGCGGCTCACCGCGCGGAAAATTCGGCCCGCCGCTACCTTCGCCAAATCTCTCCATCGATCGATTGCTTGCT
>CAVZUP010000143.1:0-10071 GCA_963778255.1 uncultured Acidobacteriaceae bacterium
CCGACGCATCCAGCCGCAATTCGCGCCGCGGCTTGGCGACCTGGGTGGCCCAGGACTCCAGATTCACCACCACCTCGAACGGATCTTGCGGCACCTTGCCGGCAAAATCCAGCCGCCCGTAGACATATTGCTCGTCGATGCCGGCCAACACTTCATCCATCAGAAACCGCTTGCCGTGCATGGCGCCCGAGCGCTGGTCGGCCGCGTAGCGCGCCGCGCCCATCCATTCGAAATAACGCACCATGTCGCCCGTAACCTTCGGATGAATGTAGGCGGTCTGCGACGTAAACGAAGGCCGTGCCACGCCCCCGGCGATCGGCTGCGCCAGATAATCCGGAGGCGTCCCGCCCAGTGCCTGATACACGTTCGACAGATGCTTGCGATAAAGTTCATCGAAGTCGCGGTCGTTCGCCGAGTGGTGCTCCGGACCATACCACCAGTTCCAGTCGCTGCCCTCGCCGATCAGCAACTCCTCAAACGCCAGCTTGCGTTGTTTCTCGGTCGCCCCCGGAGCAGCCTGCTCGTAGAAGTTGCGTGCATGGTAGAGGTAATCCCAAGCCTTGTTGTCTTCCGGCGCTCCGATCCACACGTTGAAGTTGGCGTTGATCCACGAACCCGGCACCAGCGACCGCAGCGGCGCCGTGTTCTTGTGGCGCGCAATCGCCTCGCTCACCGTCACCGCTTCCATCCCCGGTTCCCGCTGCAACGCATCATAGAATCGGCGCAGGAATTCACGCCCCGAATGCGGATAATATTCCCACGCATTCTCGCCATCCAGAATGATCGGGACCAGCGCGTCCTGCCCGCTCGCGAGCACCGGGTGTGCCGACTCCTTGATCTTGTGGATGAGATTATTGGCGGCGTCCTGCGGCGGCATCCCCGAATAGACGAAGCCGATCAGGTCCGAGAGGGTGTGATCGCGGAAGATCATGTTCATCCGCGTCTCGCCCTTCTCGTATTGATAAATCGTGTAGAGCCGGTGCGCCAGCCCGGAATGTAAATTGCCATAACCGTCGCGCGAGAAATTGATCCCCAGGCTTCGTCCCAGCACGCCTTCGTCAGTCGCCATCCAGCGCACTCCCATCTCGTGCGCAATGCCGAGCACCTCTTCGGAAACGCTGCCCTCCGACGGCCACACTCCCTTTGGCCTAACCCCGAAAACTTGCTGATGCAGATCCAGTCCGCGCTGCAATTGCTCGCGCGCGTCCTCGGGATGGCGAAAGCGGTTCGGCGGCAAGGGCAGCCCCGGCGTGGAAATCGCCCCCATCTGCGTATCGCACAGCAGCGGCAGAATGGGATGATAAAAAGGCGACGCCGAAATTTCGATCAGCCCTTTCCTGGCCGCCTCCTCATGCACCGGCAGAACCCTTCCCAGCAGTTCACGCTCCCGCGCCATCAGCAGCCGTTGGTCGTCGAGCGAATAGTTCCGCCCTTTCTGAACCAGCGCCGCTATGTCTTTTTCCTCGAGAAAAAATTCGTCGAACCATCCAATCTGCGAGAGCACCTGCAGGTCGGTAAAATCCTGCGGTTGAAAATATTTCTCGCCGCGCTCGGGAGAATCGCCCACGCTGTGATATTTCTCCCACAGCTCGCGATACCGCGGATAGCGGCCAATCACATTCACCGGATGCGCCTGAAACAAATATTGCAGCGCAAACCGCCGCTCCTCGGGCGTCAGGTCTTTCGCCGGCTTCGCTGCAACCTGCAGAAAAGGATCCTGCGCCTCGCCAGAAACATAATCCTGAATCTGGTGGATCAACGAAGGCACCAGATTGAACGTTTGATGCACCTGCGGGAATTCGTCGAGGAGCTTCACCATCCCGTAGTAGTCTTTCAACGCATGAAGGCGCGTCCAGGGCAACCGATACTGCCCGGTCACCAGGTCTTTATAGAACGGCTGGTGCTGGTGCCACAGGACGACCACTCGCAGTTGAGCCATGTTCTCTTGATTTCCGCCTTATCTATCGGCAAATTTTTAGTTTAAACCACATTTTCTTCTCATATTCTTCTCATACGCGCGCATAGGAACGTATCATTGAGATGTTGGATTACCTTGGGACGCGGGAATTCAAGCCGTCTGGTCTGCACATGCCCAAGCAACACGAAAGTGAGCGATCCTTGATCCGTCCATTCTTCACCGTGGCATTCCTCGTCGCCACCGCGCTGGCCGCCAGCGGCGCTTCGGACCGCGTACGCACCGTCAACGGCGTGGTCGAGGGAAGCGGCAGGCAGAGCTCTGGAGTCCGCATCTTTAGAGGCATCCCGTTCGCGCAGCCTCCTGTTGGCGACTTGCGCTGGAAGCCCCCGCAGCCAGTCCAAAACTGGAAGGGGGTGCACCAGGCAATCCAGTTCGGCCCGCGCTGCATGCAAGCCCCTATCTTCGGCGATATGAATTTTCGCTCGAACGGGATGAGTGAAGATTGCCTCGACCTGAACGTTTGGACGCCCGCTAAGAATCGCCACGGCCGTTTGCCAGTGTTGCTCTATTTTTACGGTGGCGGATTCGTGGCCGGCGATGGATCGGAGCCTCGCTACGATGGCGAGAGTCTAGCCAAGCACGGCATTGTCGTGATCACTACCAACTATCGCCTCGGCGTGTTTGGATTCCTCGCCCACCCCGAACTGACCAGCGAATCTCCTCACCACGCTTCGGGCGACTACGGGCTGCTCGACCAGAACGCGGCCTTGCAGTGGGTGCAACAGAACGTGACGGCGTTCGGCGGCGATCCCAAGCGCGTCACCATCGCAGGCGAATCGGCTGGGTCAATCTCCGTCAGCGCGCTGATGGCTTCCCCTCTTTCGAAAAACTTGTTCCAGGGCGCGATTGGTGAAAGCGGCTCGATTCTCGGAACGCTTCCCGCCGTCACGCTGGCGCAGGCTGAGAAAAAAGGTGTCGAGTTCGCCGCCAGCGTTGGCGCGGCCTCTTTGTCGGCCCTCCGCGCCATGACGGCGCAACAGCTTTATGACGCAACCAGTAAGTCAGAGGTAGGACGGTTCCCGTTGACCATCGACGGTTATTTTCTGCCGCAATCTCCCGCATCGATTTTCGCCGCCGGCCAACAGGCGCACGTGCCTCTGCTGGTGGGATGGAACTCTCAGGAAATGCATTGGCGAGCCCTGCTGGGTGAGGATGATCCCACGCCGGAGAATTACGCCCGCGCCGTGCGGAAGATCTATGGCAATCACGCCGACGAGGTTCTGCAGGCATACGCGGCCTCCACTCAGAGCGAGGTCGTTGAATCGGCCACGGACTTGGCCAGCGATCGATTTATCGGCTACAGCACATGGAAGTGGTTCGACCTGCAAACCCACACCGCCAGCGTTCCCGTGTACCGGTATTTCTATGCTCGCCCGCGCCCGCCGATGAATCCTGAAATGGGCGACGCAGTGCCGGGTTTGGCCGGAGGTGTAATCACCGGTGGCGTAAACAATGGATCGGATGCGCGGCGCCCGGTCACTCCACCAGACAAGGGTGCGGTACACTCCGCGGAAATCGAGTATGCGCTGGGCAACCTGGCGACGAACAAGGTCTTCGCCTGGACTCCCGATGACTACAAAGTCTCCACGCTCATGCAGGAATATTTCGCGAACTTCGTGAAGAACGGAGATCCGAACGGAGCGGGTTTGCCCGCTTGGCCCGCGGTCAAAGGCGACGCCCCGGTTCTAGTCATGCGTTTGGATGTGGAGTCGCGCGTCGAACCGGAGAAGCACCCCGAACGCTACCGTCTCTTGGATAGCCTGCAATGAAGACGGCGAATTTATCACTGCAGGTTTGATCTGTTTCTTGGGGAGTTACCGGACTGTAATGAACGCCAAACTGAAATTCATCTTCTTCGACGTCGGCAACACGCTGCTGTTTCCTAATCGCGAGCGTATTCATGCACCTCTGACCCGACAAGGCGTCGAGCCCGAGGCCGAGCATTTGCGCGACCTGGAATGCCGCACGAAAAATAAGTTCGATGGCATGATGACAACCAGCGGAAGCACCGACCACAGCTTCTGGTGGATGTTCTACACCCAGTTACTCTCCGAGATCAGAGTTACAGACGACGCCATTCGCGACCAATTAGTCAGCGGCATCCGTAATTCCGCCAACTGGGACACAATCCGCCCCGGCACCCCCGAGCGTCTGCATGAGATCGGCCAGCGCTACCGGATCGCCGTCATCTCCAATGCGGATGGCAGGATCGAAGACGTGTTGCACCGATGTGGCATCGCTCGCTGTTTCCACACCATCACCGACTCCGGGCAAGTCGGCTACGAAAAACCGCACCCGGAAATTTTTCGTCAAGCCCTGAAGAGCATGAATGCCGCTCCTGAAGAGAGTCTCTATGTCGGTGACGTCTACTCCGTGGACTATCTCGGCGCGCAGGGTGCAGGCATGCAAGCGATGCTGATGGACGTCCCCGGCGCCTATCGCAACAAGGGAGTGCCGCGCGTGGAATCGCTCGAAGAGCTGGATGCTGCTCTACGTAACGGCAAACCACTACTGCAATGAGATTACCTGGTGGTCATGGCAATCGGGATGAATCGTCTCATAGAGATTCGCCAGCAACTCCCGCCCATAGCGCGCCACAAAGCTGACTCCGGCGACCTCGCGCTCCTGTAGCGCCTTATGCGGAAACAGCGCGTTGCTCAAAGCATCCGCGTGGCGCGTGATCACCTCGTTGCGCTGTTGCTCCGCCCGCGCCACTCGCGCCTGCAAACGGTCGATTTGCTGCTTCATGTTCGTACGAGTACTTTCAGCGGTATCCACCAGGGTGGAATCCAATTTCCCAATTGCTTCCCGAAGCGCTGTCATTGCCCCCTCAACGCTGGCGTAGGCGTCATCAAAGCGCGCCTGCAACTCCGGAGCCAGCGCACGAGCGGCAATCGCCTCGCGAACTTTTTCCGGACCAAGCAGCACATCCGGCAGTCCCAACTGATAGCGTTCCAAAATACGTTCAGCCTTCGGCTCAAGCAGCGTCGCCGAAAATCGCGGCAGGATCGGCGTTACCCGCCCCAGCAGTTTCTCGTAGACCACGGCGACCTGCGCGAAATATGCGACCTCCGCCGCTCCGCCGGTATACACCAGCGTCGGTAGCAGAAAATCCTGCACCACCGGACGCAGCAGCACATTCGGATTGAACTTCTCCGGCGCCGCCTCAATCTGTTCCAGCAACTGCTCGCGCGACGTGTGTTCCTCGCCGACCACAAACTCCCCGCCGCTGGCGCCATTGCCGCCATTGTTCTTGCGCCGCACCACCGTGCGCGCTCCGTCTTTCACATCGAACAGCAGCGTGGTGGCCGAGGTCACTTTGACTTGCTGGTGATATCCCGCCGCCTCAATCGCCTTGCCCCGCGCCAGCAGCGCTTCGTCGAGTTCGGACGCCCGCTCAATCGCCGCGCGGAACAAGGGTTTCGCAACATCGTGAAATTCCTTGTCCGCCGGGTCCAGCAGAATGACGCCCCAATCCGCAAACAGCCGCGCAAACAGCAGAGCAAACGCGCTGCCTAGAGTTTCTCCCGGACGATAAGCCTCGCGCAGCCAGGTCGCGACCTCGGAATCTCCCAACAAAGCCGCGGCGCGCTCAACCACCGGCTCAACCTCCGCCGCAAACTTGACGGTTCCCACGGGCGCATCGGCGACCGCATGACTAAACCCGTGGCCTTCCACCGCGAACGGCTCCGGAAGCCCGCCTTCGCCAAGCAGCGAAACGTGGTTCACCTCGGCCAAATCGTGATCCTCGGTCGCCAGCCAAAACACCGGGACGCACTCCACTCCAGCCGCCGTCGCCTGCTCCGCCAGCTTGACCGCCGTCAGCGCCTTGAAGATCGAAAACAGCGGCCCGCCAAACAGACCCACCTGCTGCCCGGTAACCGCCGCCAGCGCCCCGCGCCGCAGCCGTTCAATATTCGCCAGCGTTTTCGAAGAAGCGCCCCACCCGCGATTCTGCCGCTCAAGAATGTTGCTCACCGTGTTGCGCCGCGCTTCGTCGTAAACCACGCGCTGGGCTTCGTCTTTCACCCATTCGGAAAAAACCGGCGACCGCGGATACATCCCGCGCACTGAAGGCGTGTAGGAAAGATAATCGAGGAAAAGACGTGTGGAGTGCGGAATCTGCGCGAACGGCAAACACTGCGATTTCATCGGCAGCTCTCCGGTGTAGCGCGGACACTCTTGTCCGCGTAATGCCAGCGTTCTGCACGACCGTTTGCCGCGCTGAAATACTTGTTTTCAGATTCCTTCGCAATCCCCATAAGTCCTCAAACTCTCGTACGCCAATGCGCGAATGGCTCGCGTGTTCAAAAGTAACACCGTCCAAGCAGCGAGCGCCAAACTCAACTACATCAGATGTCGCGGAAGCGCACAGGTTGCAAAGAGTAAGCGCGGTGAAAATCAGGTCAGTCGTAAGATCGGCAGCTCCTGCCAGACCGCTAGCGCCTCTCCAACACCACCGCCACTTTATCCTCGTAAGCCACTCGCCAATCCCGAGGAAATTCGCGCAACAAGTTCGCCAGGGTCGAACCAGTGGGCACGACGAGCGTCCGAATCTGCCATTGTTCGAGCACGCTCTGCCATCCGGGCGCGGCCTGGGTCAGGATCAGATACTGCCGAATCCGATCCGAACCATAGAGATCGTGACGATCGTCGACCACGACCTTCCGGTTGGGATACATCACGTAGATGAGATACCCTCCCCAGCCATCGATCGAGAAGACCGGCTCCGCGCTGGCCGACGTGCCCGCGGATTCCTCCTGCAGAAAATTCACCGCCGCAACCGGCATCTTCTGCGGATCAAACTGCGCATGAAGCAACTGCCGCGAGCCGAGCCATCCTCCTTGCAGACAAATCGCGAAAGCAAATGCCACCGAGGCTACCGGCCACAGGTGCCCGCGCAGCTCCACCTCCTGCGCTCCCATGCGATCGCAGAAATCTGAGATTCTTACGACGCCACCGCGCACCCATCGCCAAGCGCCCGGCTGATCCGCCAACGAAGCGAAGTTTCCCCATAGGAACGGGCCGGCGATCAGCACCAGCAGCATCGAAGAAACCGGCAGATTGCGCGACGAATAAAACCCCGTGTAGGCCGCCAGCAACACCACCAGCAGATGGCTAAGCGGCAGCTTCTTGCGCCCGTCCGAAAAAAGATTGCCCGCAAACGCAGCCAGCGCCAGCACCAGCAGAAGCGCAAACGAGCGCTGCGCCCAGCCATGGAAATCAGGCGCCAGGAATTCGTCGATATGGTTCATCAGGTAGCGGTCGCTCAGATAACGGTAAATGTGCGCGTGCAGCCGCCAGCCATACGGATTCACCAGCGTTGCCGCCGCCGAGGCCGCAAAAGTCGTAGCCATGGCGCGAGCTCGATGCCGGGCACGAATCGCGGCGAATGCATCCCGTTCACGGACGCTGTCAACAAACGCCACAAACGTATAGATCCCGAGCAGCGCGATGCCAAAGATCCATCCGCCATGCAGGTTCACCCAAAGCAGCATCGAGAGAGGAAAGAACCACGGGATCCAGCGCGGCAGCCGTGTTTGTCCCCAGCCTTCCCATCGCTCCAGCACCACAAACCAGAGCAGCGAAAACAGCCAGCTGACAATATGCGGACGCGCATACAGATGAATCGTCGCCGCCGCCTCCGCCAGCAGCATCAGCACCACGGCCAATAGCAGTCCGGTCCCGCGCTTGATGAGTTGCGAAAGCAGCAGCGCAAAAGTTGCGGCCACCAGCAAAGCGCACAGCCAGACCACTCCATTCAATCCGCAGGCCCGGTGCAGAACCCCGAGCAGGATGTCGTACAACCACTCCCAGGCAAACCACGGCTGCCCTTGCATGGTGGAAGAAAACGGATCGGTACGCGGAAGCGAATGCATCGCCAGAATGCGCTCACCCGTGCGAATGTGCCATCCGATATCCGCATCCGCCAGCGGGCGGTTCGCCAAAGGCCCGGCCAGCAAAGACCAGAAAAGAAAAATGAAGATGATGTCGCGAACCGAGGGCAGCAGAAAACGCTGAGCTGACGAAGCCGCCCGAGCCCGAGTCATCGAAGTGGGAGAAAGCACGGTTGTGAAGAAAGTGTATAAGGTTTCAAGGTTTCAAAGTTTCAAAGTTTCAAGGTTTCAAAGTTACAACCAAACCAGCATCGCCCGGCAAGACCAGCCGCGCGCGTCTTCGAAACTCTGAAACCTTGAAACTCTGAAACCCTGAAACCCTGAAACCTGGAACTTCGAAACCTTATACTAATAGCAATGGACAACAGACCCAAACCACGCGTTGTGATCGTAGGAGCCGGATTCGCCGGCCTGACCGCTGCTCGCCGCCTCGGCCGTCTGCCACTTCAGGTCACGCTCGTGGACCGCAAAAACCACCACACCTTCCAACCGCTGCTCTATCAAGTCGCAACCGCCGGCTTGTCTCCCGGAGAAATCGCCGCGCCCATCCGCTGGATTCTGAGAACCCGGTCGAATATTGAAGTTTTACTTGATGAAGTAGTCGGTTTCGACTTGAATCAGAAGCAGGTTATCACGAAGGATAAAATCCTCGATTACGACTTCCTCATCGTCGCCTCCGGCGCCACCCACGCCTACTTTGGCCACGAAGACTGGGAGCCTCTGGCCCCCGGCCTAAAGACGATCGAAGACGCGCTCGAAATCCGCCGCCGCGTTCTGCTGGCCTTCGAACTGGCAGAGCGCCAAGCTGCCAATAATGACGGCCACAACGCGCCTCCGCTGCAATTTGTGGTCATCGGAGGCGGACCCACCGGCGTCGAACTCGCCGGAACACTGGCTGAAATCGCCCGCCACGCTCTCAACGACGAGTTTCGCAATATCGATCCGCGGAAAACTCGCGTTCTTCTCATCGAAGGCGGCCCGCGCATCCTGGGATCGTATTCCGAAGACCTCTCCCGCAAAGCCGAAGCGCAACTGCACCACCTGGGAGTCGAGATTCGCACCTCTCATATCGTCACGCGCATCGAACCCGGAGCGGTTTGGGCGGGCGACGAAAAGATCTCCGCGCCCGTGGTCTTGTGGGCAGCGGGCGTGGCTGCTTCGCCGCTCGGGCAAAAATTGGGAGTTCCCGTCGACCGCGCCGGCCGCGTGCTCGTGCAGCCCGACCTCAGCATTCCCGGACATCCCAACGTTTTCGTGGTCGGCGACCTCGCCGCGGTCAACGACGCCAACGGCAAAATGCTCCCCGGAGTCGCGCCCGTCGCCATCCAGCAAGGCAACTGGGTCGCCGATACGATCGCGCGCGACCTCGAAAATCAACCGCGCCGCGATTTCCGTTATCACGATAAAGGCAGCCTCGCCACCATCGGACGCGCCGCCGCCGTTGCCCAGTTTGGCAAGTTGGAACTGTCCGGCTTTTTCGCCTGGCTGGCTTGGCTGTTAGTCCACATTCTTTTCCTCATCGGATTCCGCAATCGTGTGATTGTCATGATCCACTGGGCTTGGTCGTATCTCACCTACGAGCGCGGCGCACGCCTGATCACCGGCAGCGACGAACTGCCCGGCTGGATCCATCCGTCACAGCCCGTACCCGCAATAAAAGAAGGTGCCACTGCCAAGCCGTCAATTCCCGCGGGCCAGACGCGCGCATGATGCGCCATCTCCCCTGCCGATATAATCGACTCGTGGTGAAACGCGCCGCTGTCTTTGTGTTTGTGCTTGTGGCTTCGCTGCTCTTCTGCTCGCCGCTCCGGGCTCAGGAAAACCCTGCCTCCGGCCAGCCAGCCGCCGGACGAAACGCAGCCGGCCAGAGCGTGGCTGGACGAACCGTAGTCGTGATTCCCTTCGAAAACGTTTCCCCCACTCCTGGCCTGGAGTGGCTGGGCGAGTCGTTCCCTGAAGCCTTTCACCAGCAGCTCAATTCTCCGGTTTTATACGTGGCTAGCCGTGACGAACGCTTGCGCGCTTACGATCGCCAGGGCGTTCCCGCCGGAGTTCATGCCTCGCGCGCCACCCTCTACCGTCTCGCCGAGCAGATGGACGTCGATTACGCCGTGCTCGGCTCCTATCGCTACGACGGCGTAAGCCTGACCGCAACCGCGCAACTGCTCGACATGCGCGCGCAGAAACTTCTGCCCG
>CAVZUP010000144.1:0-58278 GCA_963778255.1 uncultured Acidobacteriaceae bacterium
TGTTTTCATATTACTGATACAGTTACGTATTTGTCATTTTTTCATTTGATTTGACCTCCGAAGACACATCTCTCACGATGAGAGGCTCTAAACTTCTTCGCACTTTTCAGACGCGTCAGGAGGTCAAAAAGTTGCTTTTTCTCGCACGTGCGACCTGCGGCAGCCCCATGCACCCTGCCAGGCGCTTGCGGAACAACTCTTCGCTCCGCGAAATGGGAAGGGCACGAGTTCACTCGTGCCGTTAAGCCTGGAAACGTGCTGCCGCTTTAGCGCCTGAGGGGAGCTTCTCGCTGCCTTCGCCGAATTTTCAGCAACAGCTCAGGCCGTCTTCGGTTTGCGGCGCCGCTCGCGGAAGCCTTCGATCAACAGATAGAGCACCGGTATAAAGAACAGATTGAGGACCGTGCTCATGATCATGCCGCCGAAAACGGTGGTACCCACCGAGTGCCGTCCATTCTCTCCCGCGCCGCTGGCCACAACCAATGGAACCACGCCGAGGATGAAGGCAAACGACGTCATGAGAATCGGCCGCAGCCGTATGCGTGCGGCTTCGACCGCCGCATCCAGAATGGTCATGCCCCGTTGGCGCAACTGCTCGGCGAATTCCACAATCAGAATGGCGTTCTTGGAGGCCAAGCCCACCAGCATGACCAGCCCCACCTGGCAGTAGACGTCGTTCTGCTGGCTGCGAAGCCATTGTGCGCCGAGAGCGCCAAGCAGCGCCATCGGCACCGCCAGAAGAATAATGAAAGGCAGCACGAAACTTTCATACTGCGCCGAAAGCGTCAGATAAACCACCAGCGTTCCCAGCCCGAACAGAATCAGCGTCGTCGATCCCGACGCCAGTTCTTCCAGCGAAATTCCCGACCATTCGTAGGTGTAGCCCTGTGGCAAAATTTTCGCCGAGAGTTGCTGCATGGCGTTGATGGCCTGCCCCGAACTGAAGCCGGGCGCAGCCGAGCCGTCGATCTCCGTCGAGCGGAAAAGATTGTAGTGACTGATCACCTGCGGCGCGGTGCTCTCGTCGATCCTTATTAAATTCTGCAAAGGAACCATCGCGCCGGAATCGGACCGCACATAATACTGCCCGATATTTTGCGGATGCGAACGGAACTGCTTGTCGGCCTGCACGTAAACTCGATAAGAACGGTTATTGAAATCAAAATCGTTGACGTAAGACGATCCCATGTAAACGCTGAGCGTGTCGGTAATCTGGCTGAGCGGAATGTGCAGGCTCTTGGCCTTTTCGCGATCGATAGTGACAACATACTGCGGATCACTGGCCGTGTAAGTGCTGAACAGTCCCGTCAAATCCTTTTCCTTGCGCTCGCCAGCTGCGCGAATCAGGTCGTGATTGGTTTTGTCGATGTCCTGCAGAGTGTGACTGCCCTGATCCAGCAGTTCGTATTGGAATCCGCCGAACTGCCCTAGGCCCTGGACGGCAGGCGGCTCGAAAGGAATGACGATCGCGCCCGAAATTCCGAACAGTGGGCCGCGCAAACGATTAATAATTGCGGTCGCGGTGTGCTCTTCGCCCTTGCGCTTGCCGTAGGGCTGCAGCGGCAGAAACACCAGCCCGGCGTTAGGAGTCGCGCCTCCAAAGCTGAAACCGGCGATGGAGAAGGTGCCCTTGATTTCCGGGATATTCTTGGTGATAGCCGACACCTGTCGCCCGATGTTCCGGGTGTATTCAAGCGAAGCGCCTGTAGGCGCTTGAATGGCCACGATGAGATATCCCTGATCTTCGTTGGGCACAAAACCCTGCGGCACTTGCTTGAAGAGGAAGTACGCCAGCCCAAGTCCGGCAACAAACAAGACGAGCGCGAGCGGCTCAAAACGCAGAAACACGCGGAGCGCTCGCACATAGCCGTTGGTGATAACGGCGAGGACGCTGTCAACCTGGCGGGAAAACCAATTTTTCGGGCCATGGATGCGACCGAGCAGCAGCGCCGCGAGCGCAGGCGACAGGGTCAGAGCGTTGAAGGCGGAGATGGCAATGGAGAACGCGATCGTCAACGCAAATTGGCGGAAGAGAATGCCGGTGGTACCGGGGAAAAAGGCGACCGGAACGAAGACTGCGACGAGAACGAGCGAGGTGGCGATGACGGCGCCGGTTACTTCCTTCATGGCGTCGGAGGCGGCTTTGGTCGCACTGGGCTCGCCCTCTTGCAGGTGGCGCTCGATATTTTCAATCACGACAATCACATCGTCGACCACCAGCCCCGTCGCCAGAGTGATGCCGAAAAGCGTGAGCGTGTTGATGGAGAAGCCGAGGATCTTGATGAAGGTGAAGGTGCCGATGAGCGCAACTGGAGTGGCGATGAAGTGAATGATCGTCGTCCTCCAGTCGCCGAGAAAAATGAAGATCACCAGGATGACCAGCAGGATCGCGGAACCCACCGTAAAAAGCACGTCGCGGATGGACTCGCCGACGGCATCGGTGACGTCAAACGCAATCTCATATTTCATGCCGGGAGGAAAATGCTTGGCCAGGCGATCGAGTTCGGCGACGCAGCGTTGATGCACTTCAAGTGCGTTGGCGGTGGAGAGCTGGGTGACGCCGATGCCAACGGATTCGCGCCCGTTGTAGTCCAGGTCGCTCGTGTAATCCTCGGCGCCCAGTTCGGCGTGGCCGACATCTTTGAGGCGGACGAGAGTGCCGTCCGCGTTGCTCTTCAGGATGATGTCGTCGAACTGAGCCGGTTCCGAGAGACGGCCAACGGCGCGAACGCTGATCTGAAAACTCTGTCCGGGAATCGCAGGTTGCGAGCCGACCTGTCCCGCGGCGACTTCGACGTTCTGCTCGCCGAGCGCGTTCACCACATCGTCGGCGGTAAGCGCGCGCCCTGCCATCCGCACCGGATCGAGCCAGAGCCGCATAGAATACTTGCGCTCGCCAAAAATCAGTACGTCGGCCACGCCCGGAACGCGTTTCAGCGTGTCGCGGACGTACACATCGAGATAATTGCTCATGAAGAGCGGGGAGTAACGCCCATCGGGCGAAAATACCGCGCCGCCAAAAACGAAATTCTGCGAGGTCTTGGCAACGGTGATTCCGATCTGCTTCACCGCCGCGGGCAGCCTGCCAGAAGCGGTGTTGACCCGATTCTCGATATCAACCGTCGCCAGATCCGGATCGCGGTTAAGGTCGAAAGTCGCCGTAATCGTGCTCACGCCATCATTGGTGCTGGAGGATGTAATGTACTTCATCCCCTCCGCGCCGTTGATCTGCTGTTCCAGCGGCGTGGTCACGGCCGATTCCACCGTCTGGGAACTCGCTCCCGTATAAACCGCCGTGACGCCCACCTGCGGCGGCGCCAGGTCCGGAAATTGCGCGATCGGCAGCGTGGGAATGCAGGCCGCCCCGGCCAGAATAATCAGCAGGGCGCAGACCGTGGAAAATACCGGGCGATGAATAAAAAAGTCAACCATAAGTGCTCGCTGTCAAAAAAGGGATCGGGCGATCGGATCATCGGGACATCGGTTGATCGAAGGTCAAGAGCCTTTCGATGGCCCGATCACCCGGTGGTGAGATCACCCGATGTCTAGCTGCTGCTTTCCTGCGGAACCACGGGTATGCCATCGATGAGAAACTGCGTGCCTGAGATAACAACTTTGTCGCCCGGCTTCACGCCATCCAGCACAACATAGTCGTTGCCCACGATCTGCCCAACCTGGAGCGGCTTTTGGTGGACCGCGTATCCACCCTTCGCATCGGGCTCGGCCACAAAAGCGAAATAGATCCCGCCAATTCTCGATACCGCCACCACCGGAATCACCGGCTTGTCCTGACTGCCCCACACCACCCGCGCGCGGATGAATTGCGCGGTGCGCAGGCTATCATTCGCGTTTGCGATCTGCGCCTTGACCAGCACCGTCTGCGTCGAGTTATCTACCTGAGGCGAGATGAACGTGACCCGGCTCGTGGCCAGCGCGTTACCCGAACTATCCACAATCCCCACCGGAAGATTCATCTTCAGCTGCGCCGATTTCTCGATCGGCACGTAGATATAAGCCTCTAGGCTGCCCGGACGATCGACAGTGGTAAGCGTGGTGGTGGTCACCACACGGTCGCCCACCCGTACGGGAACATCGCCAACGATTCCGGCGCGCGGCGCAACCACCTGGTAGTAATGCAACTGCACCTGCTGCTCACTGACCTGCGCATCGAGCGAATGCAGTTGCGCCTGGGCCGCGTCGAGCGTGGCGCGCGCCTGGTCGAGATCCTGCCTGCTGACTACGCCGGCATTGGCTAATCCACTGACGCGCTCGTAATTCTGCTCCGCCCATTTCACTTGGGCCAACTGCGCGGCGGTAGCGCTCTCCTGGCTCCTGACCGTGGCCTGCTGCTTCGCCGGATCGATCTGCATCATCGGCGCACCCGCGGCCACACTCTCGCCCGAGTGCACGAAAATCTGCGTAATAATGCCCTCGACCTGCGGCATTACCACCGCCGAGTCGCGCGACTTCAACGTGGCCACATATTCGGTGGTGTCTTCCACCTTCTGCGCCTTCGCCGTCTGCACTTTCACCGGCATGGCCTGCGGAGCCTCATCCTTGGCCGCGTTGCCCTTGGTACAGGCGGAGGTGATCAGAATCGCGGCTAGAACCGCGCCAGACAGAATCGGCAATGAAATTTTTACGAAAGTTCGAGACATAATTGTTCCTAGCCTGCAAACATTGGATCATCCATATAGATTCATGGCAAGCGCTGGAGGCTCCGAAGAATTTCCGCTTCTGCTAGATTGTTGAATCATGAAACCGAGCCGGAGTTTTGCCAGCGATAACAACGCCGTCGTGCACCCCGAGGTGCTGGAGGCCATTGGGCGCGCCAATCAAGGCCATGCCGTCGGTTATGGCGACGATCCGCACACCGAATCGGCGGTCAGGAAATTCGGCGAGCAGTTTGGCCCCGATGTCGAGGTCTTCTTCGTTTTCAATGGGACAGCCGCCAACGTGCTGAGCTTGCAGGCGCTGACCCGGCCCTTTCATGCCGTGCTCTGTCCGGAACTGTCTCATATCTACACCGACGAATGTGGAGCCCCGGAAAAACTCACCGGCTGCAAGCTCGTGCCTCTGCCCGCGCCCGGCGGCAAGCTGACCGTCGAAACCGTGGCCCACGCCTATCACGGAATCGGAGACCAGCATCACGTGCAGCCCCGCGTCATTTCGATTACCCAATCCACTGAGATGGGCACCGTATATAAGCCCGCCGAAATCGAAGCCCTGGCCCACTTCGCCCATGAGCGCAGCATGTTCCTGCACATGGATGGCGCCAGAATCTCAAACGCCGCCGCCGCGCAGCAACTGACCTTGCGCCAGGCCACCCGCGATTTGGGAGTGGATGTGCTGTCCTTCGGCGGAACAAAGAACGGATTAATGGGAGTAGAAGCCGTCGTCTTCTTTCGTCCCGAACTGGCCGAGAACTTCTCCTTCGTGCGCAAGCAGGCGATGCAACTGGCCTCGAAGATGCGCTACATGTCGGCGCAGATGGAAGCTCTGTTGACAAACGACCTTTGGCGACGCAATGCCGAGCACGCAAACCATATGGCGCGCCTGCTGGAAACCGAAGTGAAGAAAATTCCGCGAACCAGGATCGTCTATCCGGTGGAGGCAAACGGCGTGTTCGCGCAAATTCCCCACGAGGCAATTAGGAAGATACAGCAGCGCTACTTCTTCTACCTATGGAGCGAAGAAGAGTCGGTAGTCCGCTGGATGTGCTCGTTCGACACCACCGAAGAAGACGTCCGCCAGTTTACGGAGTTTGTGGCGTCGGTGGTAAGCGGCCTTCCCCACTGAAGCGCCGCGCTGGACGCGGCGATGGGGGTGGATCCGATTTTCCGCCTCATGCACGGAAAATCGGCGCCCTCATCTTACTTTTGCTTCTTTGCCGCCCTTACTTTTGCCCATCGTGCTCGTTGCGCGGCCGCGATTCGTTTGCGTCCAGCCGCTGAAATCGTACGTTTCTTGTGTGTCGCAACCGGTCCCCGCTCCCCCCCCAGGAAGACTTTCCCAAAGGATGTTAGGGCCGCGGTTACGCGGTGGAGCTCATTTTCAAGTCTTGCGCGCTCCTGTTGCAGTTGTTCGACTACGGTCTCTACGAGTGTTTTTGCCATTTATTAATTTTATCACTTGTATGTTCGACATAGAGACAGTTCCTGACTGGGAGCGCCGTTGCCCGCCACCGGTTGCCAACAACCGCGTTTGATGCGAGCATCGTATAAGGTAGGATGTTGGGGAACCGGGTCCCGAAGTTCCAAGGTTTTAAGCCAACCGTATTCTGTGAAGCGAACCGAAACTTTGAAACCCCTGAAACTTTGAAACCTGGCTTTGTGTGGGGTCCATGTTGAGAAAATTTGTTTTCTTGTTGCGCGATTACGCCGAACTGACTAAGGCGCGCATTACGACACTGATCGTCCTGACCGCATGGTGCGGCTACTTTTTTGGCGCGCACCGTATGGGCGTCTCGTCGTGGTCGCTGAGATTGTTCCACGCCCTTTTCGGCGTAGCTCTGGTTTCCAGCGGAACCGCCGCGCTGAACGAAGTGCTCGAATCGGCCGTCGATGCCCGCATGAGACGCACCGCGCTCCGTCCCTTGCCCTCCGGCCGCATGACCAAGCTCCACGCCGCCGTCGTAGGACTGACGCTGACCTTAGGTGGCTCGGCATATCTAGCCATCTACGCCAACTTACTAACTGGTCTTTTAGTCTTCCTGACCGCTCTGGTGTATCTCGCAGCCTATACTCCACTAAAGAAAATCTCTCCCGTGTGCACCTTCGTAGGTGCCTTTCCCGGAGCGATGCCGGTCGTGCTCGGTTGGACTGCAGTCCGCGGACAACTCGAAGCCGAGACACTGATTCTTTTCGCCATCATGTTCGTGTGGCAATTTCCGCATTTTCTTTCCATTGCATGGCTCTATCGCGAGGACTACGCGCAGGGCGAAATCCGCATGTTGCCGGTGGTCGATTCGGACGGAAAGTCCACCGTGTGGCGGATTCTGGCCTATTCAGGAGCGCTGATTCCAGTAAGCGTTCTGCCGGTAGCCATGGGAATGGCGGGACGCGTGTACTTGGCGGGAGCGATCCTGATGGGTGCAGCGCTCTTCCGCGTATCGATGGGAATGGCGTATCCGCAACTCCCCGCAACCGCGGCAGCATCGAAAGCCCCGGCGCGGCGTCTGTTGCGGGCTACAATCTTCTACTTGCCCGCACTATTCGCGCTCATGATGGCGAACTCGGGCAGTTAGATCGCCTGCGGTGCGGCTTATTGATTGATCCTACCGGCCCGTCGTCCACCGAACGCGTGAATGGTCCTGGTACCCGCCATTGGTTCACCCCCATGCGGCCTTCGGGATGAAGTACTCCTCACCAGCTCGGACCGGAATGCGCTGGTCATCAATGATCAGGGTGTAGCAGCCCTGCACAACGATCATGTATTCGTCGAAGTCATGCACATGCAGCGTGGACGAGGCCGTTTCGCGGCAAGTCCAGAATGCCATCTGGCTCCCGTCCGCTCCGTCAAAAACGTAGCCTTCTACTCCGGGAGTCGCTTGACTGCTCGTTGCGATCCGGTTGGCAGGACGCTTCATGAACTCCGGGAAATCGTCCATCGCTCCTCCCTGCTGCGCGTGAACAAGTAAGGCTTAATTCACTAGCCCTACTCCAACTCCAATTCAATCTTCTTAGCCGCCAGATCGAGCTTGGCAATCCGAAACTTGCGGATCTGCCCAGCCCGCAGTCCTTCCGGCTTAGCCTCATCCGCCGAAGCGCCGCTCTTCCAGCGTGCCTGCAGCATCGACCCGAGCGACGACAGATCGGGCCTGGCCGAAGCCGAAGCCGCTGGTGAAGATAACGACGCCGCGATCTTATCCTCTTTCGCCGCACGCTCCGTGATCCGGCAAGTCGCCACCACGCCTTCGCCCAACTCCACGCGCGCGCTCCCCGCGGAAACATCGGTCAAGCGCCCCGTAACGATATCGCCCTCTTTATGTTCGGCCAGATATTCATCCAACCCAGTCGGAACCAGCTGTTTCATGCTCAAACGTATATTCCGCTTTTCCACGTCCAGCGCCAGCACCTGCGCCTTCACAACTTGCCCAACTCTAAGCACGTCCTGCGGATGATTAATCCTCTTCTCCGCGCTGATCTCGCTGACGTGAATCATGCCTTCCACGCCTTCCGCCAACTGCACAAATGCGCCAAACTTGGTTATGTTGGTCACCGGACCTTCAATCACCGTACCCGGCGCGAACTTCTGCGCCGCGCCCGCCCACGGATCGCCCAGAGCCTGCTTCAGCCCGAGAGCAATGCGCCGCTCCGCCGTATTCACTCCCAAAATCACTGCTTCGACCGTCTCGCCCGGCTTCACAATATCGCTCGCCGTTCTCACCCGCTTGCCCCACGACATCTCGGATATATGAATCAGCCCTTCAATCCCCGGCTCAATCTCCACAAACGCGCCGAAGTCCATCAGCCGTGTCACCGTGCCCCGCACCCGTTCGCCCGCTTTGTATTTTTCCGCAACCGCGTCCCAAGGATGCGGCTGCAGTTGCTTCATGCTGATCGCAATACGGTGCTTCTCCGGATCGATCTTGATAATCCTGGCTTCGATCTGCTGGCCCTCAGACAGCACGTCCGCTGGCTTATTGATCCGTCGCCATGAAATTTCGCCCACATGCAGCAGCGCGTCCGCGCCGCCAATCTCGACAAACGCTCCGTAATCGGTCAGGCTGCGGACCCGCCCCTGCACGGTGTCGCCTTCCCTGAGCTCCGAAAACCGCCGCTCCTTGCCCGCGCGTTCTTCATCTTCCGCAATGGCGCGGCGATCGACCACCACATCCTCGTCTTCCACGTCGAGCTTGATAATGCGGCAGCGGATTTCCTGCTCAACCAGCTTCTCCAGTTCCGCGGCATCATGCGTCCCGCTGCGCGAAGCGGGCATAAAGGCCCGCACGCCCACGTCCACGCTCAAGCCGCCCTTCACCACTCCAGTCACGGTGCCAATGATGGTCGACTTCTCGGCGAACGCCTTCTGCAGCGATTCCCAGTCCGTGGGACGCTCGACCTTGCCGCGAGTCAGTTCGTAGTAGCCCTCCGGATCGCGCCCCTTGATGGTGACCTGCACTTTGTCGCCCGGCTGCGGCGGCTTGTCCGCCGGAAACGCCGTCAGCGGCAGCACACCTTCGGTCTTGTACCCAATATCCAGCACAATGGAGTCCGCCGTAACGGCAATCACCGTGCCTTCGCGCCGCGGAGTGCCCGCTTCGCTCTTGCGCGAATGGCTTTTCTCGTACGCGGAAAAAACATCCTTGAACGATTCCACCGGCTCCGCGGCTAATGCGGGCTCCGGCGTGCCCGCGTCGGACGAGGCCGGCTGTGCTGTGATTGTCTCGGCCATGTCTGAATTGGACGACTCTGGATTGGACGACTCTGCTTTAAACGATTCTGGATTGGTCATGGAAGAGGTAAAAGCCCCTAGCGGCGCGATCTTGCCTAGGATATCACCGCCGGAGGTTGGTCCGAAGCGTAAGACGTCCGGATCGCTGAACGATGGGTCTCAAACCGCGGGGTGTAGACTACCTTGCACTAAAAAGGAATTGTGATGAGACCTTTGATCTTCGTGCTTTTTGTTGTGTTTGCGTTTGGCGCTCTGAGCGCCCAGACGCCTGTTTGGCAGCCATCTCCGGGACATACGCAAGTGCCGATATGGCCCGGGACGGTTCCTGATCCGCATCCTGTCGTAGGTTCCGAGATGACGACGACGGTCGAGGATCAGCTTGTCGCCGGAAGGCCATGGGTTTACGTGGAAAGGGTATCGCAGCCGACGATGACTGTTTATTCGCCCCATGCAACCAATACCGGTGTTGCAGTTGTCGTGTTTCCCGGTGGCGGCTACAAGGGCCTGGCCATCGACCTTGAAGGCACCGAGGTCTGTGATTGGCTAACCGCTAAGGGGATCACTTGTGTGCTGCTGAAATACCGCGTACCAGATTCAGGTCCGGCTTGGCATGACGATTGCCAGTGCCATATTCATCCGAAAGCACCCACGGCGTTGGAAGACGCGCAGAGGACGGTCGGACTGGTGCGCTTTCACGCCGCGGAGTGGCACATCGATCCGCGCAAGATTGGAGTGCTGGGGTTTTCGGCTGGCGGCCACTTGGTGGCCAATATCAGCACGCACTTCGCGCACCGTGCCTACGCACCCGTGGATGCGGCGGACAAAGTTAGCTGCCGTCCTGATTTTTCCGTGGCGATTTATCCGGGGCACATGCTGAAAAACACGACGAGAGAATTTGAATTGAATCCGGAAATTCCCATTACCGCCAGGACGCCGCCCACATTTTTGCTGCAAGCGGAGGATGACAACGTGGACGGTGTAAACCAATCGTTGGTTTATTACATCGCGCTGAAGAACGCCGGGGTACCTGTGGAAATGCATTTGTATGCGCAGGGCGGTCATGCGTTCGGGCTGCGGCGCACGAAGTTTCCCGTAACCGGATGGCCTCGGTTAGTGGAGACGTGGCTGGGGACGATCGGAATGATTCCCGAGTGACTTGTATTTTGAGGCGCAAATGTGCAATCTGATCGATACAACCAAAGCTTAAGATCCTCGCTGGAACACGCGCTTGCCGATTCGATAGGAGCCAACCCATGCCCGACATCCTGCCCGCAATCTTCTTCGGACACGGCAATCCCATGAACGCCGTGTCCGAGAACCACTACACCGCGGGATGGCGGCGAATCGGCAAGCGAACTCCCAAGCCGAAGGCGATTCTGGCGATTTCCGCCCATTGGTATGTGCCTGAAGTCGGCGTCACCATCAGCACGTCTCCGCGCACCATCCACGATTTCGGAGGCTTCCCGCCGGAGCTCTATCAAGTGCAATATCCCGCTCCGGGAGATCCCGAACTCGCCCGTCAAGTGCAAGCGCTGTTGCACCCCCTGCCGGTAAACCTCGACGACTCATGGGGGCTCGATCACGGAACCTGGTCCGTGCTCAAGCACGTCTATCCCGAGGCCGATATCCCGGTCGTGCAACTCAGCATCGACGAAACCCGGCCCGCGTTATTCCACTTTGAGCTCGGACGAAGGCTAGCCCCCCTGCGTGGCGAAGGCATCCTCATTGTGGGCAGCGGAAACCTGGTCCACAACCTTCACGCCTACGCCTGGGGACGCCACATGCCCGATCCCTATGATTGGGCGGTCCACTTCGAGGAAAAAGCAAAAGACATGATGCTGGCCGGCGAATTCAAGCCGCTGATCAATTACGAGCATCTTGGCGCGGAAGCCCAACTCTCTATTCCAACGCCCGACCACTACCTTCCCCTGCTCTACGTGCTCGGCAGCCAGCAGCAGAACGAAGCTGTAACTTTTCCCATCGAAGGCGTCGATGGCGGATCGATCTCGATGCTGACAGTGCAGGTCGGCTAACTCGCCAGCAGCGTTCTGTCCCTAGCTTCCTTGGCCGCCTCGAAAGCGCGCTCTTTTTCTCCCACTTCATCCAGCTGAAGATCCTTGGTCTCGGGAGAATAAAGCAGGCTGACAAACGTCATGACCGCGCCGACAGTCAAGACCACCGATGGCGACAGCCACAAATCCTGCTTCTCGATGGCGGCGATCAGCGGAATCTTGTGCGCCCACCACACATAAGCGCTGAACCACGCGCCCAGCAGCGCACCGGAGGAATACCCAAAGCCCACCCCGGCCGCCCGCCGTCTCGTCGGAAAGCGCTCGCACAAATACGCAGGGACCACTCCCCATGCCAGCTTGAGCATGGCGGCCATCACCGTGCCCAGCACCGCCATCCACAGATTGTGTTCGATGGCGGCATGATAGAGAACGTAGAAGACCGGAATCCCAAACACCACCAGAAAAGCGCAATACCACTGCGTCAGGATCTTTCTGCCCGTCCGGTCCGACAGCCACCCGTAGAAGTTATAGCCCAGAAATGCCATAAACAGCGCGAAGCCATAGATCAAGCTGTAGGTCGTGGTGTCGAAGCCGCGTCCTTTCAGGGTCAGAATGTTAGGCAAGAATCCATATACCGAGTAATCGGTAAGGAACAATCCCGTCATAAAGAAAAAGACCTGGAGAAAGTCGAAAAGTTGCGGCGGCTTGAACAAACTCAAGAACGGCGATTTTTCAATCTTGCCCCCGGCTTTAGCCTTCTCGAATTCGGGCGACTCATGCAGATTCTTCCGAATATAAAGCGCAATGAACACCGGAACGACCCCGGTCATGAATACGATGCGCCAGCCATAAGCGATCATCGTTTCCTTGGTGGTCAAATAGGAGACCAGCGCGAACACCAGCGAGCCCAGCACATACCCAAGTGGAAATCCCGATTGAATGAAACCGCCAATCGCCCCGCGCCTCTTTTGCGGAGCATACTCGATCGCAAACGTATGACCCACCGCATATTCGCCGCCAAAGAAAATTCCCATCAATAGCCGGAGAGAACAGAACACCACATAGGACCACACACCGATCTGCGCATAAGTGGGCAGGAAGCCCCCAAGCAGCGACATCACGCCCACGCCGCCAATCGTGAACACCAGCAGAAACCGGCGGCCAATCCGGTCCGCATAACGCCCGAAAATCGCCGAGCCAATCGGCCGCGCCGCCATCGTAATGGAGTACGTAAACACAATCACGATGTACTGCCAGGCGGCGCTGCCCTTGGGAGAAATAAAAACTTTGACCAGGATTGGAGCCATGATCAAAACCAGCGCCATATCGTAGGCGTCCAGCATGAACCCCAGAAACTGGGAAATCATGGCCATCTTTGCATCTTTGGACAACTGTTGCTGCTCGGGCATAGAAGCTCCTCAAAAGAGAGAAGTGGGGACGCGACGATCTTCAAACCACAGCCAGCTGGGGCTGTGGAACCACCCGCCGGAAACCCATCGCCGCATTCGGCGGCTCTCAGCCAAGCATAAGTACACCAGGATGGAACCTTGCGTTGTGATCCGGGTCACAAGACTTAGTGACCTATAGTCGCCTTTTCGTGGCTTGATCGCTTTGGAGACAAGGGGAAACCCGAGGTTGCGTTGCGGAACTAGTGTCTTTTGTGGAGAGCCGGGCGTCCCCGCCCGGCCACGATGCTGCTACAGGAGTAGACGGGACGAGCGAGACACCTGTCGCTCCATTGCTTGTCGACCCATTGCCTGTCGACCCATCGTCTGTCGACCCATTGTCTGTCTCATCCCGCGGTCACGGGACTAGCGGCGCGGTCGGTTCCCACTGCCCCGAAGTCAGATACTCATCAATCCCCTTAGCCGCTCTGCGCCCAGCTCCCATCGCCAGGATCACCGTAGCGCCGCCCGTAACAATATCTCCACCGGCAAACACTCCCTTACGCGACGTCTTCTGCGTCACCTCGTCGGCCTGAATATAACCGCGCTTAGTCGTATTCAGCCCCGGAGTCGTGCTCTGCACAATCGGATTCGCCGTCGTCCCAATCGCCATCACCGCCACCGAAAGCGGCACCACATACTCCGATCCATCAACCGGCACCGGACGCCGTCTTCCCGAAGCATCCGGCTCGCCCAATTGCATCTTGATGCAGCGCGCTCCCGTCAGCCAGCCCTTATCGTCCGACAAGAATTCAACCGGCGCGGTCAACACATGGAACTCAATGCCTTCTTCCTTGGCGTGCTTCACTTCCTCGGCGCGCGCCGGCATCTCCGCCTCACTGCGGCGGTACAGCACGTAAGCCCTCCCAGCGCCCAGCCGCAATGCCGAACGAATAGCATCCAGCGCCGTATTTCCCCCGCCAATCACCGCTACATCCTTGCCGCGGAAGTCCACCATCGGCTCGTCGTACTTGGGAAATTCATACGCATGCATCAGATTGATGCGAGTCAAAAACTCGTTGGCCGAGTACACCCCGTTCAAATGCTCGCCCGGAATCCCCATGAACTGCGGCAACCCCGCTCCGGTCCCGATAAACACCGCATCGTAGCCTTCTTCTTCCAGCAGTTCGTCAATCGTGACCGTGCGCCCTACCACGACATCGGTCTCAAATACCACGCCCATGGCCCGCATGTAATCGACCTGCTGGCGAATAATCTTCTTCGGCAGCCGGAACTCTGGAATCCCGTACACCAGCACGCCACCAATCTCATGCAGCGCCTCAAAAACATGGACCGAGTGCCCTTTCTGCACCAGGTCCCCGGCCGCGGTCAGCCCCGAAGGCCCGCTGCCCACAATCGCCACCTTCTTCCCTGTCGGCGGAGCTTTCACAATCGTGCTGAGGTCGAAGTGTTGCTGCTCGTAGTCGGCAACAAAGCGCTCCAGGTACCCGATGCCGAGCGACTCGCCTTTTCGCTTCAGCAGGCAAGCCCCCTCGCAGTGATCTTCCTGCGGACAAACCCGTCCCGTAATCGCCGGCAGCACGTTATCTTCGCGGATCTTCGCCGCCGCCGCCATGTAGTCGCCTTCCACAATCAGCTGCACAAAATCCTTCACCTTCACTCCCACCGGACAATCGCTCACGCAACTCGGCTTGGCGCACTCCAGGCAGCGAATCGCCTCCTGCCGCGCCAACTCCGCCGAATATCCCAGATTGACCTCGGTGAATTCGTGCGCTCGCACCGCCGGCGCTTGCTCCGGCATATGCAGCCTCGGCATCTTGATCCGTTCGCGATTCGGCACCGGATTCTTCGACTTCGTCTTTTCCGTCATTGCTTCCCCTCCAGTGCGCAACCCGCCGTCGACATTTCTATCGGAGCCTGCTTCGCTTCCGGCTTCTTCGCTTCAATTTCCTTCCGGTATTCGTCCATCGACCGCCTCTCCGCTTCGCGATACATGGAGTTGCGCTGCACCAACACGGCAAAATCCACGCGGTGAGCATCAAACTCCGGCCCATCCACGCAGGCAAACTCGCTCTTGCCCTCCACCATCACCCGGCACCCTCCGCACATCCCCGTGCCGTCGATCATAATGGGATTCAGGCTGACCAGCGTGCGGATGTGCTCCTTGCGCGTCATCTCCGCCACCGCTCTCATCATCGGAATCGGTCCCACCGCCAGCACCAGATCGATGCGCGTCCCGTTCTCGATCAATTGCCGCAGCTTGTCCGTGACCAGACCCTTGTCGGCATAGCTGCCGTCGTCGGTCGTAACGAAAACCGTATCGCTGACCCCGCGCATTTCATCTTCCAGAATCACCAGGTCCTTATTGCGTCCCCCAATGATGGAGATCACACGGTTGCCCGCCCGTTTCATCGCCGCCGCCGTGGGATAAGCCATCGCCGTCCCCACCCCGCCTCCAATCGTGACCACCGTGCCGTAGCTGGCGATCTCCGAAGGCTTGCCCAGCGGCCCGACAATATCGAGGATGCTGTCTCCGGTCTCAAGCGAATTCAGCAGGTTGGTGGTCTTGCCGATCGATTGCACTACGATGTTGACGGTGCCGTGTTCCGGGTCCGATTTCTCAATAGTCAGCGGAATGCGCTCACCGTTCTCGCAAATCCGTAAGATGACAAACTGCCCCGGCCGCTGCTTGCGCGCGATCCGCGGCGCTTCAATCGTGAACCGCTTGATTCCAGGAGCAATGAACTGGGCTTGAACGATCTTGAACACTGGGCCTCCGGCACACTCGCTTTTTATTGTCTTGGTCCGTCGTCAGGGAGGCTGTGATCCCGGTCACAGGGCAAAGATTGGGCGCGTAAGCAGCTTTTGCGGTGGAGAGCCGGGCGTCCCCGCCCAGCCGTCCGGTGGCCCGAGGCGCAGGCGAAGAAGCGCGCCGGCCTTTGCGTCGACTGCGAGCCTACTGCATTGAATCTATTGGGCGGTAGAAGAAATCCCCAAATAGCTATTCACCGTATCAACAGGCAAGCTGAGACTGGTAGCGATTTGGGAGACTTGCTGGCCCTGGTCATAAAGTTGATGGACCTGTTGCGACTCCGATAGTTTGACTGTGTCCGCTGTATCGTTCGTGGTTTGCTGCGTCCGCTGAGCAGCCGCCGAATTCGAGTAAGCGTTCACAGCAGCGACCGACGCGGGCGGCAACGAGTTGGAGATGGAAATACTCATAAGAAGGTCCTTTCCTCTTATACCCGCGAGATCGGCATACCATGGTCATCGCTTGAGTCGAAGCGCCCCACCCCTTTCGGGGAGTCGACCACTGCCGTTCCAGAATGGGACGGTGGAAAAACGGGTCCGGCTAGCTGACCGCCTTCCCGTGAAACTGCCGCAGCCCGACCGCCAGAAACAACAAGTCAAACACCGCCAGCACAATCAGCACCGCCACCACCGGAATATGCGGAAACTGCGGCACCAGCGTCCCCCGCAGCCCCTCGCTCGCATACACCAGCGGATTCACCAGCACAACCTTCTGCAGAATGGGAAATTTCCCCAGAGCGCTCCACGGATAATACGTGCAGCCAAAAAAGATCATCGGCGTCAAAACCATGCTGAACATCAATCCAATGTGCGCTTGATTGACGCTGCACCCCAGCGCCAGCCCGCCGCAAGCCGAGAACAGCGCCACCAGCACCGTAACGCAGGCAAACTGCCACGGAGAATGCAGATTGAACTCCACTCCCGGACGCAGCAACAGCCACGCCATCGGGATCACCACCAATCCGGCCACCAATGCTTGTAAGGTCCCAAAAATTACCTTCTCAATCGCCAGCCACGAGATTTCAATCGGCGCCAGCAACCGGTCTTCGATCTCGCGCGTGAACTGAAACTCGGCAATTATGGGCATCGCCACCGCCCACACGCCCGTGAACACCATGCTGATCGCCATGATCCCCGGCAGCAGCAGGCTCTTGTACGCGGCTGGCATGTAGCCGCTCGACACCATCACTCGGCCAAAAACAAACACAAACATCATCGGCTGCAGGAAGGTCTGTAAGATCAAAGGCACAACGTTGCGGCGAGCCACATGAGCGTCGCGCCCCAGCAGGGCAAAAAAAGTCGTCCAGTTCAATCGCGCAAACTCCTTCCCGTGTGGTGCAGAAAAAGATTTTCCAGGCTGGGCTCCGAAATATGAACGTCGCACAATTCCACCGCAGCACCAGAGGCCAGATTCGCAATCTCCCCCACCAGCGACCCTCCGCGATCGGCATACACATCCGCAGAATGATCGTTATTCGGACGCACCTCCCGCACTCCCGCCAGGGCTCTAAGCTGCTGTAGCATCGCTTCGGAGTGCTGCCCAAAGCGCAACCGCAACAGATATCCTCCCGGCACCGAGGCCTTCAACTCCGCCGGCGTGCCCAAGGCAATGTTCATTCCATGATCGATAATGGCCAGCCTCTGGCACAAAGCGTCCGCCTCTTCCATATTGTGCGTAGTCAGAAGAATCGTCTTGCCGCTCTGGTTGTATTCCCGGATGATCTCCCATAAAAGCAACCGCGTCTGCGGATCCAGTCCCGCGCTCGGCTCATCCAGAAAAAGTACCTGCGGATCGTGCATCATGGCGCGCGCAATCGACAGCCGCTGCATCATGCCACCGGAAAACCCGCGCACCATCTGATCGGCGCGGTCGGTGAGCTTGAAGCGATCCAGCAGCCTGTCCGCCCGCGCCGTCCGCTCCCGCGAGTCAATGCCGAAATAAGCCCCATGAAAAATCAGGATTTCCCGCGCGGTGAGCGAAAAGTCCAGGTTCGGACGCTGCTGCACCACCCCAATCAGCCGCTTCACCACGGCCTGCTCCGCCCACACATCATGCTCGCCAATCCACGCCTGCCCGCCCGTAGGACGCACCCGCGTGGTCAGGATTCCGACCGTAGTCGACTTGCCCGCCCCGTTCGGTCCCAGCAGCCCAAAGATTTCTCCCGGCTGCACATCCAGCGAAATGCCGTTGAGCGCGACAATCTCCGGTTTCGGCTGCTTGTTCCCCTTGCCCCGCGCCGCGCCAAAACCAAACCCGCCACCAGAAGCCAGAGGCGGCGGAGACGTATAGACTTTGCGTAAGTCTCGAGTCTTAATCCCAGCTAACATGTCCAGTCCGTGAACCGCGGAATTTTGCCGACCCCAGGAGGATGCAGATTTTGACCAGCATATCAAACCAGACGGCAATCCGCTCCTTTGCTAAGCTCATTTCGGGTGAACTAGAAAAGTGAACCAGAAATTCGACGTCATCATCCTCGGAGCCGGCGCCGCCGGCCTGATGTGTGCCCGCGAAGCGGGCAAGCGGAGACGCCGCACCCTCGTCCTCGAACGCGCCGATCGCATCGGCAAAAAAATCCTCATCTCCGGCGGAGGCCGCTGCAATTTCACCAACCTCCACACCCGCCCGGAGAATTTTCTATCCGCCAACCCGCACTTCGCCAAGTCGGCGCTAGCCCGCTATACGCCAGCCGATTTCATACGCCTCGTCGAAAAACACGGCATCCCCTACCACGAGAAAAAACTCGGCCAGTTGTTCTGCGATCGGGCAGCCAGCGATATCACCACCATGCTGGAGCAGGAATGCCGCACTGCCGGAGTAGAAATACGGTGCAACACAAAAATTAATAAGATACGAAAAGACGAAGCGCAGAACAACGCACCCTTCACCGTGCAAGCCGAGGACGCCACCTTCAGCGCCCCCCGCCTGGTCGTAGCCACCGGAGGCCTATCCATAGCGAAAATCGGCGCGACGTCATTCGGCTACGATCTAGCCCGCCAATTCGGCCTGAGCATCGAATCCCCGCGCCCCGCGTTAGTCCCACTAGTTTTCACCGAGCCCGACCGCAGGCGCTGGTGCGATCTCGCGGGAGTCTCGACCGAAGTAATCGCTTCCATCGCCGTCGCGAAGCACAAGACGAAGCCAGCCTTCCGCGAGAACATGCTCTTCACCCACCACGGCCTCAGCGGGCCCGCCATTCTCCAGATCTCTTCTTACTGGGACGGCCAGCAGCCAATTCATCTCGACCTCGCGCCCGGCCGCGATCTCAAGGCCGAATTGCGAACGCGTGGCCATCGCGACCAGTCGAGCTGGAAGTTGCTGCTGCGGGAAATCCTGCCCCGCCGCTTCGCCGATCGCTGGCTGGAAACCTATCCTCTGGAGGGCAACTCCGACCGCGCTTTAGCCGAAGCCGAGCGTCAATTACATGCGTGGGAAATCAAACCGAAGGGAACCGAAGGTTACGGCAAAGCGGAAGTCACCGCCGGCGGAATCGATACCAGCGAACTCTCCGCCAAGACTATGGAGTCAAAGAAAGTTCCCGGCCTTTTTTTCATCGGAGAAGTGGTCGACGTCACCGGCCAACTCGGAGGCTTCAACTTCCAGTGGGCCTGGGCCTCCGGATTCTGCGCCGGACAGGCGGTATGAAAAAACGGCGCTAAATCGGCGCGCCTTCCTGCATGAACGGCATGCGGGCGAGAATTTCCGCGGCTTGTTCCAGTTGCTTCAGATCTTCGCCGGTAAAGTCCGCGCCCGCGACCGAAGCGTCCAGCCCTTTGCGCGAAATCTGCACCACCCCCAGCACGTCTCCCCCGGAGTGCGCCACCGGCACCGACATGATTTTCTGAATCGGCAGTTGCTCGTGGCTGTGTTCGTCTTCGTCGGCAACAGCTCCGAGCTTGACCGCTTCAAACAGGCTGACATGCTTCACGCGCATGAAAGTATTCGAAAGCAGTGGAGAACGAGTCGACGCCGTCCGCGCCGCTACCGCCGACCCCGTCAAAGGCAACACGCCCGCGGAGCGCAGTTCGGCCGGAAAGACAAATCGCAAACTGCCTTTCTCCAGCCGGAGCAACGCTACTTCACTGCGGCGCACGTTCAATATCTGCGCCAGTTTCAGACAGGCTCGATCCGCGCTCGCGGATTCCGTGAGCATGTGCTCCAAGTCGCAGATGCTGGCCTTGGCCGTCTTCACTCCAGAACTATGATTGCTGGTCGATGACATAAGTGTGTCTTGAAATCCTACCCATCCATCGTGCGGGTACCAGCGAGTTTTCGACAAGTTACCAGAGTACCTTCACCGCTTTCCGCCGGACTTGGTACGGTTCAAAGCAGTAACTTTTCTTATACGCGAAAACCATTTTTTCGATGCCGATCGGCACTATTCCACAGACGTTCGCGCTATAGTAAAAGCTACTCTCGTTATAGTCGGATAGCGGCTATCGGAGCAACGCATGTCGCTCATCCATTACGTAACGTCATTCTTGGACTTAGGTATCTGTAAGGAGTACTACATGGCTCGCAAAACAAACGGAAGTCCTACTACCACTCGCAGCAAGAAAACCGCAGTTTCGACTCAGCCTGCCGCCGTGCAGGTCGCGCCCGAAATTAACAAGGAAGTGGTCAAAGCAGTCGTTCCGCAAGTTCCCACCAATGGGAAATCGGTCAACTTGGTTCCAAGCAGTCTCGCTCCATCGAATCTTGAAGAAGAAATTCGCCGCCGCGCCTACGAGCTCTACCAGCAGCGCAGCGCAACCGCGGGCAGCGACAGTGGCGACCAGAATCAGGATTGGCTGATGGCGGAACACGAGATCCGCGCGCGTTATAACAAATTGGCGCGCCACGCCACCGCATAGGCCGGGCAAAGATAAGAAGCAAGCCGGAGCCCCTTTTCAGTGTTTTCATCCTGCGCGAAGCAAGGGATGACAGGCAGTTGTTTGTGCGGGCGGCCTCTCAAAAAAGCGGGGTCTGCACGGAAAGTGCCCCCGCGAACAACCTACTGTTGCACGGCCTGCACCAGCGCCGGCTTCACTTGTTCGCGTTGCATCTCGGAAGCATCCCACCCGCCGCCCAGGGCCTTCACCAGGTAAACGGATGTGGTCATCTGCTGCCCCAGCAGTTGTGTCGCTAGGCGCTCGTTGTTCAGCAGCGTGGATTGCGCGGTAATCACATCGAGATACGTTGTGACCCCGCCGACGTAACGGTCGTTGGCGATGTCGAGCGCGCGGCGCGAATCGGCGACCGCCGCCTGCTGCGTTTTCGCCGCCTGGTTCAGCAGCGCCAGGCCAGAAAGCCCGTCCTCCACCTGCTGAAACGCCTCCAGCACCGCCTCGCGATAGTTGGCGGTTGATTCGTCATAAGCCGCGCGGCTGGCTGCCAGGTTGGCGCGATTGCGTCCGCCATTGAAAATCGGTTGCAGCAGGTCTCCACCCAGCGACCAAATCGCACTGGGAGCGTTCACCAGCGTGGCAATGTCGCGACTTTCATATCCGCCGCCACCGCTCAGCGTAATGTGCGGATAAAACGCAGCCATCGCTAACCCGACTTGCGCATTTTCAAACGCCATCTGCCGCTCGCTGGTCGCAACGTCAGGCCGCCGCTCCAGAATCTCTGAGGGCAGTCCGGTAGGAATCGCCGGCGGCGTAACGTCAAACGGAGCCTCGGCCACGCTGAAAGCCGACGCGGACTTCCCCGTCAGCACCGCGATGGCGTGTTCATATTGCGCGCGCTGTTGCAACACAAGCTGTAGCTGCGTCGCGGTCGAATCGAGCAATGCCGCCTGCTGCGCCACTTCCAGCCCAGACGAGACTCCGCCATCGTGACGGCGGTTGACCAGGTCCAATCCTTTTTGCTGTATTTCCACCGACTGCCGCACCACTCCCGCTTCACGGTCGAGCTCGCGCAGGTTGAAATAGTCGGCGGCCAGTTCGGCGGTCAGCACCAGCCGCACATTCTCCAGGTCGGCTGCACTCGCCTGCAGCGAAGCGTTGGCCGCCTCGAGACCGCGCCGCACCCGTCCGAACAAATCCAGCTCGTAGCTGACGGAAAACGGAACCGTGAACACATTCTCCGTGTCGGGCTTAAGCGGAGGCCTGGCCCCCTCCAGCGGACGGTTGCCCGAAAACCGCTCGCGCTGCCCGCTGGGATCGGTGCTAAGCGTCGGAAAATACGCCGCCGATGCAATCCGCGCCTGCGCCCGCGCCCGCGAGAGACGATCCTGGGCCGCCGTCAGCGACTGGTTTGCCTGGAGCAGTTCCTGCTCCAGCCGGTCGAGCTCCGCATCGTGAAACACCCCCCACCACGCGCCCTTGGGAATCGAGTCCTTAGGCGCCGCCTTCTCCCAAGGCCCTTCGCCCTTCCAGTTGTCCGGGACCTGCGCCGTGGGACGCTGATACCCCGGCCCCACCGTGCACCCCAGCGTGCAAGCCACGATCAACACGATGGCGCAAAACCCACCACGGAGACACGGAGACACGGAGGAGGGCCTTCTTGACGGCTCGTTGGCGGGGCGTAGGTGCTCTATAAAAAAAGAAACCATGAACTAGCTTTTCTCCGTGACTCCGTGTCTCCGTGGTAAAGGTTCTGGTCAGTGCATTCGCATCACGAGTGCCCATCCGGCTTGGCCACGTGCACCTTCTGCCCATCCTCCAGCGAATCCGAGGGATTGATCACAATCTGATCGCTCACGTCGAGCCCACCCAGAACTTCCAGCGTCGCCCCGAAGTCGCGCCCAATGCTGATCGGACGCAAATGCACCGTGCTGTCCTTGTCGACCACCGCCACCTGCGCCCCCTCGGCGCGAAACAGCATGGCGTTCACCGGAATCGTAATCCGCGGCACCGAAGTCCCCGTCGCAAAATGCACTTGCCCGAAAGAACCCGGCAGCAGCTTGCCATCCTTATTAGGCACATCCACTTCCGTATTCAGCGTGCGCGTCGCCGGATCGATGGCGTCCGCGGTGCGAGCAATCGTACCCAAAAACTTCTGTCCCGGAAATTCCTGCAGCGTTACGCTCGCCTTCATCCCCGGTTTCATGTTCGGCGCATACGCCTGCGGAACGCTGACATAAACCCGCAGCGGATCGACTCTCGCGATATCGAACAGCTCTTTGCCGACCGCCTGCGCTCCCGAATTAATAAGCGCGCCCGGATCAACATTGCGTCGTGTCAGCACGCCAGAAAAAGGCGCGTATACATTCTTGAAAGATTCCAGCTCTTCCAGCCGCCGCACATTCGCGTCCGCCGCCGCCAGGTTGGCCAGCGCCTGCTGATAGCCGCTGGTCTGCTGATCGGCTTCCTGCTGTGAAACCGAATCCGTCTTGCGCAGATTCTCCCACCGGTCGGCTGAGATCTTCGCCAACGCCAGCGCCGCCTTGATCTGCTCGCGGCTCGCCTTGGCCTGCGACAATTCCTGGTCCACTTCCGGAGTGTCTATCGCCGCCAGCAGCTCGCCTTTTTCCACCTTGCTGCCAATGTCCTTGTACCAGCGCAGCAGATAACCGTTGGTGCGGGCAAAAATGGGCGATTCGATAAAAGCCTGCAAATTCCCGGGCAGCACCAGTTCGTCGTTGCCGGGCTCGGTTTTCGGCTGCACTACGGCCACCGTCGGAATCGCAATCGCGTCGGTTTCCTTCGCCAGTGCGTTCGATTCCGCGCTCTTGTTCAAAAACGTAACCGCGCCCGCCGTGATCAGGACGAGCAGCACCGCCCCAATCAGAATCTTCCCCCGGCTCGCCGGAGTGCGTCCCGGATCATGATTCGCCTGCGTCACGTTCGCCTGTGTCGTTACCGGCTGTTCTTGGACTGACATAATGACGGTCTCCAGCAATTTCCAGCTTTTTCTCTGTCTTTCATCTTTATCTTGAATCGCTATCTTCGCCCAGACTCCAGCCGCTCCTGGCGCCGGCCATGAATCATCGTAAACACACTCGGCACGAAAAATAATGTGGCGATCGTGGCGAAGAGCAGACCGCCAATCACGGCCCGGCCCAGCGGCGCGTTCTGTTCCCCGCCTTCGCCGAAGCCCAACGCCATCGGCACCATGCCGATAATCATCGCCAGCGCCGTCATGATCACAGGACGCATGCGCGTGTAACCCGCTTCGAGCGCTGCTTGCAGCGCGGGCACTCCCGCGTCCATGCGGTCGCGCGAAAATGAAACCAGCAAAATGGAGTTCGCGGTCGCCACGCCCATGCACATGACCGCGCCCGTCAGCGACGGCACACTCAGCGTGGTGCGCGTAATCAGCAGGAACCAGCAGATTCCCGCCAGCGCCCCCGGCAGCGCTGTAATGATGATAAAAGGATCCAGCCACGACTGAAAATTGACCACGATCAGCAGATAAATCAGCACAATCGCGCCCAGCAGCCCAAAGCCCAGCCCCACAAATGAGGACTGCATGGTCTCAATCTGCCCCCGCACCACGATCTGCGTTCCACGCGGCAGATGATCCTGGAAGGGCTTAAGCGCCTTCATGATGTCTTTCGCCACACCACCCAGATCGCGCCCCTGCGTACTCGAATACACATCGATCACCGGCTGCACGTTGTAATGGTTCACCACCGCGGCCCGCGTCACCGGCGTGAGTTGCACCAGATTGCCCAGCACTTGCGGAGCCTGCATGCCCCCGCTCGTCACCGGCGTGTTCATCAAATCCGATAGCGAAGTCTCCTGATACTGGGGCGTCTGAACCGCCACGCTATAAGTCACACCGTTCTTGGGATTCAGCCAGAAATTTGGCGCCGTCTGGAAGCTTCCACTCAAGCTGATCAGCACGCTCTGCGCCACATTTTGCGCCGTCAGTCCAACCTGATTGATGCGCGTGCGGTCCATTTCCAGATGGAGAGTGGGCAGGCTCAACATCTGTTGCACGTGCACGTCGGCCGTGCCGGGAATTGATCGCAGCCGGTTTGCGATCTTCTGCGCGATCGCGTAGTTCCCTTTCATATCCGCGCCCACCACCTGGATGTCGACCGGCGCCGGCAATCCAAAATTGAGAATCTGCGAGACGATATCGGCGGGCTGAAAAAAGAATTCCACTCCCGGAAAACGCGCCGGCAGTTCGCGCCGCAATTTCCGCACATACTGCGCCGTCGGATGATGATGTTCCGGATTCAACGAAATCAGAATCTCCGCGTCGCTCGTCCCAATCACCCCTGAACTGCTGTAGGAAAGATTCAAGCCCGAGTACGGAAGGCCGATATTATCCAGCATCGTCTCCAACTCTTCCTTCGGAATCTCGTCGCGCAGCGCCTCCTCTACTTGATCGCACAGCTTTGCCGTCTCTTCCACGCGCAGCCCGGCCCGGGCCCGGACGTGCAAACGAATCAATCCAGCGTCCACCTGCGGAAAGAAGTCCTGCCCCAGAAAAAACACCAGCCCCAGCGACAGGAAACAAAACGCCGCAAAACAGACGGCAAATAATTTCCGATGTTCGAGTGTGACCTCCAGCAATTGCTGGTACCCGCCGCGCACCCGCTCAAACCAGCGTTCGAATCGGCGCTGAAATTTCGCAAGGACATTCGTTGGTTCGAGCGCCCGGTGCTCGTGCCCCCGCATGATGAACATCACCATCGTCGGAATCAGCGTCCGCGACAGCAGATACGACGCCAGCATGGCAAACGAAACCGCCTCCGCCAGCGGAACAAAAAGATACTTCGCCACTCCCGCCAGAAAGAACATCGGCACAAACACGATGCAGATGCACAGCGTCGAAACGAATGCCGGCACGGCAACCTGTTGCGCGCCGTCCAGGATGGCCTGCTTCATCTCCTTGCCCATGGCCAGGTTGCGCTCGATGTTTTCGATTTCCACCGTCGCATCGTCCACCAGAATGCCCACCGCCAGCGCCAGCCCGCCCAGCGTCATGATGTTGATCGTCTGCCCCAGCGCGCTCAGCAAAATCACCGACACAAAGATCGAAAGCGGAATCGAAATCGCGATAATGATCGTCGGACGCCAGTCGCCCAAAAAGATCAGGATCATGACCGCCGTCAGGCACGCCGCCGTCAGCCCTTCGTGCAACACTCCGTTGATCGACGCCCGCACGAAGAGCGACTGATCGAACAGAGCCTTGATATTGAGATCGCGAGGCAGCGATTGCGCCGCCAGCGGCACTATCGCCTTGATTCCGTTCACGACGGTCAGCGTGGAAGATCCACCCAGCTTGTAAATCGCCATCAGCACGCCGCGCGCGCCGTCCTGGCGCACGATGTTGGTCTGCACCGCAAACCCGTCGCGCACATGCGCCACATCTCGCAGGTAAAGCGTGGTCGACCCCGAGGTCTTTACCGGCAGGTCGTTCAACTCGGCAACCGTCTGCGGAGACCCGTTCATCTCCACCGTGTACTCTGTCGGACCAAGCTTGGCCGTGCCCGTCGGCAGAATCAGGTTTTGCACCGACACCGCATTCACAATGTCGGCGGGCGACAATCCATAGGCCTGCAGCTTGGCGGAATCCAGGTCCACCTGTATCTGCCTCGGCTTGCCACCGTAAGGATACGGAGTGCCCGCGCCCTGCACCGTGGTCAACTGCGTGCGCAGAAAATTCTGCCCCAGATCGAATAACTGCTGTTCCGGAAGCGTCTTGCTGCTCAACCCCAGTTGCACCACCGGCGTGGAGGACGCCGTGTACGTAATCACCAGCGGCGGCGTCGTGCCCGGAGGCAACCCGCGCAGCACCGTCTGGCACATCGCCGTCACCTGCGTCACCGCCATCGAGATGTTCACCGAAGGCCGGAAGAAAATCTTGATCACGGCCTTCCCATAAAGCGACTGCGACTCCTGGTGCTCGATGTCGTTGACCGTGACCGTGAATCCGCGCTCGGAGTTGGTCACGATCCGGTCCGCCATCTCCTGCGGCGAAAGCCCGTCGTACGCCCACACCACGCTCACCACGGGAATATTGATCTCAGGAAAAATATCGACCGGGGTGCGCAGAATGGTGACCGGCGTCAGAATGATGATGAGCAGGGCCATCACCACAAACGTATAAGGACGGCGAAGCGCTAATGCGACTATCCACATAAGAAGGACGAAACGTCGTGGTATCTCAGTTTGTTTTCACCACCCAGAATTGTCATCCCGAGCGGAGCGAAGGACCTGCTTCTTTTCGGCGGCAATTCCCACTTATCTCTGATACCTTCAATTGCGCTCAGGGTAGACGCGCAAACCGCTCTACCCTTTCGAACTTTCAAATAAGATTCAAAACACTACGTTTCGGATTTAAATTATATTAGACTTCAGCCATGGCTCAAAATCCTGCTCGGAGGGACATGACCCGAAACGGAAGCAACGGCAGTAACGGCACCCACGGCAAGCGTGCACCCGGCCGCCCGCGCAGCGAGGAGTCGCGCCTGTCGATCCTGCGTAGCACTTTAAAACTGCTCAAACAGGATGGTGGATTCCCCGAACTCAGCATCGAGGCCATCGCCGCCGACGCCAACGTTGGCAAAACAACTGTCTACCGTTGGTGGCCCACCAAGGCCGCCCTGGTCGCCGACGCTTTCCTGGCCAGCGCCAACGAAGAGCTTCAATTCCCCGACACCGGCTCCGTAGAAAAGGACATGAGCCTCCAGATGCGGCGGTTAATCCGCGTTTTCCGCTCCCACCGCGGCAAGATCGTAGCCGCTCTCCTTGCCGGAGGCCAATCCGATCCCGAGCTCATCGAGGCCTTCCGCGAGAGATTTCTCTGGCCCCGCCGCAGACAGGCCTATCAAACCCTGCAACGCGGCATCGACCGTGGAGAACTCCCCGCCAATAGCGATCTCGACCTAATCCTCGATTCCCTCTACGGCCCCATCTACATGCGCTTCCTCATCCGCCACGACAAGCTCGACGAAAACTTCGCCGACGACCTTTGCGCCCTGGTGCTGCAAGGTCTCAAACGCCGGGCGTCCACCCGCAATTAGAACTGTCTCATCAATGGTTTTGAAAGTGCACAGCTTTACAGAAACTCTGGATTCCTGCACGAACGGGAAGGGCACGAGTTCCACTCGTGCCGTAAACGCTGAATAATCAATAGCGGCTTCCAGCCGCTGGGGAGAATGCTGCGCCGAGAAAGCACTTTTTCAGCAAATTTTTAGCCTACGCGCTGTACGAAGCGACCGCCTGGTCCTCGTCTTCAAAGGTGGTGAATAGGTTCAACACACCGATCAGCCGCAGCGTCTGGGTCACGAATTTGGAAGGATTCACCAGCCGGACATCCCCGCCGCGCTGCTTCGCCGAACTCAGCGACTTCACCATCACTCCGATTCCGCTGGAATCGATCATCGGAACCTCGGCGCAGTTCAGAATCAAGCGGAAGTCTCCGGCCGCGAAAGCGTCGTCCACGGCTCGGCGGAACGTATCCACCGCCTGCCCCAGTCGCACCGCTCCGCGAAGCTGGATAATCTGCACATCCGAACGCCGGCGAACCGTAATCTCCATCCTCAATCCTCTTCTTTCCCGTTTCCCACGACAGTTTGCAGCCAGCATTGTATCAGTGCCCAGCCGGAGGAGTGGCGCAGTAGGGATACCCGATTCGCGACGCTAAATAAGTCTGTCATCACGACCGGAGCGAAGCGGAGTGCAGGGACCTTGTGTTTTCAACGGCGTTCACTCTTGATCGGGACGTTTCAATATGCCGCTTATTTCCAGGACACTACACTTTTAGGAGCCTGCCGAAAAACTGACTCCGTCAACGACAGGGGAAGGGCACGACTTTAGTCGTGGCGTAAGTCGCTGAAAATGTGTCGCGCTTCAGCGCCTGAGGTCAGCTTCTCCTCGACGAGATCATGCAAGATGCGAAGCCCGTTCTTCCCGAGCCACCGTCCAGGAAAAAACGTAGCCCTGCTTGCCATCCCTATCCGACCGCCTAAGCCGTTTACCTGCCAAAAGTTACCGTTCGGTTGCGAAATCCGGCCGATACCTGACATGCCTTGCGCGATACCACAACCTGGGGTTAGAATCGAATTGCGACCGAATCAGTCGGATTTTTATCCGACTCTATAGGTCGGCATTCGTGCCGGTCTTCGAACGATGCTCAAGCTGACCAAAAAAGCGGACTACGGCCTCATGGCCATGAAGCATCTGGCCGAACACGCCGACCGCGGCGCCTGCAGCGCCAAGGATGTGGCCGAGGCCTACGGCATCCCGCAGGAAGCGCTGGCCAAGATTCTCCAGCGCCTGGCCAAGGTCGGATTGATCCGATCGCAGCACGGCATCAACGGTGGATACACGCTGACCCGCGACCCCAGAATGATTTCCGCCTTCGAAGTGATCAAGGCCATCGACGGCCCGCTGTTCATTACGTCGTGCGTCACGGTTCGCGGCGAATGTGGTCAGAGCGATCGCTGCACCATCCGCGAGCCGCTCCGCAAGGTCAACGAAAGCATCGAGCAGGTCCTGAAGAACATCAAAATTTCGCAGATGAAAGATGAGCCGGAAGTTCTCGAAGTAGAGAAGCCCGCGACCCGGAAACCGGCAGAGTTGGTCACGATTTCGTAGCAACAGCATTTTTAAGGAGAACGGCAATCATGAGCACGAACGGCAACCACGGACACACCGAACCACACCAGGCTCCCACTGGCATCAAGCTGCCCATTTACATGGATAACCACGCGACCACGCCCATGGATCCGCGCGTTCTCGAGGAAATGCTGCCTTACTTCATGGAGAAGTTCGGCAACGCCGCCAGCCGCAATCACCCCTTCGGCTGGGCCGCGGAAGAAGCGGTGGAGTTGTCACGTGAACGGATCGCCAAACTCATCGGCGCGACCGCGAAAGAGATCATCTTCACCTCCGGAGCCACCGAGAGCGACAACCTCGCCATCAAGGGCGTTGCGGAAATGTACCGCGAGAAGGGCAACCACATCATCACGGCGACCACGGAACACAAGGCCGTGCTCGACACCTGCAAGCATCTCGAGAAACTCGGCTACCGCGTGACCTATCTGCCGGTGCAAAAGGATGGGCTGATCGATCTCGACGACCTGAAGCGCGCCATGGACGACAAAACCATCCTCGTCACCATCATGGCCGCCAACAACGAAATCGGCGTCCTGCAGCCGGTCGCGGAAATCGGCAAAATGTGTCGCGAACGCGGCGTCGTCTTCCATTCCGACGCAGTGCAGGCCATTGGCAAGGTTCCAATCGACGTCAACAAGATGAACATCGACGTCGCGTCCATCACCGGACACAAGCTCTACGGCCCCAAAGGCGCTGGCGCTCTCTATGTGCGCCGCAAGAATCCGCGCGTGCAACTGGTGGCGCAGATCGACGGTGGCGGCCACGAGCGCGGCATGAGGTCCGGAACCCTCAACGTCCCCGGCATCGCCGGCCTGGGCAAGGCCTGCGCGATTGCGCACGAAGAAATGCAGCAGGAATCCTGCAAAATCGCGGGCCTGCGCAATCGCCTCAAAGACAGCATCATGAGCCGCCTCGATGAGGTCTACATCAATGGCTCCATGGATCATCGCTTGCCCGGCAATCTGAACATCAGCTTTGCCTACGTCGAAGGCGAGTCGCTGCTGATGGGCATCAACGATATCGCGGTTTCGAGCGGATCGGCCTGCACCTCGGCGACGCTAGAGCCATCTTATGTACTAAAAGCTCTAGGCACGGGAGACGATCTGGCGCACAGCTCGATCCGTTTCGGCATCGGACGCTTCAACACCGAGGCCGAAATCGATTACGTAGCCGACCGCGTGGTCGAAACCGTAGCGCGTCTGCGCGAACTCTCGCCCCTCTACGAAATGGCGAAAGAAGGCGTGGACCTGAAGAGTGTGAAATGGGCCGCGGAAGCGCATTAGAAGCAAGGTTTCAGGGTTGCAGGGTTTCAAAGTTAGGAACCACGAAACTTGCAACACTGACGACTCGGTGGGGTAGTCATTGAAACCTTGAAACATTGAAACTTTGGAACCTGGTTCTTGAGAACTTTGAAACCTAAGGGGTGAAAGATGTCGTACAGCGAGAAAGTAATCGACCACTACAACCATCCACGCAACGTCGGCTCCATGGATAAGAAGGATGCCGATGTGGGCACCGGCCTGGTGGGCGCGCCCGAGTGCGGCGACGTCATGAAGCTGCAAATCAAGGTCAACCCGCAAACCAACGTCATCGAAGATGCCAAGTTCAAGACCTTCGGCTGCGGCTCGGCGATCGCATCGTCGTCGCTAGCCACCGAGTGGGTCAAGGGCAAGACCATCGACCAGGCGCTCGAGATCAAGAACACCGAGATCGTGAAGGAACTCGCCCTGCCGCCAGTGAAAATCCACTGCTCCGTGCTGGCCGAGGACGCCATCCGCGCCGCCATCGGCGACTGGAAGAAGAAGCAGGAAACCACAAGGCCCGCAGAAGTGCGGGCCGCGCAGTAGACTAATGCCTGGACAGTTTTTGGGAAGGGCACGGCTTTAGCCGTGCCGCTCAAAATCGAACAGGTACGGGCTTTAGCCCCTGAGGGCCGAACTAGTTCGGGAAATCATGGATCAAGCTGTCAAAGATCAAGCCGTTAACGATCAAAGCGCTAAAGATCAAAGCGTAACCAGCTCTGCACCCGCGGCTCCGGCCAAAGGCATCCAGGTGACCGAGAACGCGCTCAAGAAGATCCGCCTGGCCATGGTGAAAGAAAACGTTTCACCCGAGCAAGGCGGCCTGCGTTTAGGCGTGCAAGGCGGCGGATGCTCCGGCCTGACCTATAACATTAGGTTCGATACGCAGCCGCGCGAGCGCGACCGCGTGTTCCAGTTCGGTGACGTCCGCGTTTTTGTCGACCCGAAGTCCTTCATCTATCTGCACGGGATGACTCTCGATTACCAGGAAACCCTCATGCAGCAAGGCTTCGTGTTCGTGAACCCGAACTCGACCAAATCCTGCGGCTGCGGCAGTTCGTTCTCGTAGCCGGATGATTTTGTAATTTGGTAATCGGGTAATTTCGTAATTTTAACAATCCGCGGAAACCGGTTGCCGTCAAATTGCCAAATTACCCGATTACCAAATTACAAAATGACTGAATCCAAATCGTCGATCATCATCCCCGGACAATCCCCCAGCGAGGCCACGCCGCGCTGCTGGTCGTGCGGCACCATGCGCGCCGTGCATTTCTGCGCCTCATGCGGCAAGGTGCAGCCGCCGGTCCCGGTCGACTATTTCACCTTCTTCGGATTCCCGCGCAAGCTCGACCTCGACACGGCCGAGCTGGAAAAAGAGTTCTACGACCTGAGCCGCCATCTCCATCCCGACGTATTCGGACAGTCTGACAGCGAAGAGCGCGCTTGGAGTCTCGAACAAAGCTCCATGCTCAACGACGCCTATCGCACCCTGAAAGATCCCATCAAGCGCACCGAGTATCTCTTGCGCCTCGAAGGCATCGAGTTGGAAGAGCAATCGAAACAAGCCACCGAAAAAGCCCGCGCCACCGGGGAATTGAAGAAGCAGGTCGTCCCTCCCGATCTCCTGGAGGAAGTCTTCGAACTCAACCTGCATCTGGAAGAACTGCGCGCCCAGAAAAAGCTGGGCGAAGACGATCCCGCGTTGCTCGAAGAAATCGGCAAGGCCAAGCTTTCGCTGGAAGAAAAATACGACGCCCTGTTCCACGAACTCAAGACCGAGTGGGACCACTGGGACAAGCTTGTGGATATGGAATCCGCCAACAACGGAACCGAATCCGAGCGCGAGAAAATCCTCGACCGGATGCTGGACGTGCTGAACCGCAGAAACTACGTCCGCAACCTGGTGCGGGACGTGAATGAAGCGATGGAATAGGATTTTGTAATTTGGTAATCGGGTAATTTTGTAATTTACAACCCGCTGAAGCGATTGCTTTCGAATTACCAAATTACCCGATTACAAAATTACAAAATGCCCACTGACTACATAGTAGGAATCGATCTCGGCACCACGAACTCGCTCGTGGCCTACATGCAGGGAGACTCCCCCGTCGTCATCCCCGGAAAAGACGGCCTGAACCTGGTTCCCTCGGTAGTGGCGCTCGATGAAAACAATCAAGTCATAGTCGGCAACGCCGCCCGCCGCTACCTGATCGAAACGCCCGAGCGCGCCGTCTATTCCGTCAAACGCCTGATGGGTCGCGGCCTCGAAGATGTGCGGGACGAACTCAAGCTCTTCCCCTTCCAATTAGCGGATGACCTTCAGCCCGGCGAAGTCCTGCGCATCAGGATCGGCGATCGCACCTACACTCCGCCGGAAATTTCCGCCCTGGTGCTGCGCCAGCTCAAGCGCAACGCCGAGCGCTTCTTCGGAGCCCCCGTCACCCAGGCCGTCATCACCGTCCCCGCCTACTTCAACGACGCGCAGCGCCAGGCCACAAAAGATGCCGGACGCATCGCCGGCCTGAACGTCCTGCGCCTGGTCAACGAACCCACAGCCGCATCGCTAGCCTATGGTCTCGACAAAAAGAAGAACGGCATAGTCGCCGTCTACGATCTAGGCGGCGGCACCTTCGATATTTCCATTCTCAAGCTGCACGACGGAATCTTCGAAGTGATTTCAACCAACGGCGACACGCATCTAGGCGGAGACGACATCGACAACCTGCTGATCGCAATCGCCCTCGACGACATCCGCGGCGACCTGGGACTCGATCTGCGACTCGACCTGCGCCGCAACGGTGAAGCCATAGCCCGCATCCGCAAAGCCGTGATCGAAGCCAAGATCGCCCTTTCGTCGCAGCCCACGGCAAAGCTCGATGTCGATTTGCCCGGCGGCAAAAAATATCAGCGCGAGATTTCGCTGGAAATTTTCGAGCAGATGATCCAGCCCATCATCGACCGCACCGTAGGCCCCTGCAAGCAGGCGCTCAAAGACGCCGGCCTCAAGCCCGAGCAGATCGACGAAGTAGTGCTGGTCGGAGGTTCAACCCGCATCCCCAAAGTACGCCGCCTGGTGCAGGATCTCTTCGGCCGCAAGCCGCACACCGATTTAAATCCCGACGAAGTAGTAGCGTTAGGCGCAGCCGTGCAGGCCACAATTCTAGGCGGCGGTTCCGACATCACCAAAGAAATGTTGCTGCTCGACGTAACCCCGCTCTCTCTCGGAATCGAAGTAGCGGGCGGCGTCACCGACAAAATCATCCTGCGCAACTCCACGGTGCCCGCGTCGGCCACGCAGTACTACACCACGCAAGTCGATGGACAAACCAACATCGCAATCCACGTCCTGCAAGGCGAACGCGAACTGGCGCGCGATTGCCGTTCCCTGGCGCGCTTCGATCTCAAGGGAGTTCCTCCCATGCCCGCGGGCCTGCCGCGCATTGAAGTGAAATTCCTCATCGACGCCAACGGCATCCTGCGCGTCTCGGCGCGCGAGCAGCGCAGCGGCAAAGAAGCCGAAATCGACGTCCAGCCCAGCTACGGACTCACCGACGAGCAAGTCGAGAACATGCTGCTCGAATCCTTCGACTACGCCGAAGAAGATTTCCGCCAGCGGCAGGTCATCGAAGCGCGGCGCGAAGCCGAGACCATCCTGACCGCGCTCGCCAAAGGAAAACAAAGTCCGGCCTGGCAAGAACTCACCGCCGAGGAACGCCGCCGAGCCGAAACGCTCGAGACCGCTCTGCTAACAGCCAAAGATGGAGACGACCATCACGCCATCCGTGAAGCCATCGACGCGCTCAACCAGGCCACCATGCGCCTGGCGGAATTAATGATGGATACAGCCGTCTCCACCGCGCTCAAGGGCAAAGCCATGGATGACACCGGAATCGAGGAAGGCCAGCAAGCCGGCCATCCCATGGCCAAAGCGGAATTTAAATGAACAGGTTTCAAGGTTGCAAAGTTTCAAGGTTTCAAAGTGAAACCGACGCAAGCAACAACCTTGAAACTCTGAAACCTTGAAACATTGAAACCTGGGGTTAACACATGTCAGAAGAAAAAACACACAGCACCGGAGCCACCACCATGGACGCTCCCGAAAATACCGAAAACACGGTCGAAGTCACTTTCCTGCCCGAAGGCAAGACGGTAACCTTCGAACACGGCAAGCTGCCCTACCAGGACCACGGCAAAGAAGAGTCGCTGCTCGACGTGGCGCTGAACTTCGGCATCCACCTCGATCACGCCTGCGGCGGAAACTGTGCCTGCACCACCTGCCACATCTGGGTCAAGGAAGGCGCCGACCTGATCTCCGCGATGGACGACGACGAAGCCGACAAACTCGACATGGCCGCCGATCTTCAGCTAAACTCACGCCTCGGATGCCAGGCCACCATCACCAAGCCCGGTAAAGTAGTCGTGGAAATCCCGGCCTGGAACCGTAACTACGTTTCGGAAGAGCATTAAGAACCCGCTGTTCGCTATCGGTCGTTCGCTTTGGCGCAGTTCGGCGGTTGACCGAAAGTGAAGTTGACCAAGCGATTAGCGAATAGCGAAGGACGAATAGCGAACGACGAAAAGCGGAGTTTTTGCCATGCCAAAAGAACTAACCTGGAGCGATCCCGAAGACATCGGAATTCTGCTCTCTGAAAATCATCCCGAACTCGATCCCCTGGCGGTCCGTTTCACCGACCTGCACAAGTATGTGATCGCACTCCCCGGCTTCAAGGACGATCCCGCAAAGTCAAACGAAGCCAAGCTGGAAGCAATCCAGATGGCCTGGCACGCCGAAGTTCTCGACCGCACCCAGGGATAGATCATCCGGTGCAAGACTAATGGGGATGGGTCCGTAGGGCCTTCCTCAATCTGATGTAATGCACAATGACTGGAAGAACAAACGTAAACAAAAGGGCCGCGGCCCAGAGGAGATAGTACTGCTCGGATGCGATTGCATTGATCGCTACTGCGGCAGCGGCGAGTAGGACCCAGGAATTCAACGCCAGGCTCTTCCTAATCGATGCCATTTTCTCAGGCGTTGGGTCAAGCGGCCGGTAGAACGAACGAACCATCGCTACGAGCGAGAAAACACCAAGCGCAACGAAGAAGGCAAGCATCGCCCTCGCATGCAGGGCCATTTGACTCCTCTACCGCGTCGGCACCGCTTGTGCCCCATCCTCCACGCTAGCCTCGCGCAGAAACTTAGCCGCTTCCTCGGGAGGTGTGGGATTGATATAGAATCCCGTGCCCCACTCGAATCCCGCCGTCTTGGTCAGCTTCGGCATGAATTCAATGTGCCAGTGGTAATACTCGTTCGAAGGATCCTGTGCCGGCGTCGTGTGAATCACCAGGTTATACGGCGGATTATCCAGCACCCGGTCGGCCTTCATCAGCAGCAACTTGAGCGCTTTCGCCAGATTCTCGAACATGTGCGACGACGAGTTCTCGAACGAAGATTCGTGCGTCTTGGGCAGAATCCAGGTCTCAAACGGAAACCGCGGAGCATAAGGCGCGAGGGTCAGGAAGTCTTCGTTCTCCGCCACCACGCGCGTGCCGTTCTCAATCTCCTGCCGGATCGCGTCGCAGAACACACAGCGCTCTTTGTACATGTAATACTGCTTGGCTCCATCCAGTTCCTCAACCACGTAAATCGGCACAATCGGCAGCGCGATCAACTGCGAGTGCGAGTGTTCGAGCGAGGCCCCAGCCGCTTCGCCATGGTTCTTGAACAGCAGAATGTACTTGAAGCGCCGGTCTTTCTTCAGATCGAGAATGCGATCCCGAAACGCCCAAAGCACATCTTCAATCTTTTTCGGGGAAAGCGACGCCAGGCTGGCATTGTGGTCGGGCGTTTCGATCACCACTTCGTGGGCGCCGATGCCATTCATCTTGTCGAACATGCCCTCGGCCTGCTTGTTCAGGCTGCCTTCGATGCCGAGCGCCGGGAACTTGTTCGGCACCACGCGCACCGTCCATCCCGGACTGTCCTTCTGCGGCGCGTTGCCGTTGCCGCCGGGGCGATACGCCAGTATCTCCGGCGGCGTCTTGCCTTCATTGCCATAGCAAAACGGGCAGAATCCGCCCTTGATCTTCACCGCTTCGCGCAAAAAATCGGTCGGCCGTTTGGCCCGATCCGTCGAAATAATCACCCACCGGCCCACGATGGGGTCTTTTCTTAATTCAGGCACGTATTAAATCCTTTCAATAAGATTCCCCGAATCTCCGATTGTACGATACGGGAAATGCATTTTGAAATAACTCGAATGATGGCCGCCCACGGCCGCCGTCATAGTATACGGCGAGCACGTCGAACCGCCACTCCACCACGTCCCGCGAAAGACGTGAGGGCTCAGGACCCCATTGCCGCGTGGACGGCATCTGCCGCAGAAAATCGCGGGCGACCAGCGCTAGCTCTTTTTGCTTATCGCGATCCACCGCCGCCTCGGCGGGCTTGACGTCGCGTGTGGTCCGCGTCTTCACCTCGATAAAACACAGCACGTCCCGCTCCCACCCCACCAGATCCAACTCGCCGCGATGCTGCGGAGTGCGGTAGTTGCGGGCAATAATCGTATAGCCCCGCTGCCGCAAATAGAAGTAAGCATCTTCTTCGCCGCGCCGGCCCGTGCGCTGGTGCGCCGGCATTTCTTCCGGCGTAAGCGTTTTCTCCGCCAGCCAGTCCAGTGCGCGAAGCGTCGCGTGCGTCAGGCGTCCCGCGAACATGGAGCACTCCATCTTCACCTTAGCCACGCGGATCAGCGCGGGATGTGATCCCCATCACCCCGCGTCCGGTACAATTCGCCGCCCGCACTCTTTTGACAGGGAGAGACTACCAGCTATCCCCGCCGCGCCGCGGAGGCCAATCCCCAAACTGCCGCCGGAGCAACGCAATCTGCCCGGCGTGATAGCTGTTATGCGCGGTGATTTGATAAAGCATGGCGTGCACCGTCGAATTACGCGGAGCCTGCGGCGAGCCCACGTTCTGAACTTCTCGCGCCAGCACCGCCGCATCGGAATCCGCCAGCCGCGCCAGTTGGGCCAGCAAATCCTCGAAGCGCCGGATCGTCGCCTGCCATTTCGCTTCCGCCTCGCGACCATCAACGCTCGCACTCGCATGCGCGGGCCAGCTTTCGATCGCTTTATCCGGATAGGGACGATCCTCCCCCGCGACTTTGCCGAGGTCGTACCCCATCCAGTAATTCATGTGCTCCACGATCTGCCAGATCGAGTGCGGATAGCCCGCCACGGTTCGAGCCGCAAGCTCCGCCGAAATATCCTCGACGCAAGCCATCGGATCCACATGTGCGCCTTTGCCGTACACGAGTTCCCGCAGCGTGGCGTCGCCCATAAGCTCTTCCTGTCTACGCTTCTTTTCGGTTTGAGCGATCTAAGCTTCCACGCTGGCGATCGCTTCTTCCAGCGCATCCATGGCCACGTCGGCTTCGTCCTTCGTCACCACCAGCGGCGGAGCAATGCGGATCGTGCTCGGACCGCAGCCCAGCATAAGTACGCCGCGTTCGAATGCCTGCTCCACAATGCGATCGCGCTCGGCGGCGCCATGCTCGCGCGTAGCCTGGTCTTTCACGATCTCAACGCCAATCATCAGACCGCGTCCGCGGACGTCGCCGACAATCCGGTGCTTCTTCGGCCAGTCCGCCATGCGCTTCAGCATGTGGTTGCCGACTTCCTGCGCGTTCCGCAGCAGCCCTTCCTTCTCGATCACATCAAGCGTAGCCAGCGCCGCCGCAATGCAGACCGGGTTCCCGCCGAAAGTCGACGCGTGCGACCCAGGAATCCAATCCATCACATCGGCCCTGCTCAAAGTAACGCCCAGCGGCATCCCCGAGGCAATGCCCTTCGCCATGCAAACAATGTCCGGATGCACGCCCGTGTGCTCCACCGCCCACCACTTGCCGGTGCGGCCGATGCCGCTCTGAATTTCATCCACCACCAGCAGGATGCCGTGCTTATCGCAAATCCGCCGCAGTTCCTGCATGAAGACCGTTGGCGCGATAACGTATCCGCCCTCGCCCTGAATCGGCTCCACGAAAATGGCCGCGACTTCTTCCGGCGCCAGCACCGTCTTGAACAGCTTTTCTTCGATGTAGCGCGCGCATCCCAGCGCAAACCGGTCGCCGTCCTGCGGACCATCCGCGCACCCGCGATACACATCGGGATAGCGCACATGCGTCACTCCCGGCACCAGCGGCGAGAAACGCCGCTTCTGCTGCGGCTTCGAGGCCGTCAGCGAAAGCGCGCCCATCGTCCGCCCGTGGAAAGCGCCAAAGAACGCGATCACCTGCTGCCGCTTGGTGTGGTAGCGCGCCAGCTTCAACGCGCACTCAATGGCCTCCGCGCCGGAGTTCCCGTAATAAACCTTGTGCGGCCCCGGCATCGGCGCAATCTTCGAGAGCCGCTCCGCCAGCGTCACCATGCCTTCGTAATAAAAATCCGTGCCCGACATGTGAATCAGTTCGCCAGCCTGCTTCTGAATCGCGGCCACCACTTCCGGATGGCAATGGCCGGTCGAAGTCACGGCGATCCCAGCGGAGAAATCGAAAAATTCGTTCCCGTCCACATCTTCCACCACAATGCCGCGTCCGCGCTTGGCCACCATCGGATAGGAGCGCGTGTAAGAAGGCGAAATATACTGGTCATCGCCCGCCAGAATGCGCTTGGCATTGGGGCCGGGGATGGCAGTCTTGAGCTTGGGGCCGACAGTCAATGTTTTCGTGGTCATGGAATCCTCCAGTTAGTTCTCAGTCGTATTGGGCCGGAGTTCGAGCAGCATCCACGGAGAAAGCTGCTTAGGCTGGAAGCTAATAGCGAATCGCGATTAGCGGAGCAACAGCGAGAAGAAAGAAGAGAAGTTAGTCGCCAAACAGGTTGGCGCGCACATGCGAAGGCAGAACGGAAAGATACCGGCGGGGACAAGCGCGTCCCTCCACCCAGCAAGTCTCCAGCGAAATGTAGCCCTTAGAGAGCATGGCACTGTCAACATTATATCCCGCATCAGAGCAAGGCGTAACCCCCAAAAAGCCGCGATTTCCCACGCCCGCGTAGGGGCCGACGCCCTCCTTTAACTTCGCTCAGGACCCGCCCAGCCGCGCGCAGCTCGGCTCCTGCCTGCGGTGGAAACCAATTTTTATTTTGATTTAGGCGAACCGAATCTCAGCCGAAGGGAAGACGCGGACCCGATGCTCCCCGGCATCAAACCCATCCAAAACCGCATTGTGATGGGCAATGATCTGCTCAAATCGGAGCCCGCCCATATCCGCCGTCATATGTCCGTCGGCCGCAAGCACAACGTCATAACCAAGACTGACCGCGCGCCGCACGGTGGTGTCAACGCAGTATTGCGTCATGCATCCGCAGATCACCAGCCGCGTAATGCCAGCAGCCGCGAGTTCCGCCCCAAGAGTCGTCTCGAAGAACGCATCGCAAGCGCGCTTGCGGATAACCGGCTCGCCCGCCTGAGGCGCAATCTCAGGTCGCAGCGGCCATCCTGAAGTTCCAGGCTCCAGCCGGTGGCCGCGACTTCCATCGTGCTGCACAAAAATCACGCGCACGGAGGCTGCCCGCGCTCGCACAATAAGTCCGGCAATGCGTGCCACCGTATCATCAAGAGCCTGGTTGATTTCCTTCTTGCGTACAAGCGAGGGGTCATCGACAATACCGCGTTGAACATCGATGACGAGCAGTGCGGTCTTGGCAGCAGACATACCTAAATTTAGCAGGCCGTTGAAGAATCAAACACAAATCGATCGCCCAGCAAGAAATTCACCACCGAACAAACCCCCACCGCAACCACATTCGAAGCAACGTAGTTGAACTGAAATCCCCCCACCAGCACCCGCATCAGCAAGAGATTTCCCGCCAGCGAAACCGCCCCATTACTGGCATTGAACTTCGCCAGCCGGACCACCGACTGCAAACGCCGCGAAGCCGGCCGGTCCGCCCAGGTAAAACGTTCGTGCCACAAAAAATTGTGGATCACTGCCATCTCCACCGCCAGCCCCGTAGCCAGAAGATAATCGAGCCGAAGCCATGAACGAAAAACCGCCAGCGCCGCCAACTGCACCACAATGCCGATCCCGCCAACCGCATTGAACTGAATCCACCGCAGAAGGGTTTTCTTCTGATTTCTCGGCGACCCGAGAGCTGACGGCGGATAGCTCATATCCTCTCCTCCCGATAAAGCCGCGCCGTGTTCTTCCAGCACACAACCGCCAGCATCAACACCATCCCCGCCAACCCAATCGCGCCGCCAATATCAAACAGCCGATAGCGCCCATGGATCACCCAAGCCCAGCGCAACACCGCAAGGTTGCCCACCGCCAAAAGAACGCGCAATTCGGTCGGCCCAAAACGCCACAGCGAAAGATGAAACTCGCCAAGCGTATAAGTCGCCAGATACGACTGGATGGAAAGCAGCAGAAACGCAATCAGCAATCCGACCGCAATCGCCGGATGCATATACCCCGAAAGCGCCAACCCGCCCATCATCGCCACCGCGCCGATGGAATCGATGACGTGGTCGACGTAGAAGCCATAACGCGGCCGTTGCCGCTGCCGCACCCGCGCCAGAGTTCCGTCCAGGCTGTCGCCAAACCAGTTCCCGGCGAGACAAACGATGGCCGCCAGCAACATGAGGCGATCATGACCGGCAAGGGCATAACAGACCCCCGTCGCAATCTGCGCACCGAACCCAAGCAGCGTCAGGTGGTCGGAATTAACCCAACCCGGCATGTGCTCAGCCATCCAAACCAGCGCCCGCTTTTCGCCCGCCGCCAGCAGGCTTCCGTGGATCCGCGTAGCCTGCCGGAACCCGGCGCGCCGAGCCTCCGCCAATGTCTCGGGATTGATCTGCTCCGCAAAATCTGACAACGAAGATGAAGTAGCCACATTTGCCTCCGCACTGGAAGGCACTATGCGACGCAAGCGGCGGAATGACAATGCAGCGCGGGTAAAACGGAGATCAACAGAAATCTTCTTTATTCACAGCAGGATGCGCCCTCATATCGGCTGGATTGCCATTCCCGATTCCATCCCCCCGATATCTCTCCCGCCAGCCCCCAGATGCGTTAATCTGCCAACGATGCGTCTGCTGCGCTTTTTCCGCCCGTCCCATCAGCACACGGCGTTTTCCGCCACCCTGCTGCTGATGACGGCCATCATGCTCTCCCGCGTCATCGGATACATCCGCGAGGCCTACATCGCCTACGCTTTCGGTGCCGGACAGCAGACCGACGCCTACGTAGCCGCCTTCACCCTCCCCGACTGGCTCAACTACATCGTCGCCGGCGGCACCGCCTCCATCACATTCATCTCCATCTATACAAGGTTCCTGGCCGAAAAGCGCGAGCCCGACGCGCAGAAAACTTTCTCCATCATCATCACCGTGATGACCACCGTGCTCATCGCGGGCACGATCATCGCAGAAATCTTCACCCCGCAATTCGCTGCCTGGATGTTCCACGGCTTCACCCCCCAGCAGATGCAACTCTGCGTTCACCTCACGCGCATCCTGCTGCCGGCGCAAATCTTCTTCTATGTCGGAGGAGTCGTTTCCGCGGTCCTGCTCTCGCATCGTCTCTTCCTGTTGCCCGCCTTCGGCCCACTCATCTACAACGTCTTCATCATTGCCGGAGGAGTCGTCGCCGGCCGCCAGATGGGCATCGCATCCCTGGCCTTCGGAGCCCTGGCCGGCAGCATCGCCGGACCATTCCTCATCAACGCCATAGGCGCCGCCAAAATCGGCACCGGATACCGCCCCTCCTTCGACCTGAAAAATCCCGCCTTCCGCGAGTGGGTGCGCCTCTCCATCCCCCTGATGCTAGGCGTTTCGCTGGTCACCGCCGACGATTGGATCCTCCGCTACTTCGCCTCCAGCGGCATCGGCGACATCGCCCGCCTCAACTACGCCAAGCGTCTCTTCGCCGTTCCCATTGCCATTCTCGGACAAGCCGCCGGCCAGGCCTCGCTCCCTTTTTTCTCGCGCCTCTTCGGAGAAAAAAAGTTCAGCGAATTCGCCGCCACCGTCAACGCCTCCGTCTATCGCATCACCGCCGCGTCCCTCCTGATGACCGGATGGATGATGGCCATCGCCGTCCCGCTCATCGATCTCGTCTATCGCCGAGGACATTTCACCTTCGCCGATTCCGAATCCACCGCCATCTATTTCTTCTGGTTTTCGCTGTCGCTAGCTTTGTGGTCGAGCCAGGCGCTCTATGCCCGGGCGTTCTACGCCTCCGGCAACACCCTGACGCCAATGATCGCCACCAGCCTGATCACGCTGGCATCGCTGCCCATCTACTCGCTGTTTTTTCGGACGTTCTCGGTCACCGGACTAGCCATAGCCTCCGACATCGGTATCGCCGCCAACGCCATCGCCATCGCCGCGCTACTGCACTTCCGCGGCATGGTGCCGCTAGCCGGATTGAATTGGAAGGAACTAACGAAGTCGGCGCTGATCGGCGCCGTTTCCGGAGGATTGAGTTACGAAGTCATGCGCAGCATAACGTTAGATGGCAGCCGCCGCGCCGATCTCCTGGCCCTCGCGCTAGGCAGCCTGACCTGGGCCGCAGCCGTAGCCGCCGGACTCTGGTTGCTCCGCTCGGAATTACCACAAGACCTGCGCCGAAAAAAATCGACTTCCCTGCCCAGCCTGGCCGAAGGCCAAACCGTCGAAACCATGTCCACCGGCAAAGAACCCTAGAGAATCCCCCGCAGAGTCGATACTTGCCGCCTCTCCAAGTTCTGCTTGTTACTCTTTGCGGAGACCGAAAACGTAAGCGACGCCCTCAACCGAAGTCGCAAAAAGCCCAAGCGCCGCCGCCAAATCCGTGGTAAAAAGCCGCATAACCGGCTACCATAAAAAGAGGGTAAGAACATGGCAGCTCTCGATTGGTCACAATGTCCCGCCGTGGAAAGCGTCCCCGGCAAGCGCAGTGGCGCATGGGTGTTCCGCAACACCCGGACACCCGTTTCTGTTGTCTTTGACAATCTGGAAGTGGGAGCGACGATCGGCGAGATTATGGATTGGTTCCATTTGTCGCACGAACAGGTCGCAGCGGTGATCGAATTTGCGGCGCGGAGCCTGGACGCACCTCCTCTCCCTCCGCCACACGCCCCAGTGTCCGATGCTCATCCTCTTCGATAACGGTACCCCCGCTCCGCTTCGACATGCCCTCAAAGGCCACATCGTGGTGGAAGCAATGGAGCGCGGTTGGGACCAACTTGTGAATGGCGAACTGATCGCAGCTGCCGAGGCGGAAGGATTCGAGATTCTGCTCACGACCGATAAAAACATGCGTTACCAGCAAAACCTGACAGGACGGAAAATCGCGTTTGTGGTCCTCGGCAATCAGCAGTGGCCTACGTTGCGCCGCTATGTTGACAGGGTTGTGGCCGCTGTGAATGCAGCCACGCCGGGCAGCTACGCCGGGCAGCTACGCCGAAGTGGAAATTCCCTACCAGTAACACCCACACTCACCGACAAAACAAAACGGACCTCAAGAGAGGTCCGTTTCTTGCCAGTCATGCGATTAGCGAACAACGATTAGCGATTAGCGATTGCGAACAGCGGACGACGATCAGCGCTTCTACGCTCTCGCCGCGATCGCCGGTTCCGCCGGCGCTGCGCTCGAAGAACGCTTCGTCTCTTCTTCCGCCTTCGCGCCCGCCTTGCGAATGTCGATGCCGCCCTTGAAGAACGCGCCGTCTTCAATCGAGATGCGCGCCGCCACCACGTCGCCGGTCAAAGACCCATCGCTGCGGATATCCACGCGATCGCTGGCCGTGATGTTACCCCGTACCTTGCCCAGCACCACAATCTCGCGCGCGCTGATGTTCGCCGCGACCACTCCATTGCGGCCAATGGTCACGCGATTGCCTGAAAGATTGATCGATCCCTCGACCCGGCCGTCAATATATAAGGACTCAGAGCCAGTCACTTCGCCTTTAATCACCAGCGACTTACCAATCGTAGCTTGGTCCGAAGTGGTGGTCACAACCGGGCGCGGCCCACCCGCGGGCTCGCTCGCGCTCATAATCGGTGCTGTCGTCGCCGTCGACGCGCTCGGACGCTCCGGCTCCGCCGGCCGGCCAGGTGTCGCAGGTTGATTCGTGGGCTTCCACATTGTCGTCAAGATCCTTTCCTCTTACTAAGTGATGCAGAATCAGCGCCGCACTTCGGCTGCCAAATCGAATTGTACTCCCCACTAAATGGCGTAGGCTGTGGAAATTACGCTTTCTTATTGATTTTCATAGTTCCGAACGTGGTTCCCCTGGCGCTTCCGTCCAGCCCTACGCCAGATCAGCCCCTGCCCTACGTCCCACAGGCATGTAAGCCCTGCCCGCCCGCCGGCAATTCTTCTATCGCCATGCTTCGGTCGCGACACTCGCGATACTATGGAGACCACGGGGCCCGACCCAACCGCAGGCATCGCCAACGAGGAATTCATGACTTCCAATGAGACGAGTCTAACTGAGACGACTCTAACCTTGACGACTTCAGCCCTCCGCCCCCAGCCCGGAGAATCCGCTCCCTACTACGATCGTTACATCGCGCTGGTCCCCGGCAACGACATTCTGGCCGCCTTCGACGATCAGCGCCGCCAGACCCTTCTCCTGCTCTCCGGACGCACCGAAGCCGATGGCGATCTCCGCTACGCCCCCGACAAATGGAGCCTCAAGGAAGTGCTCGGCCACATCAACGATACCGAGCGCGTCATGGCCTATCGCGCCCTCCGCATCGCCCGCGCCGACGCCACGCCCCTAGCCGGCTTCGAGCAGGATGACTACGTCCGCAACGGCCCCTTCGCGCGCTGTAAACTCGCCGATCTGATCGAGGACTACATCGCCGTAAGACGAGCCACCATTACGTTGTTCCGCAATCTGGACGAGCCCGCCTTCGCCCGCCGAGGCGTAGCCAGCAACAACGAAGTAACAGTGCGAGCCCTGGCCTTCATCATCGCCGGACACGAGCTGCATCATCGGCGGATAATCGAAGAGAAGTATTTGAAATAGAGATTTTGTAATTTGGTAATCGGGCAATTTTGCAATTTCAACATAGCCCCAAAAGAAAACTCGCAAGATTACCCAATTACCCGATTGCAAAATTACAAAATGAACTTAATCACCGGCCGCCTGACCATGCATCGCGACGGCTTCGGCTTCGTCATCCCCGAAGCCGCGTCGCTCGATGCCACTCTGAAAGCTCGCCTCGCCGGCGATATTTTCATTCCTCCGCCCGCCATCGGATCCTCCATGCATGGAGACCGCGTGCTGGTCGAAGTCTCCGCCATCCGCACCGATGGACGCGCCGAAGGCCGTATCATCCGCTCTCTAGCCCGCGCCCATCCGACGGTAGTCGGCATCTTCCACTACGGACACCGCCACAACTACGTCAAGCCCATCGACCAGAAAGTAACGCAAGAAGTAGTAATCCCGCCCGGAATGGAAAATCCCACTGTAGCGCCGCCGTCCTCGGCGGCTGTAGCGGGGGCGTCTCGCTCCCGCCGCGGCAAAAGCGCGGAACCATCTGCGGAGGATCTGCAACCGGGCCGGCGGGACGCCGGCGCTACCTCGCGAGACCGAGTCATCGGCAACGAAGCCAAAGTCCACACCGACTGGCAGGATCTGGAAGGCGTAGTAGTAGACGTGGAAATCACAGACTGGCCCAGCGCCACGCAGCAACCGCGCGGCCGCGTCATCGAAATCCTGGGCGAAGAAAATGATTTCGGAGTCGACGTCGAAATCATGATCCGCAAGTATCACCTGCCCCACCGCTTCCCGCCCGAAGTAATCGAAGAAGCGCAAGCCATCCAAGCCGAAAACGAACGCCCGGTGCCCCAGGTTCGCGCCCGTTCTTTGGACGATAACCTGGGTCCCCTGCGCCGCCGCCGCGACTACCGCAATCTCCCCATCGTCACCATCGACGGAGAAACCGCCCGCGATTTCGACGACGCCGTCCACGTCCGCCAACTGGAAAATGGCAACTACGAACTGCAAGTCCACATCGCCGACGTGGCGCAATACGTAACCCCCAACTCCCCGCTCGATCAGGAAGCCCGCCTGCGCGGCACCAGCGTCTATTTCCCCGACCGAGCCGTCCCCATGCTGCCGCTCGAACTCTCGACCGACATTTGCAGCCTGCGCCCGCAAGTTGACCGCTTAGTCCTCTCCTGCACCATGGAGATCGATCACCAAGGCGAAATCGCCGGCTACGAAATCAATGAAGGCGTAATCCGCAGCGCCAACCGCATGACGTACACCGCGGTAAATGCAGTGATCGAAGGCGATCCCACCGCGCGAAGCGACTACGCAAATCAAGTCGACCACTTCGAACGCATGCGCGATCTGGCCATGATCCTGAACCGCAAGCGCAAGCGCCGAGGATCGATCGACTTCGATCTCCCCGAACCAGTCATCGAGTTCGACGAATTCGGCATGATGAAGAGCATCACCCGCTCCGAGCGCAACATCGCGCACCGCCTCATCGAAGAATTCATGCTCTCGGCCAACGAATGCGTAGCTCATTACTTAGAAAATAAACGCATCGCCTCGCTCTACCGCATCCACGAAAAGCCCGACGCCAAGCGTGTCTACGACTTCGAAGTCATCGCCGCCACCTTCGGATACTCCCTCGGCGTCGGCGCTCTGCCCATCGAGCGCGTGCAATTAAAAGCCGACCGTCGCCAGGCCCGCGGCACCGGCAAGCGCGTCCGCGAAATCGAAGTGCCGAAGGAAGTCCACATCACTCCGCGCATGTACCAGAAACTCACCGACAAAATTGCCGGCAAGCCCGAAGAAAGAATTCTAAGTTTCCTGATGCTGCGCTCGCTGAAACAAGCGCGTTACAGCGAAGAAAATCGTGGACACTTCGCCCTAGCCGCCACCACTTACACCCATTTCACCTCGCCCATCCGCCGCTATCCCGACCTGATCGTGCACCGCATCCTGAAAGCAGTGCTGCGCGACTCCGCAGAAAAAATGGATGGTGAAGTGCCGGTGGGAACATCTCAGAATTGTCATCCTGAGCGAAGCGAAGGACCTGCTTCTCGCCCTCACAAAGACGAGCCTACGCGAACAAACGGACCCACGCACAACGACAACCGGGAAGGGCACGAGTTTACTCGTGCCGATCAGCGACATAAAAAACACGCGGCTTCAGCCCCTGAGGGCCCGCCCCCCTCCCCCTGGTCCAAGCGCCGCGACCGCGAAGCCCATCAGCAAGCCCTCGAACCGCGCGGCGGACCCATCTCGATCAAAGAGCTCAACGCCATCGCCGACGAATCCAGCCAATCCGAGCGCCGCGCCGACGAAGCCGAACGCGGCCTCATGGAATGGAAAAAAGTGAAATTCATGGAGCGCCGCATCGGAGAAGACTTCGACGGCCTCATCATCAGCGTCACCAAATTCGGATTCTTCGTGGAACTCACCGACCTCTTCGTCGAAGGCCTGGTCCCGCTCAACACGCTCGCAGACGACCATTACACGTACCACGAAGCCACCCGCGAGATCATCGGCCAGCGCTCCCGCAAAACCTACGGCCTCGGAGACCGCGTGCGCGTACTTGTCGACCGCATCGATCCGGTAGAAAAGAAGATTCAGTTCGCAGTGTTCGAGGAACAGCCAAAGCCCTCAGGAAAGCGACGACGCAAGTAGCCCGTGTAGGGCGGACACTCTTGTCCGCCGCTCTTGGTGTTGGTGTTGGTGTTGATGTTGGTGTTGCTCTTGATTCTCCCGTCCCCACAAAGCAACGTCAAAGGCAGCGGACAGGAGTGTCCGCTCTACACGATCCTGTATAGAATTAAGGAGTACCACGGAGCGAACGCCATGCCCACACCCGCCGAACCCAAGCCCGAGCAAAATCCAGCCCAAGCCGCCGAGCACGTAGCCAGCGCCCACAAGATTCTGAAGGAGCTGCAAAAGACAGTCGGAAATCATCCCGAATTAGGCGAAGCCATCACGAAACTCGAGATGGCGCTCAGCACCCTAGCTATAAAAACCGGCGGCCTGCTGTAGCGCCACCTGCTAGAATTCTCCGTCACCATTCTTGGCGCCTGCCTAGGAACTCAGCTTCATGTCCACAAATTCAATCCCCAGCAATCCCACGCCCCGCACGCGCGTAGTGCGCGAGCCGCAGCGCGCGGTTTACGACCGCGACACCATTAATCAAATTCTCGACGAAGCTTTCGTCTGCCACGTAGGCTTCACCGCCGACAGCCAGCCCTACGTCATCCCCACATCCTACGGACGCGACGGAGACACGCTCTACATCCACGGCTCCGCCGCCAGCCGCATGTTGCGCAACCTCGATCAAGGCGTCCCCGTCTGCGTCACGGTCACGCTGCTTGATGGATTAGTCCTCGCCCGCTCCGTCTTCAATCATTCGATGAACTACCGCTCGGTCGTCCTTCTAGGCACGGCCACGCTGATAGACGATCCTGCCGAAAAGCTAGCCGCCCTGCGCGTGCTGAGCGAGCACATCCTCCCGAATCGCTGGGACGACTCGCGCCCGCCCAACGAAAAAGAATTGAAGGCAACGTCGGTCCTGCGCCTGCCGATCAACGAGTTTTCCGCCAAAGTAAGAGTCGGCCCGCCCGTGGACGACGAGGAAGATTACGCCTTCCCCACCTGGGCCGGAGTGATTCCGCTAGAGCTAACGCCAGCCGCCGCCATCCCCGACGACCGCTGCAACCAGGAATTGCCCGCGTACCTGAAGAATTACTCGCGCAAGAAAAAGTCGTAGTCAGGATGCCCTACAGCCTGCCCTGAGCTTGTCGAAGGGGCTCGCGCTTTTCGAGACGTGGGCCCTTCACTTCCGCGCGATCACTTCGCGCACAATCTCATTGCACTCCTGCCAAGACGCCGATTCGCTATGCGGACTATGCCTTCCATTCTCGATAAACCGCATCTCCGCGCCCGGCAGCGTTTCCTGCACCCGCTCCATCTCTCCCGGCTCGGTTCGCGGATCGTGCCTCCCATGCACAAATGTCACCGGCACCTTCAACTCGCCCAGCCGCCCGTCATATAAGTCCACACCTAAGTCCCCACCCAAATCCCCACCCGGACGCTGGCTCTCGGCCGCCAGCTTCAGCCACACCCGGCAATTCCGCTCGACCGCGTGCCTCCAGTGCGGCGCGCCATGATCCTCGGCGCCGCCAGCCCGATCATCGCGGCAATCACCGCCCCATCGCTGTGTCCCCAAAAAACCGCGCGCTTGATCCCAAGCGCATCCAGCACCAGCAAAGTCTCCTCGGCTGCCCGGCGATGAAAATCCAGCTCCATCGGCCCCGCAAATCGCGCCGAGTGCCCATAACCCGATCGATCCGGAATCACGAGCCGGACTTTGTCCAAAGCCGCAATCTGACGATCCTCAATCTGACGATCAATGGGATACACCCCATAACCCCACCCGCCATGCAGAAACACCACCGGCCGCCCGTGACCCACATCCCGATAGTGAATCTGGACCGGCCGAACTCCAGCCGCATGAGGCGAGTTTTTCAATTCCAAAAACGGCATGGGATTCTAGACGATTCGGAAGGTGCCCCAGGACCTGCCCTGAGCTTGCCGAAGGGTTCGCGCCCGTCCTTTGGGCGCTAACCTGGGCGAAGGCTAACCATGCAGCGCGGCCCATTACGGCAGCAGCAGTAACTTCCCCGTAGTCTTCCGCCCTTCCAAATCGCGGTGCGCCTGCTGCACTCCCGCCAGCGGATACACATGTTCAATCCGCAACTTCAGCTTCCCGTCGCGGATCATGCCAAAGACCGCTCCCGCCCGTTGCTGCAACTCCGCAGCGGTCGCAATGTAATTCCCTAGCGATGGCCGCGTCAAAAAAATCGACCCCTTCTGCGTCAGCACCAGCGGATCCAGCGGCGCGACCGCCCCGCTCGACCCTCCATAGAGCGCCATCATCCCCCGCGGACGCAGCAGATTCAGCCCCTTGTCGAACGTAGTCTTGCCCACCGAGTCATACACCACATCCACGCCCTTGCCGCCGGTTAGGCGCTTCGTCTCCGCCTCAAAATCCACCTGCGTATAAAGGATGACTTCATCCGCGCCCGCCGCCCGCGCCAGCGCCGCCTTCTCCTCGGTGGAAACCGTGGCAATCACGCGCGCACCAATGTTGTGCGCCATCTGCACCAGCAGCAACCCCACGCCGCCGGCCGCGGCATGAATCAGCGCCGTCTCGCCCTTCTTCAGCGGATAAGTATCGTGAGATAGATAGTGCGCCGTCATCCCCTGCAACATTGCAGCCGCGGCTTCGCGCTCACCCACGCCCGCCGGAATCTTCACCAGCCGGTCGGACGCCACCGCGGCATATTCGGCATAACTCCCCAGCGCCATGGTGTAGGCCACGCGGTCGCCGACGGCAACCCCCTGCACCTCGCTGCCAACCGCCGAAACCACGCCCGCCGCTTCCTGTCCCAAAACCAAAGGCAGCGCCGCCTTGTAGCGGCCTTCGCGGTAATAAACATCAATAAAATTGACTCCCGAAGCCTGGATCTTCACCACCGCTTCGTTCGCCTTCGGTTGCGGAACCGGCAACTCCACCAGTTCCATCACTTCCGCACCACCTGTTTGCTTAATCTGTATGGCTTTCATATCGATTTGGATGAATCCATCTCCTCCAAAGACTCGCGGGGTGCCCCACGTCTCGCGCTTTTCGAGACGTGGGAACCCAACCGCTGGTACCCTCAGGTTTTACTGCGTGTGCGTCACTCCGACGCGAAAAGCATAGCGCGGTTCGATCTTAAACGTCGACTAAAACAAAATGGGGTGCCCCCCTTCTCGCGCTTTTCTTTTTTTTCGCAAAATAGCGGGTATCCAAGTGAGGTTTCGGGCGTCTTATGTAGGAGCGCGACGGCTACGCCGTCCTCCGAAAAAGCAGATTGAGGTTTTTATGAACATGGCAAAGCTCACACTCAAACTCAACTTTCTCATCGCTGCTTTCGTTTTGGCTGTGATCAGTTTTGCGGGCTGTCGGGTGGCGCTGGCGGCGGATTCGCCTGCCAGTGGCGCGGACGCTCCGGTGCTGGTGGAGTTGTTTACTTCGGAGGGGTGTTCGAGTTGTCCTCCCGCGGACACTTTGCTGACGAAACTGGACGCGTCCCAGGCGATTGCGGGGGCGCAGGTGATCGTACTCAGCGAGCACGTGGACTACTGGGACCACGGGGGCTGGAAAGACGCTTACTCGTCGAGTTACTTCACCGAGCGGCAGCAAGAGTACGTCCGGCGTCTTGGTGCGAAAGAGCCGTACACGCCAGAAATAGTGATTGATGGCGCGTCAGAAATGAACGGAAGCAATGCCTACGCCGTGGGCCGCGCGATTGAGGCCGCGCGCGGGCATGTGAAGGTGCCGGTGCGGCTTTCTTCAGCGGCGCTCGCCGACACGAAGTCGATAAGGGTGCATGTCGCGGTAGACGCGCTGGCAGCGGATTCAAAGGCGCGCAAGGCCGAGATTTTTGTGGCGGTGGCGCTTGACCATGTGGAATCGCATGTATCCGGCGGAGAGAACAAGGGGCGCGACATCCAGCATGTGGCGGTAGCGGAGAGCATCAGCAAAGTGGGAACAGTCGAAAAAGGGAAGAACTTTGATCGCGATGTGGTAGTGAAGCTGAAAGGCGCTCCGGACATGGGGCATGTGCGGCTGATCGCTTTTGTGCAGACTCCGGGCTCGGGCGAGGTGGTGGGGGCGGCGCTGCTGGGAGCGGCGGTGCGGTAGAACTTCACGACGGAGGCCGCGGAGGACGGTGATCGGGGCCACCCGCCCCAGATCTAAATAGGGGTGCCCCACGTCTCGCGCTTTTCGAGACGTGGGAACCCGACCGCCGATACCCTTAGGGCTTACGCCGCTGGCACCCTAACCTTCAACTTCAGGATTTCCCATTTGTCGACTCGCACCGCTCTGCGTTAGGCCAGAGTGTAACCACCGCAAGTCGAAGACCACGAGACGTGGCAACCCGCCGTCGACTAAAACAAACGGGTTCAGGCGGCAACGCCGGGCCCTATGGTTTCAGGCGGTAGCTATCGCCCAGTTTTCCCGATGCCTGCAGGTGTTTTCGCGCTCTCACCAGTTCAGCGATCTGCCGGATATGTCCCAGATCGTGCATGGTCCACTCATGCAGCATTTGTTGCAGGGTGATTTCGCCGGCCTCCTGGTGCCTCGCGCGGCGTTCACCGGCGCTTCGCGGCAAGGTCCGCAGATACTCCACGTTGGTCTCGCGCTGCACTTCAAAATGGTCGAAGGCATCCTCCGCATTGGCATCGCGATACAACTCCAGGTACATCTGCGCATCATCCGGCTCGAACTCCGGCAGTTCCTCACTCACGAACCGGTCCACGCGTGTTCGATAGCAGTGGCCCTCGGAATGGGAAAGATGCGCGAGCACTTCCGCTACCGAAAAGCGGTCGGGCGCGGGCTTCCATTCGGTATCTTCGACCGACAGGTCGCAGATCAATCCGCGCAGAATCGCGGGGGTCGCTTCCAACTGGTCGAGGCAGTCTAATTCCAATTCTTGCGCCATGCGATTCATCCTACGATGTTCTCTCCGCCGTCATGCAGTAAGGCGGGTAGCCCACGTCCCGCACTCCACCCGTCTCTTCTATTCCTCGGCACCCGCGAATCGTCTTTAACTTTCGCCGTCAGTCCAACCCCGCAACCACCCGCTCCAGCCCACCAATAAACTTCTGCCACCCGTACGTCGCGCCCCGATAGTTGGCATCTTCTTCCGACCGGAAGCCGGAATGCTCCATGCGGACCAGCGTGCCACCCTTGGTCGGCGTCAACGTCCAGGCAACGACGCTCTTAAACCCCATCGTCCCCCAGCTATAAGAGAGTCGAGAATTTGGTTCGAGTACCAGGACTTCTCCGTCAATGACCCCACTCCAATTCGGCACCGGCGTGGCGCGGAAGCTGAACCGGTGACCCACCACCGGCTGAAAATCGTTCTTCATCAGCCACTCCTCGATCAGAGCGCCTTGCGTCAGCGCACGCCAGATTTTTTCCGGAGGATGCGGCATCTCCCGCTCGACAACAACAGAACGCGTGGCATTGGATTCGGTCATTGGTCCATCCTTTTCAAGAAAGATTCCAGCCGGTCAAATCGTTCTCGCCAGAAAGCGCCATAGACGCTCATCCAGTCGATCAGCGGCGCCAGAGCTTGCGGTTGTGCGCTGTAGTGCGTCTCGCGTCCCTCGCGCCGGTCCCGCACCAGTTTGGCCTGCTTCAGAATGCCCAGATGCTTCGACACCGCCGGTTGCGAAACTCCGGCGCGATCCGTCAAGGCGTGCACCGTCTGCTCCCCGTCGCTGGCCAGATGCTCGAAGATCGCCCGGCGGGTCGGGTCCGCGAGAGCCCTGAAAACATCGTCCGCTACGGCGTCCATGGCTGTCGCGGCGTTACTAATCATCGAGTCCCTTTCCATTGAGAATCTGCTGCCTGCATTTCTCAACCCTTGACTCCCGAGTCTTGGATTGCTTGGCGGCAGAAAAATAGAGCAGGTACGCCCTTTGCCTTCCTGGAGTCAACGCACCAAACGCAGTTTTCAAGGCTGGGATCCTATCCAACTTAGTTTGAAATTCTTCGGGAATGGCGTAATCCGAAGTCTTCTTGAGTTTCACTTTCAGGCCGGCTTTTTCCACCGCAATCGCTTCATGAATATAGGCCTTCAACGTGGGTTCCATCGCAGCGATTTCTCGGACACTGGTGAACCGAATCTGGCGCGCCGCCTGCATGTTCTCCGTCTGTTGGATCAGAATGCCTTTGGCATCTTTCAACAATGCGCCTTTGAAAAACAAAAGCGCGCAGTAGTCTCTAAATGGCTGTATCAACACAATGTTACTTTTCTCGAGCGTGTAACAAGGTTTACCCCACTTCACGTCTTCGGCCAGCTGACAGTCAAGAACGATCGTTCTCAATTTCCTCAGTTCTTCCTGCCACTTTGTGACCTTTCTTAGATAGCCATCCACCTTAGGGTCACTCATCGTTGGATACCCCGCTTGATTCTCCGAAATGTAGATACTCCGAAATGTCGATACTCCGAAATAAATTGCGCTTCCATCTCTTAGTCGGCGCGGGGAGGCAGAGCCTCCCCGCAGTCAAGCGGCGTGTTACCAGTCCAAGTGTGTTATCTGAATGAGATTTCCGCAACTATCGTCGAGCACCGCAATGGTCGACCCCGTAGTCTTGGTTGGCTCCTTGGTGAATGTCACGCCGTGTTTTTTCAGCCTCTCGCACTCCTTCTGCACGTCTCCGACAAAGAAATTAGCTGCGGGTATCCCAAGCCGGAAAATCTCTTGTTGATACCCCTTCGCAGCCGGGTTGTAGCCGTTGTTGGGCTCTAGAACCAGTTGCATGCCTTCTGGTTCTTCGGGAGAGACCACGGTGAGCCATTTGTGCTTGCCCGCCGGAAATTCGTGTTTTTTTTGGAAGCCCAAAACTTCTGTGTAGAACTTCAGGGCCTTGTCTTGATCGTTCACGAAGACGCTCGTTAGTTTGAGTTGCATGGTTTATCCTTTCCGCCCTGCGTTGTAGGGTATGGGTGAAGTACGCGATTCATCGCGCTGGCAGCAGGCCACGTGCTCAAGATCGCCCGACCAATCAACTCGGCGAGGGCCTTGGAGAAATTGTCCCGCTGCAGTCTGCATCCCGGAACAATAACCAAACGGTTATGAATATGTCAAGCCCAAATTGGCGAGGTTCCGGTTTTCCTGATCCCTCAGGAGCTGCTCGCCTTGCCATCCCCAGCCCGCCGCGGTAATATCGCCTGCCAGTCCCGAAAGTAACCGCGTAATGGGCCTTCCGGAGCGTTGACCCAACGAATTTTGCGATAGTAACATCTCATACTGAGGGAGAGTCGATATCGCTCGGACGTGGCTGCGTTAAGCTTTTGAAAATATGAGGCTTCCTTCCCACTCGTATCTGACGATTGTCGCCGCCGCCACTTTGGCGGCAACCCTCGCCTGTCAGAGTGCCCAGAAGAACACGTTCATGCCGCCGGCGAAGGCGCAGGCTCCGGCGCTGGTCGCGGCCAGCAGCCCTCCCGACCCACAGAAGCAAAAGCCCGCCCCCGCGCCGCAAACCAAGCCGCCGGTGCCGCAGGCGCTGCAAGTCGATCCCGTCGCCGACCTGATCGCCCGCGTCGAGAAGCTCTACCAGTCTGGGCAGGACAACTATCGCGCCGGCCACCTCGAAGCCGCCAAGCAGAATTTCGATGCCGCCTTCAACCAGCTCCTGAGCAGCGGCTTCGATCTCCGCTCCAGCAATAATTCTGACGACCGGCTGGAGCGCGAATTCGACCGCATCCTCGACGGCATCAGCGCCCTCGAAATGGCCGCCTTGCAGCAGGGCGACGGCTTTGCCGAGCAGAAATCCGAACCGGCCCCGATCGACGAAGCCAACGAACTCACCCCCGCCGTCGACCAGGGCGTCAAGGCCAAGGCCGAAGCCGAGATCAAGTCCACCCACTCCGATTTGCCGCTGATGATGACCGACCAGGTCGCCGGCTATATCAACTACTTCTCCACCCGCGGACGTGGCACCATCGAGCGAGCGTGGGCCCGCTCCGGCCGCTACGAAGACATGATCCGCCGGACGCTTAAAGAAGAAGGAGTGCCGCAGGACCTCATCTACCTCGCCCAGGCCGAATCGGGATTCCATTCGCTGGCCGTCTCCCGTGCCGGCGCCCGCGGCATGTGGCAGTTCATGGGCAGCCGCGCCCAGGGCTATGGACTCGGACGCAGCTGGTGGGTCGATGACCGCCAGGACCCCGAAAAATCCACCCGCGCCGCCGCCCACCACCTGAAAGATCTCTACAACCAGTTCGGCGACTGGTACCTCGCGATGGCCGCCTATAACTCCGGCCCCGGCACGGTGCAGAACGCGGTCAAGCGCACCGGCTACGCCGATTTCTGGGAGCTCTACAGCCGCAACGTGCTGCCCAAGGAAACCCGCAACTACGTCCCCATCATTCTGGCCGTCACCATCATGGCCAAGAATCCCGAGCAGTATGGACTGGACTCGGTGGTCAAGGAAAAGCCGGTTCGCTATGACACGGTCAAGATCGACTATCCCATTGACCTTCGCTTAGCCGCCGAGTGCGTGGACGCTACGGCCGAAGACCTGGCCGATCTCAACCCGAGCCTGCTCCGCCTGACTACGCCCAAGGATCAGCCGTTTGAGCTCCACTTGCCCGTGGGTACGGCCGACAAGTTTCAGAACGTGGTCGCCTCGATTCCCGCCGACAAGCGCGTCTGGTGGCGCTACCACAAGGTGCTCCGCGGAGAATCGCTGGCCGCCATCGCCCGCACCTATCACACCACTCCGAAGGCCATCGCCGAGGCCAACGATCTTAATGACGACGAGCTCGCGCCCGATGCGCGTCTGATCATCCCCATCGCTCCCGGCAAGCAGAGCGACACCACCACCTACGCCCACGCCATTACCCGCTACCAGGTGCGCAAGGGAGATACGGTGGAGTCGGTGGCGGAGAACTTCGGCGTCCCGGCCAAGATGGTTCGCTCCTGGAACCACCTGAAGGGCGACAGCCTGGCGGGAAGGAAGTCCTTGTATGTCCACCTTCCCGTGACTGCGGGCAGGGGAGAAACGCAGGTGGCCGCCCGCCGCTCCAGCAAGTCAAAACGCCCGGCTGGAGCCCAAACCGCCTCGGCCAGCACCGCTGGTCATTCGTCCGTCAAGCCGTCGGTCAGGCCGTCCGTCAAGCCGTCCGTCAAGCACCACACGGTGAAGCAGGGGGAGACCTTGTACTCGATTGCCAACTCCTATAACACCACCGTCTCGGCCCTGAAGAAGGACAACCGGAACATCGCCGCGCTGCGTCCGGGGATGATCCTGATCGTCCGCGACGGGCACTAATGTAGACCTCCAAAAGTAGGCAGGGTTGGGCGCTCGTGGGCGCTGGCGCGCTTGTCCGCGGCGATATCGGGGATATGTTTCACGTGAAACATTTTGTGCAGGTATTATTGTATGTACAGCTTGTACATACATGCAACGCGATGAAAACAACGGAGTAACCCCGCTCCGGGCTCTCGCGTGCCGAGAGCGTTTTCGCCTTTTCTTTATTGTTTCACGCGAATTGGGTTGGACAGCCTCATCTTTGAATCGCCCGCGCTCGGCCCAAACCGACACCAAGGTGGTCTTTTCATGGTTCCTCGAAACAAGTCTAGGGGCGGGAACACGCCGACAAGAACAAGAGCAACGGCAAGATCAAAAGCAGCGGACAGGAGTGTCCGCTCTACATTATTGGGGGGGTAGCCAGAGCCAGGGGTAACCTTCGGGCTTGACGGCTAAACCCTTGCGCACCGGGTTCTGGCGGATGTAATCCAGTTTCTCTTGGAAGCTTCCGTCGTTACGCACGGTGTGTTCGAAAGACTCTTCTTGCCAGACCGGGCCGCTGGTTCCCAGCAATTTATTCACGCCATGGGCAGAAGCGCCTTTGATTGGTTTGACGATCGCTGGCAAGGCGTGGGGCCAACCTTGCGCGTCCGGCAGTGGGGTGAGCAGGAGATGCACGTGATCTGGCATGACCACTGCGGCATGAAGGTCGAACCGCTTTCCGTGATCGTGCAGGCAATGCGCGAGGATGAGGTCGCGGGCCGCGTCGGCGAAGGGATCGCGGATCAGTCTACAGAAAGTCACAAAGATGGGACGGCACGGTTTTTGGTAATGCGGCATCCGCCGCCAGTATTCGTATTTGCGGCTGAGAACGGAAGCGTCGGCCATGATCTATTGCAGGCGCGAGGCGGCGCGTTGTCAGTGATGGGTGAACATGCAATAAGTTCGGTTTCGCGTGGGTAGAGCGGACACTCTTGTCCGCTGCCTTTGAC
>CAVZUP010000145.1:0-19881 GCA_963778255.1 uncultured Acidobacteriaceae bacterium
GCGAGAATGTGAATGCCGTTTACGTTCCGCTGCACGCCAAGACGCTCAAGGATCTGATCCATTGCGTGCGCGGGATTCCGCTGCACGGGCTTAGCATCACCATGCCGTACAAGCAGGCCATTCTGCCATTTCTCGACAACACCGATGCGCACACGGCCAAGATCGGCGCTTGCAATACCGTCGTCCGCGGACAGGAAGGCAAGCTTTACGGGTTCAATACCGATATCGCCGGCGTGCTGCGTCCGCTGGAGCAGCGGCTTACGATTGAGGGCGCGAAGGTCCTCGTGCTGGGCGCGGGCGGGGCGGCGCGAGCGGCGGTGTTTGGGCTGAAAGAGCGCGGCGCGGAAGTCTGGATTCTGAACCGCACCTCGGCGAAGGCGCAGAAACTGGCGCGCCAGGCCAAGGCGCGCGTCATCAAACGCGCCGACCTGCGCAAGGTCGCCTTCGACGTCATAATCAACGCCACCCCGGTGGGCATGGGAAACACACACGACTGCCCGCTGAAGGATCAGGAGATTCAGGCGCGCGTGGTCTTCGACATGGTGTATGACCCGGTCGATACGCATCTAGTGCAGATCGCCCGCGGCAAAGGGATGGCGGTCATCCCGGGAATCGAGATGTTTGTGCAGCAGGCGGCGCGGCAGTTTGAAATTTGGACGGGCAAGCCGGCTCCCGCTGGCGATATGCTCCGGGCGGTGACGGCTGCCCTGCAGGAGCGCGTGGCGGCGCAGAAGCAGCGCTGAGAGCGACACACGGAGCAGCGAAAATCCTTAGACTGACGCGGCCGTATCCTCCCCCGGCAGGGTTGTACGTACAATGTTTCACGTGAAACATTTTGTGCAGGTAAAAATGTACGTATACAAAGAGCAATACATCTAACTTACGGAAAACAAACGGGAAGTCTTGCTGGATTTTTCCTGGTGCGGGCGGGCGTCCCGCCACAACCCGTAAAGGTGCAAAAGTCTGGGGCCAAAGTCTCCCACCCTTGCGCAATGAGCGCGCAAGGATGGGGCACCCGGCGCAACAAATCCGCAACAAACCAAGAAGAGCCGGGATTCTCTTTTTGAGATGGGGTCTTGGGCGGGAGAGAAGAGCGGCAATTGTGACCCGGGGAGATACTTTTCCACAGCTTTGCCGGTCCGGGCGAGCGCGGGCTGACGTGCTGAAAGGGCCTGCTAGCGCGTCCAAAATGCGATTGGAGCAAATTGAGACGCCGAGAGATGCATTTGTCTCAACAAAGGTTGCAAATAAGCAGGAACGGAAGTACTATGACTTTGGACGCGGCATTTAGCGTTCATCTAGTCTTAACAACCCAAAACTTCCAGGTAGAAAACGCAGCCCATAGTCAAAAAATCTAAAGGGGTGCCCAAGGCCCCGGTGCAATTCGGAGAGAATGCATGTCGTGGTACGCGTACTGCCTCACGGAACACCCAACCCTTGCCAATGGTGTTCGAGCCCGCCGTCCCTTTTTGCTAGAAGGAATTCAGGGAGTCAACTCCGCTCCCGTGATGAGCTACCCGAGTGGAGAGTTCGCGGTGATTGTCAGTGAATACGACCGCGCAACCTCGAAACTCGACGAAAAATCGGTTCTGGAGCATGCCCGCGTAGTGAGCCAGAGCTTCCGGACCGCTACGGTCCTGCCCTTCCGCTTCGGAACGATTTTCGATACCGAGGATGCCATCCGCCAGGCGGTTCGATCGAACCGGCGCACTTTCTGTGAGAGTGTGGCGCGGCTGCGCGGCAAGTCCGAAATGCGCATCAAGCTGACGGTGCGAGACGGCTCTTTCAAAGGGAACATGGAAGAGATTGTGCTGCCCGACACGGTGGGCCGTGAGTATCTGACCAAGCTGCGGGAGAAGGCGTCGCGCGAACGCGAGCGCCAGACCAAGGCCCGCGCGTTGTCGGTTCAGGTCCATAAGCTCTTCAATCCGCTGGAAGAAGAAGTCAGCTGCAAGAAGGTCGATGCCGACGGAATGCTGCTCGATATCGCCCACCTGATCGATACCAAATCCATCGAAAAATATCAGAACCGCTACAGCACGGCCGCCAAGCAGCTTAAGAATTGCCAGATGGTGGTGACCGGTCCGTGGCCGCCGTACCACTTCCTGCCGGGGAAGGTGCGGACGGTTGCCGGCGACAGCTAGACTGCGGTGCTAAATTGTTTTCAAAGCCCCCTTCTTAGGGGGCTTTGCTTTTGGGGACGGGCGGGCGGTTTTCGGCGTCCAACCTGAAGGTGTGTCCGTGAGAACTCGGTCGTCCCTCCGGGACTTGAGTCTTATGTTCCACTTTTCCCAGCGCTGAAGCGCTGCGCTAAGTTTGGTCGTCCCTCCGGGGCTCGTTAGCCTCTGCCGTGAAATTCTGCCAATGTGCAGGTTTGTGCAGTCGGCGTCACATGGGTCGGTGATGTAGCCCACGGTTTGTCTCTAAGTGATTTACCTTAAGGCTATTATTTTGAACAGGTTCCCAAAAGTGGAGTGCTGCCGCAGCCCCGGTTACCATTTTGGTTCGGCAAATGCAGATTCTGTGTTTACTAAAGAGGTCGCACCGATGGAACACCTTCACTCTCGATGTTCTCGACTTGTCACTCTGTCCGTTCCAGTCTCCGGAGCGGCGTCCAAATTGAGTTTCCTCTGATTCCCGCCACTTTGCCTCTTTGAAAAGGGTGGCCCCGCGAGGGGCCGCTTTTTTTTAGCGGTGGCTCAGTTTGAAAAGACGCTCCCCCGTCGGCATTCCCCCGGCGGCTGGAAGCCGCCCTTGATTTAGCGGCACTTGTGGCACGAGTAAAACTCGTGCCCTTCCCAAACCCGGCTTCGGACGAGTTTTTTTCGCAGCCTCTGGAACTCGTGCCCTTCCCGTTCGTGCAGGAATCCAGAGTTTCTCAGCAAACTGTAAAGCCGCCTACCCAAAACAATTCAAGCCACTGTGCTTTTTTGTCCAGGCTGGTCCTGTTACACTCGCGGTTTCCGATGAAAACAGACAAGGCTATTTTTCTCCTTATGCTGCTGGTGTTGGCTGCGCTGGTGGGGCAGAAGCCCATGAGCGCGCAGGAACCGCTGGCCGCGCCCGACGCTTTGCTTCTTGCCACCATGGAGAAGGAGCTGCATCGCGGTCAGGCGGAGCTCGCCAAGCAGGATCCCGTGCCGTATTTCACCAGTTACAACGTGACCGACAGTGAGTCGCTGATCGTGATCGGCGCGCAAGGGGGGATTCTTACCTCGAGCCACGGCCGGCAGCGTTCGGCCGACGTCAGCATGCGCATTGGCGCTCCGGCACTCGATAACACGCACGATCAGGAGCGCTATTCCGGGCTTTCTTCCGGCCAGTTGCCGCAGCGGGACGACCCCGATGCGATTGCGCGCGTCCTGTGGAAGCTCACTTACGAGGAGTATCGCAAGGCGCGGCAGGCCTATACCAACGTCAAGACCAAGACCGAGGTTCGCGCCAAGGACGAGGACGACTCGCCCGACTTCTCCCAGGAGAAGCCTTCGACTTATATCGAGAAAGCTTCGTCGCCGGCGTTTCCCGACCAGCGGGTCTGGGAGGACCTGGCCCGGCGCTACTCCGCGTACTTCCGCCAGTATCCGCAGGTGGAAGAGTCGATGGTTTTTTTTAGTGCCACACGGGGTAACAGCTATCTGGTCTCGACCGAAGGCACGAAGGTCGTGACCACCGACGCCATGTTCCGCATCATGATCCAGGCCGAAATCCGGGCGGACGACGGCATGCAGCTGATGCGCGTGGAGACCTTCCAGTTTTCCGATCCGTCGAAAGTACCGTCGGAGGCGGAAGTCGCGGCGAGCGTGAAGAAAATGGCCAACGACTTGAGCGCGCTGCGAGCGGCTCCGCTGGCCGAGCCGTATAGCGGTCCGGCGTTGCTTTCGGGTCGCGCGGCCGCCGTTTTCTTTCATGAAGTGCTCGGCCACCGCGTCGAGGGACAGCGGCAGCGGGGGCGCGACGAAGGCCAGACGTTCACCAAGAAGGTCAACCAGAAGATCATGCCGGAGTTTCTGAGCGTGACCGACGATCCCACACTGCGGACGATTGCGGGGACGGAAGTGTCGGGATTTTATCGTTACGACGATGAAGGCATCCCGGCCGAGCGGGTCGAGGTGGTGAAGGACGGCATCCTGAAGAACTTTCTGATGGGACGGCTGCCGGTGAAGAATTTCAGCAACTCGAACGGACACGGGCGGGCGCAGGCCGGACTGATGCCGGTGGGGCGCCAGGGCAATCTGATTGTCAGTTCGTCGAAGACGATTCCGGACGCCGAACTGCGGACGCGGTTTATCGAGGAAATCAAGAAGCAGGGCAAGCCCTACGGACTTTACTTTGAAGACATTCAGGGCGGATTCACTTTGACCACGCGTGACCTGCCGCAGGCGTTTCAGGTGCTGCCGGTGATGGTGTGGCGAGTGTATGCCGATGGGCGTCCGGATGAGCTGGTGCGGGGCGTGGACATTGTGGGTACGCCGCTTACGGTGTTGACCGAGATCGCGGCTACCGGAAACACCATCAGCGTCTTTAACGGCGTTTGCGGAGCGGAATCGGGGAGTGTTCCGGTGTCGGCGGCGGCTCCGGCGATGCTGTTTTCAGAGATGGAAGTGCAGAAGCGAAAGTACGGCGACGCGCGTCCTCCAATTTTGCCGCCTCCGCCGGGGGCTGATGAGAAGGGAGGCGCGAGATGAGCAGGCACGTCTTTACTTCACCTCAGCGGCTAAAGCCGCATTCGCTACCATGCACTAATCGCAGCGCTGAAGCGCTGCGCCACCCAAAGTCAAGTGCAGCGTCGATGTTGATCCAAGCAGTGATCTCGTGCGCGATCCTGCTCTGTGCGTTCTCGCTTCCGGCCCTTGCTGCTGATACCGCTTCCGGGGATGCGGTGCTGCGGGCGCTTCGCGAGGAGATGGAGCGGTCGAAGGCGCAGCTGAAAATGGAGAACGTGGCGGCTCCGTATTACATCGAATATCGTGTCACCGAGATCGATCAGTTCGATGCCAGCGCGGTATTCGGGGCGCTGCGCAGCCAGCAACGGAATCAAGGGCGGTTGTTGCGCGTCGTGGTCCGCGTCGGCGACTACAAGCAGGACAGCTTCTTTGGGTCTGGCGAAGGCACCATCGACCTGATTCCAACCGACGATGACGTGTTCGCCATCCGCCACCGCATCTGGCTGGCCACCGATCGCGCTTACAAGGCGGCTACGGAAGCGCTTTCGGCCAAGCAGGCGGCGTTGAAGCAGTTGAAGGTCGATGAGCCGGTCGACGATTTCGCCAAGACCACGCCGGTTGAGTCGATTGAGCCGCTGGCCCATTTTGCTTCGACCGATTTCTCCGCATGGATCCATCTTCTTGAAGAAGCTTCCTCGCAATATCGCAGCGACAAGGATCTGGAGAGCTTCGAATCGGGACTTCGTTTCACGGCCGAGAACCGTTATTTTCTGAATTCGGAGGGCACGGTTGCGCGCTCCGGACACACGCACTACGTCATTTCCGTTTCGGGTTCGACGCAGGCGCCGGATGGCATGTTGCTGCAACGGTCGCACGCGGACCAGGGGAACGAACTCAGGGAACTCCCCAGCCGCGAGGAGTTTCTCAAGACCACGGCTCACATGCTCGGGACGCTGAAGCTGCTGCGCGACGCTCCGGTTACCGACGAGGAATACCGCGGGCCGGTGCTGCTCTCGAACGATGCCGCGGCGACGGTGATCACCGACCTGGTGGAGCCGAATGTTCTGGGCAAGAAGCCGCAACTGGGCGAGAACGCCCGCACCACGGGCAAATGGTCGAGCAGCTATAAGTCGCGCGTGCTGCCCGATTTCATCAATGTGTTCGACGATCCGACGATTGCGAGCATTTCCGGGCATCCGCTGTTTGGCAACTACACGCTTGATGACGAAGGCGTGAAGGCGCAGAAGGTTTCGCTCATCGAGAAGGGGCAGCTTGTCTCTTATCTGATTGGACGGCAGCCGATTCGCGATTTTCCGGCGTCGAACGGGCACGGGCGCGCGGCCACGGTGACTTCGCCTTCGCCGTACCCCGGCAATCTTGTCCTCCAGTCCTCCGATCCACAGCCGGATGCGGGGCTGAAGGCGCAGTTGATCGATCTTTGCAAGAAGCGCGATCTGCCTTACGGACTGTATGTGGAGACAATGGGCCCTAGCCTCCAGCCACGACTTCTTTATCGCATCTGGGTCAAGGATGGGCACGAAGAACTGGTGCGCGGCGGTGTGTTCGGGGATCTTGACGTCCGTTCGTTGCGCAGCGATCTGATTGCGGCCGGAACCACGCCGGCGGTCGAGGATCGCTCCGAGCCGGTCTGGTTCAGCGTTGCCAGTCCGGCGCTTCTGTTCGACGAACTCCAGGTCAAGCGGACGCAAGTGGCCAAGCAGAAACTGCCGGAGTACCCTGCGCCCGCGCTGGGTCAGGCGGCCGGGCGGTAAGAGATTCTACGTGGTTGAGGCTGGATTTGAGATGCCGGAAGACTCGGAGCTTACCTCAGGCGCTAAAGCGCGGATACATTTTTAGCAGCTTAACGGCACGAGTGAACTCGTGCCCTTCCCTTTTCGTCGATGGAGTGAGTCTTTCCGCAAGCTGGCTGATGCAAAACTTGAGTTTTTCAGCACGTGTTAAGGGCCAGGAAGATGGACAATTCGATGAACCAGCCTTGACACCTAGCGAGCGGTCCGGCATTCTATTGGACTTGGGGATAAGGTCTGTTTCTCTCTGTGCCGTCCGGCTCAAACCGGGGTGCGGCATAGCCGGTTTTAGCCTGCTTGCGGCAGGTCTCCGGCCTCAGAAGAAAACAATTCCCGTAGTTGCGCAAAGAAGTTAAGCGGAGCCCTGGCAGGGAAAGTTAAGCGGCGGAAACGGCAAAGTTGTGCCGAGCCAGCTTGGCCTTTAAGCGGGGCGTTTGCGGGCGCGGACTGGTTTTAGGCGGTTATTTCGTTCCAGAGGATCGACTTGGCGGTGGAAATCATTTTGTCATTCATGCGAGGCGGATTGGCGTTGTGGTTGCAAATGCCCAGTGGCACAAGTCTGCTTGGACTGGCGCCACTGTTGTTCATCTTTGCCATTTTTTACTTTTTGCTGATTCTGCCGCAGCAGCGGAAGCAAAAAAAGTGGCAGGCCATGCTGAGCGATTTGAAGAACGGGGACAGGGTCGTAACCAGCGGCGGGCTGCGCGGGACGATCATCAGCCTCAAGGACGATGCGCTGACTTTGCGCGTGCCGCCCGATAATCTGAAGCTCGAAATCAGCCGCGCATCGGTGGTCTCGGTGACGACGGCGGAGGAAGGGAAGTAGTTTGGTCGTTGGCTGCTAGTCGTTGGTCGTTCGGGAATTGTGGTAGGGCTCGAGCGGATTGCTAACGACTAACGACCGAAGACCATCGACTGGTTTTTCATGAATAAGAATCTTACCTGGAAGTTGGTCATCATCGTCGCCATCCTGCTGGTGTTTCTGTTCGGCATTTTTGGCGTTCCGAAAGACTGGTCGGGCAAGGGGCTGCTGGCCTCGATCACCGACCGCATTCATTTGGGCCTTGATCTTCGCGGCGGGACACACTTGATTCTGCAGGTGCAGGTCAACGACGCGGTGAACGTGGATTCCGACAACGCGCTGGCGCGGCTGAAGGAAGACATGCGCACGCACAAGATCAACTACGCCGACATCACCAAACCCGATAGCGTGGGCCATCCGGATTTGATTGTGGTCAAGGGGATTCCTCCAGATCAGACCAGCGAGTTCAAGAGCATTATTTCCGACCGACTGCCCGAGTACGACGCGGCGTCGGGCGCGGAAAACTCCTGGACGGTTTCGATGAAGGCGCAGAATCTCGCCGACCTGAAGAATCGCGCTGTTGCTCAGGCCATCGAGACCATTCGCAATCGTATCGATCAGCTGGGCGTGAGCGAGCCGGTGATTCAGGAGCACGGCCTCGGGCAGTATCAGATTCTGGTGCAGTTGCCGGGCGTGGACGATCCGGCGCGCGTCAAGGAAATCATGCAGTCCACGGCGATGCTGGAAATCAGGCAATCGGTCGATGGACAGGCTTCCTACCCGAGCGAGGAAGCGGCGCTGCAAGCTCACGGTGGCGTTTTGCCTCCGGATGCCGTGGTGATGCCGGGCAAGAGCATCGGCGCGCGTAATAACGAAAACGGCGAATCCTGGTACCTGATTTCGCGCTCCTCGGCGGTGACCGGGCGCGATCTTCGTACTGCCGAACCGGGCACCGACGAAAATGGCCAGCCGGATGTGCGTTTTATTCTTACCGGCGAAGGTGGCCGCAAGTTCCGCTCATTCACTTCCGCGCACGTCGGGGATTACCTGGCGGTGGTTCTCGACAACAAAGTGCAGGAAGTGGCGGTGATCAAGGACACGATCAGCGAAAACGGCGTGATCAGCGGCCGTTTCACGCAGCAGGAGACGCAGGATCTTTCGATGACGCTGCGTTCGGGCGCGCTGCCGGCCGGCATCAAGTATCTGGAAGAGCGGACGGTGGGACCGTCGCTGGGCGCGGATTCGATCCGTTCCGGCGTACAGGCGGCGATCTACGGCATGTTGGCCGTGCTCATTTTCATGCTGGTCTACTACCGCTGGGCGGGGGTGAATGCCGATATCGCGCTCATCCTGAACCTGGTCATCCTGCTCGGATTCATGGGCTACTTTCAAGCCGTGCTGACGCTGCCGGGCATTGCCGGCGTGATTCTGACGGTCGGCATGGGCGTGGATTCGAACGTGCTGATTTTTGAGCGCATCCGGGAAGAACTGAGAAACGGCAAGACGCCGCCCTCGGCGGTGGAGCAGGGCTTCAGCCACGCCTGGATCACCATCGTCGATACTCACGTCACGACGATAGTTTCGGCCGCGATTTTGTTCCTCTTCGGAACCGGGCCGGTCAAGGGTTTTGCCACGACGCTGGTTTTTGGTCTGGCGGCAAACCTGTTTACGGCAGTGTTTGTGTCGCGTGTGATTTTTGATTGGGTGCTGAGCCGGAAAGAACGCGGCGAGGCATTGAGTATTTAAAGGCAGTCGTTTAAGGGCAGTCTTTCGTCGTTGGTCGTTGGTCGTTCGCGACGCCGGAGAGAACGATGCATTCCGAACGACTGGCGACTGAAGACCAACGACTGATTTTGAAGGTGTATTTAGAGGCAGTCGTTCGGCGTTGGTCGATGGTCGTTCGCGACGCTAGAGAGAACGATGCATTCCGAACGACTGACTACCAACGACTGATTTTGAAGGGATCATAAGCAGCGTGGAATTCTTTAGAGATACAAACTTCGATTTCCTTGGGAAGAAATGGTACTTCCTGACCTTCTCGCTGATCTTCAGCGTCGCCGGAGTGCTGTCCATGGCATTCTGGCACCACATCCCGCTGGGCGTTGATTTCCGCGGTGGCACGCTGGTCTACGTGAAGTACTCGCACAACCCTGACCCGTCGGCCATCCACAACGAGATCGAGCGAGCCGGGCTGAAGAACGCCCGGGTGCAACGCTATGGGCAGCCCGCTAACAACGAAGTGCTGATCGCACTCGATATTCAGGAGACCAGCGAACAGGATTTGAGCAAGGGCAAGGACGAGATCAAGCAGGCGCTCGAAAGCAATGCCATTCCGGGCAAGCAGGATCTTAATAATTCCAGTTCGCTGACCATCGCGAAATATCTGCTCGAGAAAGACCCGCTGCATCTCGGTTCTGGTTCGGACGCCAACCCGCGCTACACGGCGATCGCGCAGGCGATTGTCGACGATCGCGACAAGGTGAAGAGCGGCGTGCTGGGTTCGATCGATGAGCTGAAGGGTGTGGCCGACCCGGCGGTTGTGGCCTCGCTGGCGGACAATTTCTTCGTCTCCGACTTTGGCATTCGCAACGTCGAGATCGTGGGGCCGCAGGTGGGACATCAACTCCGCAACCAGGCGATTTACGCGACCCTTTATTCGCTGGGCGGAATGCTGATTTATCTGGCGCTGCGCTTCGAATGGATTTACGGTGTGGCCGCGGTGTTGACGGTGTTCCACGACACGCTGATTACGGTGGGCGCCTTCTCGCTGCTGAACTGGGAAATCTCGCTGACCGTGATCGCCGCCATCCTGACGCTGATCGGTTACTCCAATAACGACACCATCGTCGTATTTGACCGTATCCGAGAGAACATCAAACTTCTGCGGCGGGAGAAGCTTTCGGACATCGTCAACAAGAGTATTAATCAGACCTTAAGCAGAACGATCTTGACAGCGGGCCTGACATTCCTTACCGTGCTTGCTCTGTTTCTTTTCGGCGGCGAGGTGCTGCATGCCTTCAGCTTCGCCCTGGTGATCGGCATCCTGATCGGGACCTATTCCTCGATTGCGATTGCGGCCCCGATTCTGGTGGCTTACCAGGAATGGCGGGGCGAGCAGGGCAAAAAGCCGATTGCCATGCCCTTGCGGACCAATGCGGCCGACAGAAAAAATTAGGGCGCAAGTCCTGGCCAGAGCGTAAAATTATTGACCTGCCCGCAGAGGCAGGAGTTTAGAGAGCCTAAGGCTCGAAACAGCGGGAGCAAAGAGGACGCAGCCGGTGTCTAAACTTTTGTATGGGTCTGGTGTAGGAGAAGCCTATGTTTGAAGACAGTCTGATTGAGTCGGGGAACAGGTTTAAGACCAAGCGGCGGTTGAGTACCACGATCCTCTCTTTTGCGTTGCAGGTTGGGCTCATCTGTATCCTGATTTTGATCCCTCTGATTTATACCGACGCGCTGCCGAAGACGCAGTTGATGACCTTCCTGGTGGCGCCGCCACCGCCACCGCCACCGCCTCCGCCTCCGGCGGCTGCTCCGGTTAAGATCGTGAAGGCCGTGAGCGAGATGGTGAACGGCGAGTTGCGCACCCCCACCAAGATTCCGCAAAAAGTTCAGATGATCAAAGAAGACGAAGCTCCGCCGGACCTGGGTGGTGGCGGCGTCCCGGGTGGCGTTCCGGGCGGCATTCCCGGTGGCTCGGCGGGCGGCGTAATCGGTGGCATTATCAGTTCGACGCCGGTGGCCGTTCCGAAAGTGGCCACACCGCAGCGCGTCCGGGTTTCATCGGGCGTGTCGACTGGTCTTTTGATCAGGAAGGTTCAGCCCAATTATCCGCAACTGGCAAAACAGGCCCGCATTCAGGGTCAGGTCGTGCTGCAGGCGGAAATCAGCAAGGATGGCACGATTCAGAATCTGCAGTTGATCAGCGGGCACCCCATGCTGGCGCCGGCGGCGATCGAAGCCGTGAAGCAGTGGCGTTATAAGCCATATCTGCTCAATGGCGAGCCGGTGGCGGTGGAGACGCAGGTAGTGGTGAACTTCAGCTTGTCCGGAGGCTAGAGCTTCCGGATCGGCCTGTCCCGGTTCGGTTGGCGCCGGGTTGCTAGGTTTTGTGGCGGTCTTAGACCCTTCCCGCTCCGCCTTACTTCGGAGACGGGAGATCGGGGCGGATTCGAAGCCCCATGAGCGATTCCGCCCGCTTTAGGTTTCTTGCATCAAACGGTTCAGTTCAGGAAGTTGGTGAAGCAGTCTCGATTCACACAGGCTTTTGGGCGTGGCTTCTGTCATGTCCGAATGCTCTGGTGAACGGGGCCGCTTCCGCTGCCGAAGATGATTTCGGCTGCGCAAGCCAAGGCTTCAGGTTGCAGTGGCAACGCTTTTGAAATAGTTCCGAGGAGGAGAAGCAACTCATGGTAGTGAACCTGGCAGCAGTCGCACTCTGTAACTTCCATCTTTTTGCCGCCTGGCTGTTTGACGACAGCGCGGTCGGTTGGGACCCGATTTCGCTTTGGAAACAGATGGGTATTCTGGCGAAAGCCGTGGTCATTATTCTGTTCATCATGTCAGGGTGGTCGATTGGCGTGATGATTGACCGTTGGATGGCCTTCAACGCCGCCCGCAATCAATCCCGCTCGTTCGCTCCCGCAGTTGCCGGAGCGTTGCGCGAGGGCAAGATTGACGAAGCGATCAAAGTTGCCGAGCGCAACAAGAAGAGCCACCTGGCGAAGGTTGTCACCGCGGGCCTGATGGAATTCAAGGCTCACCAGGACAGCCCGGGTGAAATTCCAGGGGAAACCATTGAAGCTTCCAAGCGCGCACTGGAGCGCACCGAAGCCATTGTCCACGCGGAACTGAAACGTGGCTTGGGCGGTCTGGCGACAATCGGATCGACGGCTCCCTTCGTGGGACTGTTCGGCACGGTGGTCGGCATTCTGAACGCCTTCAACGGCATCGCCAAGGAAAAGGCAACCGGTCTGGCAGCGGTCGCCGGCGGTATTTCCGAAGCGCTCGTGACCACCGCCGTCGGCTTGTTCGTGGCGATTCCGGCCGTCATGATGTTCAACTATCTGACCGGTCGCGTGGAAGCGTTCGACGTGGAGATGGATAACTCGTCGAGCGAACTGATCGATTACTTCCTGAAGCGCCGGAGCATGCGCCGGTCGTAACGCTCAGGTCGCAGGTCTTAGGTGTCAAGTCTCAGGACTTCAACCTTCGATCTCTGGACTGGGTGATACCCATGAGTTGCGGATGGGGCCGGGCGGGGACGCCCGGCTCTCCATCGCGCAAAGTCTTGGGGCAGCAACGGCGCCATAAGCAGGAGACAGGATTCCATGGCATTAGCAAAGCGAAACGAAGGGTCCAACGTCAGCTCCGACATCAATGTCACGCCCATGGTGGACGTGATGCTGGTGCTGCTGATCATCTTCATGGTGGTCACGCCCATGTTGCAACACGGCGTCCCGGTGGACATGGCCAAGGTCAACAATCCCGAGGATATGCACGACGCCGACAAAGAAGATGCGCTGCTGGTGGCAGTTACCCGCGACGACAAAGTCTTCTTCGGGAGCGATCTGGTCAATCCCGCCGATCTGACGCAAAAAATCAAGGATAAGCTGACGAACCGGACCGACAAACGCGTGTTTCTCAAGGCCGACATGCGGGCGAAGTTCGGCTGGGTGGTCGAAGTGGTCGACAACGTTCGCGCCGCCGGCGTGGATCAACTCGGCCTTTTGACCGATCAGAAGAAGTCCGGAGCCATGGCTCCGCCGCCAGGCGCCACTACACCACCGGCGCCGACCGGCGGGCAATAGAGCGTAAGGGCAATACAGCGGTAGCAAGACAGGAGATCCGTTATGGGTATGGCAATTGGCCCCAAAGGGGGCCAGAACGCGAACATGAACGTCACGCCGCTGATCGACGTGTTGCTGGTGCTGCTGATCATTTTCATGGTGATCACGCCGCTGACGCCGAAGGGCTTGGAAGCCCTGGTGCCCCAGCCTCCGCCTCCCAATCAGAAACCGCAGGCCACGCCCGATCGGACCATCGTGGTGCAGTTGATCGATCATGGCGTCGGCAACCCTCCGGGACTGAAGATCAATCAGGACGAGGCTACCTGGGAAACTCTGCAAGGCCGCCTGGAAGACATTTTCAAAACCCGCGCCGAGAAAGTGATGTTCGTAAAGGGCGATGATAATGTGCCCTTTGCTGACGTCGCGACGGTGATTGATATCGCGCATTCGGCGGGAGTCGACAAGGTAGGCTTGATTACGGCCAAGATCGAAGCGGGCGGCTAGAAATCGGGCGATCGGATCATCGGGTCATCGGGCGATCTGAAAACCAGCGACCTGTAGCCGATGATCCGATGGCCAGTGTGATTTTTGAGGTTGTGTCTTGTCGTGCTTCGCCTCGGATTTTATCCAACACTCCGCAACAAGGGAGATTCATAAAGCAATGAAAACTACGCAAAGGTTCCTGGTGGTATTCGCCGCCGTGCTGATGATGCTGGCCAGCACCGGCTGCGCCAAGCTGAAGGCGCGTGACCACCTCAACAAGGGTGTGCAGGCTTACAAGAACTCCAAGTTCGAACAGGCGATTGACCACTTTCAGCAGGCCGTCGCCCTCGACCCGACCCTGATCAATGCCCGCCTGTATCTCGCCACGGCCTATGCCCAGCAGTATATTCCGGGCGCTGACACTCCGGACAACAACCGTTTTGGCGAGCAGGCGATCGATTCCTACAAGCAAGTGCTGCAGGCCGATCCCAAGAACATCAACAGCATCAAGGGCATCGCCTATCTCTACCTGCAGATGAAGAAATTCGATCTGGCCAAGGAGTTTTACAAGAAAGCCTCCGAAGCCGATCCCAACGATCCCGAGCCGTATTACTCAGTCGCGGTTATCGACTGGACGCAGACTTATGTTCCGCGCCAGGAAGAGCGCGCCAAGCTGGGGATGAAGCCGGATGAGTCGCTTCCAGCCAAGGATAAGAAAGTTTGCGCCGAGATGAAGGAGAAGAATACCGCCAACGTTCAGGAAGGCATCGATAACCTGAATAAGGCGCTTCAGCTTCGTCCCGACTACGACGACGCCATGGCTTACATGAACCTGATGTACCGGGAACGCGCCGATATCCAGTGTGAAGATCCGGCAGCCCGTTCCGCCGACTTGAAGACGGCCGACGAGTGGGTTGATAAGACGATGGCCACCAAGAAAGCCAAGGCGGAAAAGCAGCCGGGCGCTGGCGCCATTGTGGTGGATCAGAAGCAATAAGCATCATCATTATCATTGGCTTGAGTGGGACGGGCTCCCCGCCCGTCCCAGCCGAGCACGGTCCTGCCCTCCTCTGAACTCTCCTAGCGAATCACACATCGTTAATCACACATGCGGGTGATTTGGATCACGCACATTCCCGCTTGTGCAGGTAAAATCGACTGCGTCACGTTGCGCTTGGATCGACGTGTCAGCCAAGAATGTTCAAGAAGATTCTGATCGCCAACCGGGGAGAGATCGCGGTGCGCGTCATACGCGCCTGCCGCGAGATGGGCATCGCCACCGTCGCTGTCTATTCCGACGTTGATCGCGCGGCGCTCCATGTTCGCAAATCCGACGAAGCTTATCCGATCGGTCCAGCTCCGGCCTCCGAGTCTTATCTGCGGATGGACAAGATTCTCGACGTGGCCAAGCGTACGGGCGCTGAGGCGATTCATCCCGGCTACGGCTTTCTCTCGGAGAATGCGAAGTTCGCTCAAGCGTGCGCCGATGCCGGCGTGAAGTTTATTGGGCCGACTCCGCACTCGATGAATCTGATGGGATCGAAGACCAGCGCCCGGCAGCAGATGGAAAAAGCCGGCGTGCCGTTTGTTCCCGGAACCTCGCGCGGCCTGGCATCTCCCGAAGAAGGCGAACAGGTTGCCGAGCGCATTGGCTATCCGGTGATGTTGAAAGCCGCGGCTGGCGGCGGCGGCAAGGGAATGCGCCTGGTGCATACCCGCTCGGAGCTACGGTCCGCGCTGGAAAGCGCGCAGAGCGAGGCGCAACGCTCTTTTGGCGACAGCGAAGTTTACATCGAAAAGGCGATCATCAATCCCCGCCACATTGAGATGCAGGTGCTGGCCGACGAACATGGCAACACGGTGTGGCTGGGAGAGCGCGAGTGTTCGATCCAGCGCCGCCACCAGAAAGTTCTGGAAGAAGCGCCTTCGCCGATTGTCGACGCCGACATGCGCCGCCGCATGGGCGAAGTGGCCGTCAAAGTGGCGCAGGCGGCCAACTATACGAATGCGGGCACGGTGGAATTCCTGGTCGACCAGCAAAAGAATTTTTACTTCCTGGAAATGAATACGCGGTTGCAGGTGGAACATCCGGTGACCGAATTGACAACCGGGCTCGATCTGGTGCATCTGCAGATTCACATCGCGGCGGGAGAGAAGCTGCCGTTCGCGCAATCGGACGTGGCGATTCGCGGACACGCGATTGAGTGCCGCATCTATGCCGAAGATCCCGACAATAATTATTTTCCCAGCCCTGGCAAAATTACCGTGCTGCTGCAACCCTCGGGGCCGGGAATCCGGCGCGACAGCGGCATGTACGAAGGCTGGAACGTTCCCATGGATTACGATCCGCTGCTGGCGAAGCTGATCGGATATGCGACCGACCGGCAGCAGGCGATCATGCGGCTGGAGCGCGCCCTCTACGAATATTTCGTGGCCGGCATCAAGACCAACATTTCGCTGTTTCAGCGCATTCTGGGCGATGCCGATTTTCAGGCGGGGAAACTTGACACGGGATATCTCGATCGTTTGCTGGCGAAAGCGAACCCGGCGGTGTCGTCGCTTGCGCCGAAGTCTGAGATCAAAGATCTGGAAAAGATCGCGGCCATTGCCGCGGGAATGTTTGCCGCGCTCGATCCCGGGGCGGCGGGCGCCAAGAACGGAAACACGGCAGCGCCGGTTGCGGCTCCATCGAACTGGAAACAGAAGGGACGCGCGGAAGCGCTGCGCTGAGCTTATGGTTTACGAAATTATCGTCGGTGGCCAGGAAGGCGGCAAGCCGCACCGGCTCGAGCTGGAAAAAGGCCCTGGCGGCTGGGAGTGCCGTCTGGACGGGCAGCCGGTCCATGTCGATGCGGTGATTCCGCGGCGCGATGTTTTGTCGCTCCTGGTCGATGGACATTCTTACGAGATTAAGCGCGAGCAGACGGCGACCGATCTGCACATGTGGGTGGGCAGTACGCGTTTTGCGGTGGAGTTGCGCGATCCGCGCTCGCTGCGCTCGCGTCAGAAAGCGGCGGGAGACGAAAAAGGCCCGCGGAAAATACTGGCACCCATGCCCGGGCGCGTGGTGCGGCTGCTGGTCGCGGAGGATTCCGAGGTCGAAGCTGGCCAGGGCATTGTGGTCGTCGAAGCAATGAAGATGCAGAACGAAATCAAGTCGCCAAAAAAGGGAGTGGTGAAGAAAATCCTGGCGACGGCGGGCGCGGCCGTCAACCCCGGCGACGTGCTGGCCATTGTCGAATAAATCGGTTGGATTTGGCACCTAAGTCCCATAGTCTCAACATCCCCAGAGCCCCAGCACCTACGTCATCTCAAAGCCGTCTCGCTCCGCACGTACGATAGATGGATGACACGGGCGGAGGTCTCCTCTTGAAGCTGCAGCGCATCATTAGTTTTGTGACCCTCGCCATCTCGATTGTCACGCTCATCCTCGTGTTGAAGCGCCCGGCGCCGGTTGCGCCCGCGCTGGCTCCGGCGGCGGCTGCGGCCAATGCGGAGTCTTTCGAAGAGAAACTGAACCAGCTGGCACAACCTAAAGTGCCCGGAGAAGGGGAAAGCGAAGTTCGCATGAATTCGGGAGAATTAGCCGCGGGGCTTGCCCAAGCGGCAGGAGCGCTGGCAACGCCGTCCGCGAATCCCGCTGCCGGGTCTCCATCCGGCTCTTCATCTAACGGCGCAATGGAGTTCCCCGGCGCGGTTCCCAATATCAAGGATTACCAGGTCTCCATGGATGGAGATGTGGTTCGCGGCCAGTTTCTCACGCAGATCGCTGGCAAGGACGTCTATCTCACGCTGGCCGGACATCTCGGATCGAAGGACGGGTACGCGACGTTCGACGCGACCGAGGTCAAGGTTGGCGATCTCTCCGTGCCGGCGTCGCTGGTCAACGAGGTGCTGCAGAAAAAACTTGCGGAGCAGCGCGATCAGCTCAAACTTCCGAACAACGTGAAAGACATCAAGATCGAAAATGGCGAGCTCGTGCTGGTGGAGAAATAATTTCTCGCTTGTAAAGCAAAATTTGCCGCGCGTGCTACACCATGGTTTGCCTGCAATAGAATCTTCTAATCTCCTTCTAATCTCGTTCTAACCGCGGCCGTTTCCAATCGGGGCATGACGAGTTTCCCGCTCCCGCCCAATTATGCCGATCGTGTCCTGGTGGCCAGTCCTAGTCACGTGGTACGTCAGCGCGTGCTCGAAAGTTTACGTTCGCCCGTCCGCCGCTTCGAGCAGGCCAGCGGAGGGGCCGAGGCGCTGGTCCATTTGGAGAGCGGCTTTTGGCAGGTGCTCTTTCTCGATCGGCGGCTGCCCGACCTGGATGCCGAAGAGCTGAGCCATACCGTGCGGCAGCGTTTTCCGGGTATCAAAGTTGTGCTGCTCGATCCAGAAATCAGTTTGGAGAGCGACGCAGAAACCGACCCGAGCAACGCAGAAGAAGGAGAGGACGCAGTCCTGCAACTGCCGCCAGAACCCGCCCCAGCCGAGCGAATCCCGGCAATGGACGACGATAGTGCCGAGGAGGACATTTTTCTCACGACTCATGCGACGGGTGAAGCCCCGCTGCCGGGGATGATCGGCAACTCGCGCATCATGCATCCGGTGTATCGTTTGGCGCGGCTGCTCGCGCCGCGCAACACCACTGTGCTGATCACTGGTCCGACTGGTTGTGGCAAGGAAGTGGTGGCCCGTGCCATTCATGAGCTGAGTCCGCGCGCCGGGCGGGCGTTTGCGGTCGTCAATTGCGCCGCGATTCCAGAGACTCTGCTCGAAGCCGAACTGTTCGGCTACGCCCGCGGCGCTTTCACCGGAGCCATGCAATCGTACGGGGGAAGGATCCAGACGGCGCAGGGAGGAACGCTCTTTCTCGACGAAATCGGCGAAATGCCGTTGAGCCTGCAGCCCAAGCTGCTGCGCTTTCTGGAGCAGAAAGAACTTCAGCGTTTGGGCAGCTCCGAGGTGGTGCGTGTGGATGCCCGCGTCGTCTCCGCCACCAATGCCCATCTGCTGACGCTGGTGCGCGAGGGGAAATTCCGCGAAGATCTTTACTATCGTCTCTGCGGTTTTCCCATTGAAATTCCGTCGTTGCGCGACCGCTCGGAAGATATCGGGCAACTGGCGGCGCATTTTCTGGAAAAGTATGGAGCGCGCCAGCCGGTGCCGCAGTTATCCGCCGCGACGTTGCAACTGCTGAAAGCCCAGCCTTGGGCGGGGAACATCCGCGAACTGCAAAACGTGATCGAACGCGCGCTGATTCTTTCCGAAGAGCAAGCGGTGATTCGTCCCGAGCATCTGATGCTCGGGGACGCAAGCATTCGTTGTTCACGATGATGCACCGTGGGGCCACGTTACCAAGCCGAACGTTACCAAGAAGAACGTTACTAAGCCGAGCGTTACTAGGCCGAGCAACAGGTCGTCTTCATCTGTACCGGGCATGAGAGCGATCTAAGGCAATTTGTGCCGGGCTGGCACCGCTGTTGCAGGGGGATATTCATGTCCACCAATTTTCCAGCACCACGAGACGCGGCGCACGATCCCGAGCATCCTTTGGCTCGCGCCTTTGCTTCGTTCACGGAAGCGGCGGGTTCGCTCGAACGCACGTATGGACAACTGCAAGGGCAGGTGACACATCTTCGCCAGGAGCTCGAAGTCACCAACCGCGACCTCGCCACCAGCCTCGACGAGAACCACCGCATCCGCGAGCGCCTGCGCCGTATTCTCGAGGGCTTGCCCTGCGGAGTTCTGGTGATCGAAGCCGGGTCCTGCATTTTGACACTCAATCCCGAGGCGGCGCGGCTGGCCGGTGGCAACTTCGAAACGGCGGACGCGTTGCCCGCCGAACTCCGGGAGGCGCTTGACCGGGCGCGACAGACGGGGGAAGAGCCCGAATTGCAGCTGGCTTCTGGAGCTTCGCATCCGGGCAGCCCCGTGTGGGTGGCCATCCGCCACGCCTGGCTCGAGCAAAGCCAGGCCCGCGCTACGTCGGTTTTTATTTTGCGCGATATCAGCGAGGCGAAGAAGCTGGAACGCGACCGCGAGCAACTGCGGCGGCGGCAGGCGCTGGTGGAGATGTCGGCGCTGCTGGCGCACGAGATTCGCAATCCCCTGGGCAGCCTCGAACTGTTTGCCGGACTGCTGGCGGAGTCGAATCTGGAAGGCGAAAGCCGCCGTTGGATCGAGCACGTGCAGGCTGGGCTGCGCACGCTCTCCGCCACCGTCAACAACGTGCTGCACCTGCACAACGCGCCCCAGCCCGTTCGCTCCGACCGACGGGGGCCAGTTGCTGGAGTGGGCTTACGATTTTACACCCCGCCGCTGGCCAAGCAGGCGCGCGTCGAATC
>CAVZUP010000146.1:0-6672 GCA_963778255.1 uncultured Acidobacteriaceae bacterium
CGAATGAATTCGATCAGGTGATACGTCGAATCCACGTTCACCGCCAGCGCGTCCCGCAGATCGGGATTAAAATCCGTCAGCCCCGAGCTGTTGATGATCAAGTCGAGATCCTTGCCCAGTCGCGCCGCCGTCTCCGGGTCCAATCCCACGCCCGGCTGCGAAACGTCTCCCTCCACGATCTCAATCTTTTCGGCCAGCAGTCCGCCCAGCCGGTCTCCGTATTTTTCAAAAACCGGATCGAACACCGGCGAGCCTTCAATCATCTTTTCGAAGCGTTGTTGCGCCGGGCTCGACTTCTGCCGCCGAATCAACAGATAAAGTTTCCCGATCTCCGGCAAGTCCATCAGCGTGTTCGCCAGCCACACCTTGCCGATGAACCCGGTGACACCGATCAGCATCACCCGCTTTCCGCCCAGAGCCTTGCGCACCGAAAACTGCGCCGGATACCGCTTTTCATCGAAATAAACAATGGGACGAACCCGCGGCGTCTCCACCCGCACCGCCGGAACAATCGCCGAAGCCAGCGCCTTGGGGCCACGCAAACCGAGTGCCCGCACCCACCGCGCCGGACTCTGCTGCCCGTCTGGCCCCGCTTCGCGAATCCGCGCAAACAATCCCCGCGGCCGGATCACCGGACTCAACAGCCGTCCCGTAGCTACGCCGTCACGGAAGTCGAGTCGGTTTGCGATCATCCATCGCACTCCCAAATGCCGTGCCAGCGGCCGCATCACATGCTCCAGCCCCTGGCTCACCAGTACCACGTCCGCGCCGGTAGCCTGCAACGCCTTCAGGTGCCGAACTCCTTCTTCCTTGAGCAACGGCTTCAGCTTGTATTCGAATTCCTCTTCGCCCAGCAGATCGAGCCGGTCGCGAGTAATGCCGCGCAGCACGGCGTGAACGATTCGAGTCGCAGCCACGCGGTTCGCCGCATACAAAAATGGACGCAGCACCGCCATCAAAAACACCAGGCTGCGGCGCGCCGCCCGTGCGATAAATGTCTGGCTGTTCCAGGTAAAGAAGGCAATCGGACGAACCGTGGTCAGCTCCAGCAGACTTCCCTCCACCCGCCAGTAAACCGGCGAAGAAGGTCGTGCCCGCCGAGGCGGAGAAGTACTGGACGAGGTCGACCCAGCGGCATCAGGCGAAGCCGGAGTCCGCGACTCTTCGAGATTGCTCACAGGTTCCACGTATCAATATTTGGCTACGCCTGGCTCCAAAGGCCTGTTCTGCGATAAAACCATCGTCGGCCACAGTGCCCCTCTGAGACAGGACGCAATCACCTATTTTAACCTCTCCGTCACAAAGGGTGGGGAATAACCGCAAGCCGGTCGCGTCTCGGCTCAAACTGAGACACCACCCCGAAAGCCCGCTCCGCGGGTGTTCTACCAAGGTATCAACGAACCGTGAAGTCGCTGATAATGATGACGGAGTATGCCAAGACCTGAAAGCCGAAAACTGACGGCTGAGAGCTGATGACTGATAAACGGCCCCTCACCGCTCCCGCGCCAGTTCTCGAATCTGATTCAAATACCCCACATATACCGGGATCGGAATATCCGGAGAGTCCCCATCGTTCAAGAAATGGGAGAGCTTAATCTCCATCGGAATCGAGCTGATGACCTCGCGGAACCGCGCCATCTTCAAGTACTTCACCCGCCAAATCTCAAGCATCAGCGACCGAAACTCTTCGCCGATAAAGCCCATGCGACGATCTCCCAGATAAACCGCGTCAAAGTGCCGCGCCGCAAGCGCCTTCCGAATGGGATCATCTGGCGGAGAAAACGCATACACCAGGTGAAAAACGTCCGCCAGATCGCCCCACAGCACTTTCTCCTCGAACGCGCTAAACCGGAAGCGTGCCGAACCCCGTTGCTGAACCGTTCGCGCGTGATCGCTCGCCGCGAGCCCGTTACGTCCCAGTTCGTCGCGAAACCATTGCAGCCGTTCCCTGGCCAGGTTGTGCCGCAGAAACTCCACGGCGTACGCGTTCGGCAAATAGATTTTCGGATCGCCGTCCAGTCGCGCCAGCCACGGACCCCACTCCCTCTGCTCCAGCAGGTCAAGCAACGCCGTCAGAGCCGCGACCGTAACATCCGGGTGATACTTCACCGCCTGCCAGAAATGTTCCGTCGAATCGTAAGTCGTGCCATAAAGTTCGATCCCTTCTTCAATCGGATACCAGTTCGACAGCACGCGCCCGGCAATCGACGGCGAAGCGCTCCAGCAATTCAGCGAATGCTTCCATTTCTCCTGCACCGCCAAGAATGCCTCGCCATATCCCGTTGGAACCGGCTCTGTCACCTGCGCCAGCGCCTGCTGCAATTCTTCGCGAGTGTGCGTAATCAAAGTCTCCAGCGGCCGCTCGTCTTCCATCGAGATCACCCGGCTCTCGACGCCGCGGCGCAATAACTCGTTCGCCAGTTGCCGCCGCTGCTCGTCATCCAACCTGCCCCGGACATCCCAGCGCTTCGTTTGCGACTCAATGTATGGAAATAACTCAGAGAGTGACTTGAATTCGATAAAACCGTGAAGAGCAAACGTTACCGGCCGGCCATCCTTCACAATCCTGGTGGAAGGCGTGACCAGGGCCGACAGCGAAATCGGTTCCGCCGACAACGGCAGGCCCAGACTCAGAACCGTTAAAGCCGTGCACACCACCAACCACGACGGCAGCGACATCCTCTTAGAACGCTGTTTCACCAATTCGTCCTCCTACTTATCCCGCTGCCCAGCCCCCCGCTACCCAGCCAACGACCGCTGCCGCCGCAACCAGCCAAGCGGAGTTCAACCGAAACCGAAGCAGCGCGATCAGGCTCACAACGAATATCGCCAGCGTGGTCCAGTCCACAACCGACGCTCTGCCCAACTGCCACGCCACCACCGCCATCAGCGCGAGTGATCCCGCGATCACCCCGTCCAGAGCGGCAGACACCACCGGCGACCTCCGCAGTCGCGGCAGAAACGGCCCAGTCACAGACACCAGCACGAACCCCGGCAAGAAAATCCCGACCGTCGCCACCACCGCGCCCTTCCAACCGGCCACCAAATACCCGATAAACGTTGCCGTGGTGAAAAGCGGACCCGGCGTAAACTGCCCCACCGCGATCGCGTCCAGCAATTGCTTCGACGTCAGCCAATGCAACCGCTCCACAAACTCGGTCTGCAGAAATGCCAGCAACACATATCCGCTGCCAAACACCACCGACCCAACTTTCAGGAACGACAAGAAGAGCCGCGCCAGCCCGACCGGAAAAGCCGCACCCACAGCCGCAACAGCCACCGCTCCGGTCGCGACTTTCGGGAACCCGGTAATGGTCGGAAGTCCGCCCGCGCCCAGAAGGCGGCTTTTCATCGTCCGCGCCACCACCGATACCAACCCGGCAAATACCAGCACCAGCACCGGACTGACTCCCACCAGGCTCAGCCCCGCCGCCAGCACGGCAATCACCGCCAGCAGCGCCGTCCGCACGCCCGACCGTCCCAGCTTCCCAAGCGCCTGGATCACAATCGCGACTACGGCCGGCTTGATTGCCCACAGCACGCCTTCCGCCTTCGGCAGCGCGCCGAAACGCACGTAGACCCATGCGATTGCCAACACCATCAGCGCCGCTGGAATGATGAAGCAGCAGCCCGCCACGATCAGCCCGCGCCAGCCGCGCTTCATCTGCCCCACAAAAATCGCGACCTCGGTTGAGCTCGGCCCCGGAATCAGATTCGCCGTCGCCATCCGGTCCAGAAACTCAGCCTGCGTAATCCAGCGCCGCCGCCGGACAAACTCCTCTTCCATCATCGCCAGATGCGCCGCCGGTCCGCCAAACGCGATCGTTCCCAGCTTCAGAAACACCACCGCAATCTCGCCGAGCGACGCCTCGCGAATCTCCGAAGATTCAGTCATAACCTGTTCGTGTGGCGCGGGCGCCCTCGCCCGCGACTCTAAGCCGAAGCGGAAAATTCGAGAGTACAGCAAATCTTGGGATTTTGATGAAGCGAGGAAGGTGCCCCGAGCGGCGAGCAACTCCGCCGCCCGAGACCGTTCTGTGATTCACTCATGCCGATTACTCTTCAAACACCGCGCGATAAACCCCGCCCGCCAGCGCTCCACCCACAATCGGAGCCAGCCAGAAAAGCCACAATTGCGAAAGCGCCCATCCGCCCACAAAAACCGCCGGCCCCGTGCTCCGCGCCGGATTCACCGAGAGATTCGTCACTGGAATTCCAATCAGATGGATCAGCGTCAGGCATAATCCAATCGCGATCGGCGCAAACCCCTGTGGAGCGCGCTTGTCCGTCGATCCCATGATCACCATGAGAAAGAAAAATGTCAGCACCACTTCCGCCACCAGGCACGACACCAGCGGATATCCACCCGGAGAATGCGCCCCATACCCATTCGAAGCGAAGCCGCCGGCCAAGTCAAAGCCAGCCTTCCCGCTGGCAATGACATAGAGCGTGCCCGCGCCGGCGATTCCGCCCAGCACCTGCGCCACCACGTAGGGCAGAAACTCCGCAGCCGGAAACCGCTTTCCCACCACCAGCCCCGCCGAAACCGCGGGATTCAGATGACATCCCGAAATGTGTCCAATGGCAAATGCCATCGTGAGCACGGTCAACCCAAACGCCAGCGCCACCCCGGCAAAGCCAATCCCCAACTGCGGAAACGCCGCCGCCAGCACCGCCGACCCGCATCCTCCAAACACCAGCCAGAATGTTCCGAAAAACTCCGCAATTGCCCGTTTCGATAAGCTCATACCGCCTCCTCAAAGAAGTGTTCGTCGTTATTACGAAAACCGTGTAGCGGACACTCTTGTCCGCGAACTTCACTTCAAGCAGAACGCAATAATAGTCCGCCCGCGCGGCCCGCGCTTCTCCACCGTTCGAACCAGCCCTGATTCCAGATCGTCCGGATCAGCCACCATTTCGCAAACGGCAATCTGCTCGTCAGTAGCGCCCTGGAAACAAAGTTCGCACACTCCCAGCCCGCCCTCCGATCGCACCGGCGGACCAAACGTACGACAAGTCATCGGACGCGCCTCGTAAAGATCGCACAGTCCCGTCTCGGGATCGAGCACCGGACACGGCTCATCGTTGCCAAACTCCGCAAAGCGCTCCTCCGCTTCCGAGCCTTCGTCAAAAACCTCCGCATTAAGCACGCCCGTTTTCGCATCACCCGGAAACTCCGCCACCAGCCGCCGCCTCGAATCTCGCGCCCGCAAGCGAATCCGAGCCGCTCGCCGTGGATCGGTTTTTTCCAGATCGCCAAGCCCATGCTGCAACCGCACCGCATCCAGCTGACTTATGGCAAACACACCGACGCAACACTGCGTGCATCCCGGACGACACGCCAGCCACTCGCCGCTGCGTCGCGCAGCCTCAGCCAGGGCGGAATCCACGATCTGAATGAGCGCGGAATCCCCGGCTGGCAATCGCCGCAAAGCCATGCCCGGAAGCATACCGTATCGCCGGACCGGCGCGAAGCGTGCCGCATCATGGAAAGTGATCGGGAGGGGAACCAAGAAAAAAAGAGGAAGAGCAGGATCGCCCTTCCTCCGTCATGCATCATGGAGGTTACAGCAAACGTCGCAAACGAGGGTTATTTACTGTCGCCGTCGTGATCGACGTCGCCAGCACTCTTCAGCGTAACTGTATCCTGCGGGAGCGCACTGCTCGACGCAGCCTGAGGTTGACGAGCCGCCGGTTGTGATACCTGATCGGCGTGGCTCGCAGAGGCACTGCTAACGGGGTTGACCATATAAAGGGGTTTATCGGCACGCCCGAGAAAATCTTCAGCGGGGTGTGTCCGAACAGCGGCAAACTTCGGTAAGAGTTACTGCACGAATTGAGCGTCGATCCTACGAAACCGCAACCCAATTGCGGCGCTCGACAAACGTGGGCGGCTCGTAAGTGCGTCCCTTCGCCAGTCGGCGTTCCTCGCGGCGTGACGACCACAACAAAACCGGGCCGAGCGCCGCCGCCGTAAGCCGGGCGACAAACGGAAATTCATTCTCGATTTCGCGGCGCAGCTTGTGAATCTTCTGGCTCACGCTTCGATTAACCTTCTTGAACTCCTTCTCCATCGCCCACAGCGCCGCATTATAAGCGCTGGCCAGCTTCTTCTGCTCCCGCTCAAACCGCTCCCGTATGCGCGGATCGGGGTGGTCCTTGTAGCGCCGCCAGCCCATGAGCATGGTCTGGCACATGCGATAAAGACTCGGCCCGTTGCTCTCAAAATCGCGCCAGAACGCCCAATCCAGGAAGCGCTTCGAATCCTCGCGCGAAATGGCGGCGTGCTTGAAGTTGAATTTGAATTGCCCGTGGACGTCGGCCAGATCAACGCCCGGCAGCATGCGCCCCTGCTCGCTCATCTCCTTATAAAGCGGAGTGCCCGGAACCGGCGTGTACAGCATGAACTGATGGAAATCGGTCTGATGCGCAATCGCTGCCTCGATCTCCTCGACAATGTTGTCGGGCGTATGGTGCTCCAGTCCAACAATCGTCGAACCCTGCACGCGGATCCCATGCTCGCGCAGCTCGTGCGTCAACTGCCGGACATCATTCCCCTGCAGCTTGGTATAGCCGGCCTTGGGAGATTCCAGCCCCATCCACACCCAGGAAACGCCCAGCTCGACCAGTTCCAGCATGGTGTATTTTCGAATCGCGTTGGCCGAAGCAAAC
>CAVZUP010000147.1:0-7932 GCA_963778255.1 uncultured Acidobacteriaceae bacterium
ACGGAAAGCTCCCAGCTCTTGCCGTTCTGCTTCATCAGTTCCAGCAAGCGCATAGCGCGCGTGCGGTGCAGCAGAAAATTTTCGTCCATCACAAAAAAGGAATGGACCTCAAGCTCCGCTTCGATCCGGCACATCACTTCAAACAGCTCGTCGCCGGTCTCGTAAAAGTTGTAGAACTTCCCTTTCCCGCCAAAAAATGCGGAGGTGGTGCAGAAGTTGCACCCCATCGGACAACCCACCGACGGAATAATGGTTGCCGCCGTGCCGCCCTTCCGGTTCGGCAGCCGGATTCCCATGATGCGCGTCTCCAGACCCGAGACAATCATAGGATGGCGGATCGGCGCGCTCTCGTCTTCTCCTAAATACCGCCGCATCCATGAAATCCCTTCCCCGCGCACGATGTGGTCGGCATCAATCATCGTCTCCACGCCAGGAATCGCCGCCACGTGTCCGCCCACAACGATGGTCGAATTCGGCGACAGTTCCCGCACCATGCGGCACATCTCGCGCACCTTGCCCACATTCACGATGATCGATGAGATTCCCACTACGTCATAGTGATTCGTGGTCAATTCATGGGCAAACGATTCGCGGGTCGGAAAGTCCAGCACGCTGCATGGCGCCGAGATATTTTCCTGGATCATCATGATCCCCCACGAGCGGTGGAACATGCGCAACGAGAAGCTGCCCTGCGCCCGCGTGACCTGATTGTGATAAAGCTCCATCGGATTGATGGACCGGCTGCCAAACTGGTCATCTTGCGCGTAAGGCCCAAAAACCGAACTCAAAAGAATGCGGGCGTTTTTCCCCTTGGGGTGAATTTCAAAAGTATCGTTGACTGGAGGAGCTTCCAATAATTCCATGCTTTGAGAATAGTGCTCGCCCCAGCCTCCTCGCCGTGATCCCAGATCACATTACAAAACTATTACCTTGCTTCCAAAAGGGCATGACTATGGAAGCGATCTCATAAATTCTCTGAAAAGATCCCAGCGCAGTCCTCTTACGAACTTTTTATGAATGTCTTACTCGAAATTTACGGTCCATCGTATCGAATAAGGCTAGTTCGTGAGGGGGCTCGTGGGGAACTCGGCCATGAGGTTCGGACAACCGTGACGGCAGTCATAACACTGCTGTGCGTGGCGGGCATTGCGTTCAATGTCCGTTTCTTCGTGGCCCTGTGCCGGGAATGGCAGGCCACCGAAGAAATGCAATCCAAAAATGGCGTGAAAAATAAACCACTGGCTCGAGCGTCTTAACCCTTGATCCTCCTGACAACGGATGAAACTTGAACTGTTCCCATGACATGCTCGACCACACCAACCGATTCAAGAAAGGGCATTACCGATGTCGATCCAGGAAGTATCAGCCGAACAATTAGCCGAACTCTTGCACCACTATCACCAGGCGCTCGCGCCAGATTTTGGCTGCGCCGCCAACTCCACACCCGAGTCATGGGACCAGGTATCTCAGCCGGAAAAAAGCCGCATGGTGGCAGCAGCTCGCCTAGCCATCCTGGAAGTGGCTTCAACAACCCCCGCAGCGGAAGACTCCAGACGTTATTATGCCAAGCCCGGCCAAGCCGAGTGGGGCTGCTAGCGCGGAATCCCGCTTCGTGCGGCACGTGCCAGTCCGAAAAATGGGATGGTCGAGAAAAGTCGACTCTACTTCGGCTGCACGTCCACCGCATCCGTCAAGTGCACAACCGTCGCCGAGCGATTCCCGATCTCGACCGTTTGCCCGCGCTTAAGATATTGCGCCAGCACGGCGGGCTCGGCCCAATCCAGGTCCCAGCCGTCGTCAATAGCGATGACGGTATAAGACCCCGGAATCACCTCGCGCAGCGTGAAGCTTCCATCCAGATCGCTCTCGTCCCGGCGAAAGCGGTCGCGATCTGCTTCCGCATCCTTCGGAATCAGAATGATCATCGCGCCGGAAACCGCCTTGCCCTCCCGCTTGGCAAAGCCATCGACGGTAACCGACCCTCCCACCAGTGAAAGCGCAACGTTGAGCGATGCGCCCGCCGGCACATTCAACCCGTGCCCCGAAACCGTCCCCGCCTCCGACACGATGCGAACCACCGCATACCGCTGCCCCGGAGATTCCGCCGAAATTTCGTACCTGCCCGCAATGACGTCGGAAAGCTCAGCCTTGCCCTTTTCGTCCACGATGTAGCGGAACATCCGCCCCTTGCTGTTGCGCAGCAGAATCCGAAGGTCCGCTGGAATGCTCACCGCGTCCGCAATCTGAACCGTCGCCTTGATCTCGCTCGTCGCCCTGAACCCGGACACGTCAAGTTCGCCCCCACTGCCCAGGCTGACTTCCGTCGGCTCTTTCGTGCGGCCGTTCGAACCCGGCATCCGCAACGTATACCGTCCGGCCGCAATTCCGCTTAGCTCATATACTCCTGAGGCAACGTTCGTAACACTGTGGGCCTCCGGTTGTTCCGCGCCATCAAAGGTCGTCTTATAAAGTACGGGAAAATCGCCGCCCTCCGGCACGCGCACCAGCAGATGCACCGAGGGCACCGGACTCATGTGAATTTCAGCTTCCAGCCGGTCCCCGCCGCGCACCAGAATCGGAGCGGCACCCTCGGCCTCGGTGGCATCCCCGTAATACGTGATGGGATAAGAAACGTCGAGCGACGAATCCACCGGCGAAGCCCGGTTCGTCGCGCCCTCGCCATTCGCAACGGGATGGACCGCATACCAGGGCGAAGCCTTGGCGGAAACGAAGTACGTGCCCTCCTCGATCGGAGTCACTTCGTAGCGCCCCTGATCGTCCGTCACCGCGCCGCCGACAACAGCAGTGCGGCTCTCGCCCAGCGCATGCTCCTGGCGATACACCATGATCTGCGCATTGCGGACCGGCTCTCCCGATTCATCCAGCACCCGGCCCGTAAGCACCGCACTCGCCGTCAGCCGCAGAACTAGGCTCTCGGTATCCACATCCGCGCCGGTCACAATCGCCGACGAGAACCGCTCATGCTGGTTGTACAAAGCTGTAATGAATCCGCGCTTCGCACCCTCCAGAGAGTACTTGCCCTTCGGTACATGAAACTCAAAACGCCCGTCGTCGCCGGTAATCATGAATTGCACGCTCTGCCGGTTCTTCGAGTCGGTGATCGTGACCCGGCAGCGCGCCAGCGCGTTCCCAACCCTGGCATTCACCACCGTCCCCGCGATCCGGAACGGCCCAGATGGAATTTGCGTCTCCTCAGCACCCGCACCCAGCGCCAAAAACAAGAGCATCCCGCCCGCCATCAGCAGGCTCAAGCATCGGATTGTGAACGCTCTTTGGATTGTCAACGCTCTCTGGATTGACATTTGCGCCCCGCTAATAACTCTCCGTCGCAATCAACGCCAGCGTCACCCGTTCCTTCTGTCCGCCAGTTACCCGAACCACCGATCCCTTCGAATCGAAAGCCTGCACGGCCTCCGGATTCCGGTATTCGATCTCCGTCTGCGCCCGATCGAACGCCAGCACGCGATACCCTCCCGGCGCCAGTCCCTGAAAATCGAAACTCCCGTCCGCCTGCACTTCCATCTCGGCGAACTGCCCGCTGCTCTCCGCCAGAGGAATGCAATAGACATGTGCCCGGCTCTGCCCCGTACTGCTGTCGGCCCCCTGCGTCGCCGTCGAGACGCCAACTCCGTCCACCGTCCCGCTGATCTCCGCCGTGTCATCCCGCATCGTGATCTCAATCGGAGACACCGCCCCGCCCACGCCCACCACCAGCGGCTGATGCTGCAAGTCAAGATTGCCCGAACGAACCGACGCCGCGTAGCCGAGCGCCGTCTGCACCCGCACCCAGTAACTCCCCGCCGGAGCGCCCTCGATCACCAGAGCCTCATCCCCAGGCCCGTTCGGGCTCCGCAGCGAAACATTGTGCCCCGTTCCAAAATCGTCGGCTGGTTCCAGCGCCACATTCAAATAATGCCGCGGCCCCCGCGACGCCGAGAGCCCTCCGCGTTCGTTCGAAGTGAAATCCTCCTTCACATAGACCGGAATCGATCCATTCGGTGCCAGCACGATGCTCGGACCATCGACCGGCCCGCCTTTCACCGTAATTGTCTGCACTCCGGTCTCCGCCGGACGGAAACTCGTAACCTCGACTGTGTAAGTTCCATTCGGCAATAATCCTTCAACCGCACGGTGCAGCACGTTGTAGCCCAGTGCATATCCCGGCCCCTTGCGCCCCGTGTAGACCGCGACGCTGAGTCCATTTGTCGATTGATCGGTCCCAGGAATGATCACTGGCACTTTCACCCGGTAATAGGACTGCTTTGCCAAGGTAAGGTTGGCCGTCTGCGTCTGCCCCGCTGATAACTGGATGCTGCTGGCCGATCCAAAGTCAGGAGAGCTCTCGAAGTAGACCGGCGGATATCCAAATACCGGCGCCCGCGTCTCCGAGGTCAGCGGATCGACGTGCGGGTCCGAGGTCGCCGGATCGGTGTCCAGCAATTCTGTCGTGAGGAGCTTATAAGTGCCTGCCGGAAGATCCGCGAAACGAAATGATCCGTCCGACATCGAGCGGCTGTTTCCCGCCGGAACCCAGCGCGCGCGTCCGTCCTGAATCTGACTCCGGAAAAGTTGCAGCGTTATGCTCTCCGGAGCCTCTGCCGTGGGCAGAGCAACCGTTCCCGCGATCACCGCCTCGGGCGTAAGCGCCAGCGTCAACTCCTTCCCCGGGACGCTCAGAAAGCCATTTCCCTGACTGCCGGAATCGCCCAGAAAGCCCGGCTTGCGCGCCATCAGCGACGAAGGACGATTCAAGCCAGACCGACGCCGGCTGGAGCTGTTCGAATCCGAGCCGCTATCGTCAGCCTTCGGCACGCTGAATTCAAAGCGCCCTTCACTGTTCGTCAAGGTGGCAAAGCGATTGTCGGGCGAACTGACCAGCGCGCGGTCGATCGGCTCATGCGTAACGCTGTTGAGCACGACTCCGCGGATAGCGCCGTCGTCCGAAGCAGACTGCGCCGCACACCAACTCCCGCTCAGGCAAGCGAAGGCAACCAGAAAAATGACGAAGGGAGATGAAACCCGAACCGGCAAGCAATTTTCCCCGCTCTTCAACGAGACCGCTCCAGCCCTGAATCATTGTGGCCCAGGATCGGAACAATGCACAACCAAAACAAAAAGGCCGCTCATTTTCGAGCGGCCTAGTCTTTGAAACCTTGAAACCCCGAAACTTTGAAACCTCGGGACGTTAGTCCCCCGCCACCGGCTCGCCAACTTCTTCACTTTCCTTCACCGAGCCATTCCCATTTGCCGGAGCGGCCGCCGGAGCGATCGCCGAAGTAATCGCACCCAGCGGAATGAATCCACCTTCATTCGATGTAGCCGGCTTCTCTTTCAGCACCACTTCCCGATAGAGCTGAGCCATGCGAGCGTCGTAGGCCGCGTCGTTCTTGACTTTATTATTCTCGGCCTTCTTGTCGCGGGCCCGCAGCTTTTCTTCTCGCGCCGTCTTGGCGATGCCCAGTTTATCGAGATCGTGTTGCACTTCGTTGGTCACGATTTCCTCGCGGAGATACAGGGCATGTGTCTCGTCCTGCATCTTGACCTTCTTGCCGCCCGCAAAAATCTCGTGCCGCCCATGCTCTTCGTACCACTTGGTAAGCGTCGAAGTCATGTGCATCTTCTCGATGATGTTCCGCCAGCCCACGCCCGTGTTGTAAGCGCAGAAACTGATTTCGCCTTCCTGCGTGGCGTAAGGAATAATGCACTGCTCCGTGCGCCGGAAGTCGTAGTTGAACAGATCCTGGAACCACATGCCCGCAATGAACAGGAAGTTCCACCGGTCCTGACGCCGCTTCATCACGTCGTCAATCGTCCGGTCCGGACCCACCTTGCCATAATTCTTTCCCGTGGCATTGAAGTTCTTGTCGAACTTCTTGAGCAGGTCGATCATCTTGAAATGCGTGGGCGACTGGAACGGATCGTAGTTCTTCATCAAACAAAGAGCCATGCCGAACGCAGTCCAGAATTTCGACCGCGCTGCGTCGTTGACCTTGGCAATATCCTTAGCCAGCTGGTCGCCCTTCAGGAAAGCCGTAACCGGCACCGCTTCCTTGGTTTCCTTGTCGATCATCATCGCCATGCCCGTCCCGCAATTCGGATGGCATCCGCAAGAAAGCTGGCCCCAGTCGTTGTTTGCATCCTGCGAGTGCAGAACATCGGCCCAGTCGCTGAACGTGCTCATGAAGCTGATCGGGAACCAGTCGCGCGCCGGTTCGCCAAAACCCGTCTGATTCTTCACGTCGTGCGCCAGATGCGCCAGTGTGTAGCGCTGCGCTTCGCGCCGCTCGTCGGTGATGGCCTCGTCGCGTCCGGTAAACGAAACCGGCTGGAAGCTGAGGAACCCGATCTTCTTAGGATTATCGAGCGCGAACTGAATGATGCGTCCCACCTGCTCGTTGTTGATGCCGTTGATAATGGTGATCACAGGCACAATCTCGCACCCGGCCTTATGCAGGTTGTCGATCGCCTTCAACTTCACATCGAACAGATTGCCGACCGCGCGATGATCGTTGGCGGCGTTGCCGATTCCGTCGAATTGCAGGTACGCATACCGCATGCCCGCCTCAACCGCCTGCTGGCAGAACTCAAAGCTCTTGGCGAATTCAATGCCGTTGGTCGCGGCCTGCACGCTGTTATAGCCCACTTTGCGGGCATAGCGAACCGCATCCAGGAAATACGGCGACAAAGTAGGCTCGCCGCCCGAGAACTGTACCGACATCTGCCGCTTCGGCTTCACCGTAATGGCGTTGTCGAGCACCGTCTTGATCTCATCCCAAGTCAACTCGTGGACGAAACCAACCTGGTTCGCGTCCATAAAGCACGGATCGCACATCATGTTGCAGCGATTGGTGAGATCGACGGTCAGCACCGCGCCACGTCCATACTTCACCGTCGACGATCCGTGGTGATGCAGATGCTCATCCTTATGCGCGCGAATATCGCGGCCCGGGAAAACATCTTCCAGGTGCTTTGAAAATTCCGTGTCGATCGACATCAGGTCTTCAAAGTGCCCGTGTTTCGGACAGTCCTTCACCATCAAAATCTTGCCGTCGCGTTCGATAATTTGCGCCTTGATCTCGCCGACTTTTTCATTCATCAGCACATCGACCGGCAGGTGCCCGTCGAGAATCTGCTGCCGGATTTCCGGCACGCACTTCGGACAAAGCGAATCGGTCGAGCGCGGCCAGCCCAGCGGCGGCTTCGACTTTTCCCACGACTTCAGCAGAGGCTTCTCCGACCACTTGGGAACGGGAGCGTCATTCGGAGCGATGCGGTTGAGGCGCTCAAACACTGCCCATGCGCCGGTAGCGGCGACCGTCACGACCTTCTCAACGTATTTAATCGGCTTGTGCATTCTGCTCTCGCTTTCCTCCACCTTGGGAGTTAGAACTGTCCCCGCGAACCCGCCAACGGGCCCTGCGTAAATAGACTTGTCCACGTGAAAATGGAAGCTTCGATGCGTGGAGTGCGTCACCGTGATGCTATTGAATCGGTGACATTTACGCACCAAGAAGGCAATGAAAGGGAGAAAAACGGGGTTGAGCGGGGATTGCGTACATTTTTCGGAGGTAAGTTATTGAAAAGGCAGGGAAGATTTTAGCCGTCAGCCCTCATTTGTCAGCCCTCATTTGTCAGCCATCAGTCACCCCACGTTGTCATCCTGAGCACAGCCGGAACTTCGCGAAGGGAAGTCCCGGCGAAGTCGAAGGACCCCTGCGCTCTTCGCAGCACAAGATAAGCGGCAGGGGATTCTGCCCGAGCCCCCTGTGGTTCAAGCGTTTCCGCCCGGACACCGAATCAGAGCTTCCCCAAAGCAACCACCCATCTCACTTCGCAGCTTGCAAATCCGCAGCCGCCAGCACGTAGGTAGTCGTTTTATCCAGCTTAATGTTGGATTGTTTGCAAGTAAGC
>CAVZUP010000148.1:0-3494 GCA_963778255.1 uncultured Acidobacteriaceae bacterium
AGCCACGTTGCGTCCGCTCGCTTCGATCGCGAAGCCATCAAGATCTGTGCGATGGAAAACAATTCCCGTTCCGGCAGGCGCGGGCAAAATCCGCAAACTCACAGGAGCGCCGCTGTGCAGACCCACTCCGGTGCAGGTTACCGCGGCACGAATTGTTTGTTCGTGTGTCAACGAGGAGGCGCTGTAAGTCTTTGGTTCTGTATCAGCTTACCGCCATGGACAAACTTCTGTCTGTGGCAAAACAGCCACATTTCGTGGCCCGTTCCACGTTGGGAACGGCTAACTCGTTCAGGCATTTATAGATATTTGGGGGTGTGCGCGCAGGAACATGGCGTTGTTTTCGGGAAATTGGCCGCGATCCCACCACGCCGAGGCCTTGGCGTGAAGCAGCGGCCCCGTATTACCGCTTCTTGAGCGGTGCCGTCGGATCGTACGTCACCGCCGCATCGAACATCGTATCCGGCAGCTTCTGGTTGTAGCTGGCCGTGTTGATGAAGCGCTGCTGCGAGGTCTCGCCGTTGAAATAGCGGGTGATGGAGTGCGGCGTCCAGATTCCCTGCACCAGCTTGTAATTGTCGTAGATCTCTTCTTCCACGTTCTTCTGCTTGTCTTTCAGGTCGCGCCACGAATAACTGATCTTCACCGGATAATGCGTATTCTGATCGACATACACGGTCACCGAGTCGTTCTGGCTGTTCAGCAGCGTCACGCCTTCGCAAACCTTCCCGTCGACCACCGACTGCCCCTCATAGAACCACGCCACGTTCGCATCGCGAATCCACTTCCGGAACACCCATTCCAGCGAATGCTGCCGCCGCCGCAGGTGGTTTTCCACGTCGAGAGGTTCCACCGCCGCCGTCCCCTTGTATGTGATTTCGTATCCCTTGTCTCCATTAAATATCTGGACAATATCGAACTTGTTCTTGACCTTGACGTTGCCGACTTGGCCTTCGATCAAAAAAATGTCCTTCGTGTGGATGACCTCGAAGCGGTCTTTTTCCGGATACTCAACGTAGTAGTTATAGGGAATTCCCGTGCTGTTAGTGCGTCCGTGATAGAGCGGATAGTAGCGGCCAGTCTCGCTCCTGTTTTCATAAGTAAGATAAGCCTGCCCGCCCACCGACTCGACGGTCTGATCGAGAAGCGCTCGCGCCTTGCGGGCATTATCGGAGTCGTTCAGGTTGATCGCGGGAGAAGAGACCGCAGGCGAAGCGGCACCGCGCGCCGGGGGCGCATCCACGGGAGCGCTCTGTGCCCCAGCCAGCCCGCACAACAGCAATACACTGAAAAGACGATTCATGATTCTGATAGGTTAGAAGCACCCAGAACCATTTTAGCTGCACCAAGGAAAATGCAGCCACGGAGGCATTCGTCCGTCCGCGACTCGATCCCTCCGGCGGTTGCTACCCCACCAGCACCGCCCCGCCATTGACGTTAAAAACTTCGCCCGTGATAAATCCGGCAAAAGGCGTGCACAGAAACAAAATCGGCCCAGCAATCTCCTCCGGAGTCCCCACGCGCCCCATCGGTATCGTTCCAAAAACCTTCGCCCGCGTAGGCGGATCGTTCAGCGCCGCCGCCGACATATCCGTAGCCACCCATCCCGGAGCCACACAGTTGACCTGGATGTGGTCGCGCGCCAGTTCGGTCGAAAGTCCTTTCACCATGCTGATCAGCGCGCCTTTCGAAGCCGCATAATCGCAGTGAAAGGCCTCGCCGCGTTGTCCAGCCGTCGAGCTGACCAGCACGATGTGGCCGCCGCTCTGCTTCTTCATCTGGCCCACGGAATGTTTGACCAGCGAGAACACGCTGTCCAGATTCACCGCGATGGTGCGATGCCACTGGGCGTCGGACATGCGATCGACGGGCGCGTCTTCCGGCGGCCAGATGCCGTGGTTAGCGACCAGGATGTCGAGGCGTCCAAAAACCGAAATGGCGGACGACACCAGCGCCTGCGCCCGCTCGGCCATCGAAAGATCGCTTTGCAGCGCGCGGCAGTTTTCCGCGCCCAATTCCCGGACCAGTTCGTCTGCCTGCGCCTTCGCCGACTGATAGTTGAAGACGACTTTCGCGCCCGCCGCCGCGAACAGCCGCACCGTAGCCGCGCCAATGCCGCGCGATCCGCCGGTGATAAGAGCCACTTTGGAATCCAGCGTGAGATTCATAAGTCTTACAAGTATTACACGGGAGAGCGGCGGGGAAAGGCGCGCGGGGGCCTGGTCGGGTTGAAACGCCGACCTCTTAGTGGCCCTTGCTGACGGGCAGATGTTGCGAAAAGCGAGTGATGACCTTGCGATCGCCGTGAATCTCCGGCATCTGCGCTGCGGAGCCGATGGTGACAGGGCAAGACACAACGGTCGCATAACCAGTCGGCAGGGACGAGCGAAATGGAGCCGTCTGCACGTTCGCCGTGCCATCGGCATTTGCCGTAATGGAAAAGACGTAGGTGTTGCCTCCGGCAAGCGGTGGCAGGGTAATTGAAGTGCTGGCAGTTGAGAAGGCTGCGCCCGTTGCCGCGTAGATGGGAATGCCCTCCGCCACAGTTTGAACGTAGACACGCACCGTGTATCCGAATGGAACGGTTCCGGTTGGCGCCGTCCAGCCCAGGGAAATGATGGGTGAAGTGGTCCCGATGCCGGTTCCGTCGCCCGCCCCGAAAAAATTAAGAGTATCAATCGTCGGGTTCTGCACCGGCAAAACCACCGGCCCGAGCGGCGTATTCGAAGGAGCAACCGTCGCGCTGTCAACAAGGAGAAAAGTCGCCGTCGCCGGCCCAGTCGAGGTTGGAAGCGGAACCAATGCCAGCGCCTCCTGGCATAGCGACAAAGTTCGCGTCCAGCTCTGCGGGAACGAGTCGCCGTATTGCAGCGTGCCAAAGTTTTCGTCAGTAGTGATGGCGGGTTGGGCCGCAGTCGGGGTGTTTAGAAGAAAGCCCGTCTGATTGCAGCCGGCCGCATTGATTCCGTCAGGTTCCGCGGTGTTGACCAGACTCAGTTGTGGAATCCCCGATATGATCCCCACTCCAACTCCCCCCGAGACGGACAAAATATTTGTGGCCGTAGCCAAGCCCTGAGTCACATACATCTGCGCTGTAATCCCGAGTGCCGAAGCAAATGGAGTTGGAGTTGAAGGCGCAACATTGGTGAACATGGCCGCCCACTGCGACTCGCCCGGCACGTTCAAATCGATCGAAACCTGGGGACTGGTCTGCAGGGTCTCGGTGATCGTATTCGTATTATTGTTCAGAGAAAGGCCGGTCGCTATCAGCGATGGCCCGAGCACCAGATTGTTGATCGTCAGGTTGTTGGCCGAGGTAAGGGATTCCGGCACCATCTGCATCAGAAAACCTGTATTGATTTGCGTCCAGTCGATGTAACTCCCGACGAAACCCGACTGCCCGGATAAGGCGCTGGAGTTGGGGTCATCGAAAAATTGCAGCGGAGGAACACCGGAGGCCGAGCGAATGTGGATAATCTTCTCCAGGCTCCTTGGTT
>CAVZUP010000149.1:0-12481 GCA_963778255.1 uncultured Acidobacteriaceae bacterium
TACGGATTGCGCTATGAATATGGCATTTTCAAGCAATCGATCCATAACGGATGGCAGCAGGAAACGCCGGATAACTGGCTCCGTTCTCCCGATCCGTGGGAGATTGCTCGTCCGGATGAAAAGGTGGAGGTCAGCATAGGTTGCTCGTTCGAACTCAGCGGAGGCAGCCTGCGTCCGGTTCCGGGTCGGCCAACGGCTCTCATCGGCATTCCATTTGACCGTCCCGTGATCGGACACGGTGGTTCGACGATCAACACGCTTCGACTCTGGTCCGCCGCTGCGCCCGACTTTTTCAACTTTGAAGAATTTTCTCACGGCGATTTTGTGGAAGCATTTACTCAGACCCTTGGGGCCGAGACCCTGACCCGCGTCCTCTATCCCGATGATTCAAGAATCATGGGGCAAGGCCTGCGCCTGCTGCAGGAGTACTTCCTCGTTGCCTGCTCGCTGGCAGATGCGGTGCGCCGTTTCCAGCGTTCCAACTCAGATTGGAGTTTGTTCGCAGACAAAGCGGCGATTCAGATGAACGACACTCACCCCTCTCTGGCCGTGCCGGAACTTATGCGCATTCTGGTTGACCAGGTGCACCTTGGATGGGATGAAGCCTGGCATATTACGCAGGGCACGCTGGCATACACGAATCACACCTTGTTGCCCGAAGCGCTGGAAAAATGGCCGGTGGCTTGGTTTGAAGAAATGCTGCCACGGCAACTCGAGATCATCTATGAAATCAATCGCCGTTTTCTGGACGATGTTCGTGGCCGGTTCCCAAGCGACCAGGAACGTATTCAGCGCGTGAGTCTTGTTGAAGACGGTGACGGCCAAGCTAAAAAGGTTCGTATGGCCAATCTGGCGGTCGTAGGTTCTCACAGTACCAACGGGGTGGCAGAGATTCACTCCAAGCTGTTGCGTGAGACCACGCTCAAAGACCTGGCCGAAATCTTTCCGGAACGTTTCAACAACAAAACGAATGGGGTCACACCCCGGCGGTGGCTGCAATTATGCAATCCCGGACTTTCTGGACTTATCACCGATGCCATTGGAGATGAGTGGATCCGCGATTTAAGCGAATTAAGCAAGCTCAAAGCATTCACCGAGGACAAAGCCTTCCGGGATGGCTTCCTCACGGCCAAACGAGGTGCCAAGCGACAATTCTGTGAATGGCTCCGTTGGTCGACAGGGCAGACCGTTGATCCGGAGTCGATTTTCGATTGCCAGGTCAAACGTATCCACGAGTACAAACGCCAATTCCTGAATGCACTGCGGATCGTGGTGCTCTACAACCGGCTGCGCCAGGACCCGGGGCGCAACTTGTACCCACGTACGTTCTTTTTCGCCGGCAAGGCCGCGCCTGCCTACCGGCTCGCCAAGCTGATCATCAAGTTCATTAACAATCTGGCGGCGACCATCGACGGCGACCCCACAGTACGCGAACGGCTTAAGGTGGTATTCCTGCCCGACTACTGCGTCTCGCTTGCGGAGCACCTCATTCCCGCCAGTGACGTCTCCAACCAGATCTCGACGGCAGGCTATGAAGCCAGTGGGACAAGCAACATGAAGTTCATGATGAACGGCGCATTGACGATCGGCACACGCGACGGTGCGACGATTGAGATGGCTGCTGAGGCGGGTGAGGAGAACTTCTTCCTGTTTGGTTTGACGGCTGAGCAGGTGATTGGCAGTCGCGGGTGGTACAACCCCCAGTGGCATTACCAACACGATCCCGAGACCCGTCAAGTCCTGGATTTGATTTTCTCGGATCATTTCAGCTGCGGTGAGCCGGGTGTCTTCGAGCCGTTGCGCGACATGTTGCTGATGGGCGGCGACCACTACATGCACTTGGCGGATCTGAACTCATACCTCACGGCAGACGCGCAAATGAGCTCGCTATATGCCGATCCCGGCGAGTGGGCGCGCAAGGCGATCTTGAATGTGGCGGGCTCGGGGAAGTTCTCCAGCGACCGCACCATTGCGGAATATGCAGACGAAATCTGGAATGTTAAACCCTGCACAATACCAGAGAAAACGTAAAAGAGGACACGGACATAGGCCAGCGTAGTGGTCTTGGTCGTATCGTACGAAGAGAACTATGCAACGCGCCCGAATCTCAAAAAGCACTGGACTGATTGGTTTAGTCGTCGTGTTCCTGCTGTTCTGCGCCGCCCAGCCTTTTCAGCCAGCGCCGAAACTGTATCGCGCCAAGCCGGAGGACGTGCCGCCGTGGGCGGAGCAGGGGAATTTTCGGTTCATCCGGCTGGACGGCGGACAAATCGAAAGCTGGAAGGCCGAGCGGACCTGGTGGGGGGACAAGTTCAGCGCCGAAGAGAAGGAGGTGCTGACCCACATCTATGACCGCGATTTCGAGCAAATGCTCGGCTTGCTCAAGCAGGCGGACTTCAACTGGATCTGGGTCACATGGAGCAACGGCTGGTCGCTTAAGGACGAGCAGGAGAACCGGGAGAATCTGAAAAAGGTAATCGCCCGCTGCCATGAGAACGGCATCCACGTATCGGCTTACCTGTCGGCTTCCAACCTGTTCTGGAAGAGCGCCTACCGCGACGACCCGGAAACGAAGAAATACGGCCTGTGGATGCACGCCATGCCCATGTTCTACGCCGGCCCGACCATGACCGATCTGCAGATCTCCTGGAAGCGCCGGCTCGCCGACGCGCGCGAGCCGGGCTGGCGGGCCTATCTCTTGAAGAAGGCGGAGCTGGCAGTCGACGCGGGAGTGGATGCAATCGCCTGGGACAACATGATCGGTTACAACGACGGCTTGGCCCAGTTGCTCGACGACACCCAACGAATGGCGGAACGGAAGGCGCGGGAGACCGGCCGGCCCAAGGTCATGGTGGAAGCAAACATCCATATTCCGCCGGACCGCTTTGGGATGAACGACATTAACGAAGTGATCTGGGAGGAGGATGGCAAGGACACTCCAGGTGTTTGGCACGGTCATTGGCAGGTCGACAACGCGCGCAATATCAAATTCCTGAGCGGAGAGAAGCAGCTTTGGCAGCCTCTGAAGTATGAGAACGACCTTTACCACTGCGGTCCGCGCGAGCGCTGCATCCCCAGCCCGGTCGAACAGAGGCTTTCCATCGCCGAGGCTTATGCCTTCGGCGCAGCTACCTCGCGCAACATCGAGGGCCGATTCCTCTCCGGGCTGATCAAGGGCGAACCGGAGGCCCAGAAGGCATGGACGGCCATTGCTCAATACAACCATTTCATGGTCGAGCATCAGGAGCTGTATTACCAGGCGGCGCCGGTGGCGCGGATCGGTTTGATCTCCGCGGAGCCGCGGAACCCGCTGGCCGCCGAATTCCTCAAGCAGAGTGCCTTTTTCGAGACCAAAGTGCTCGCGCACCTAGACAAGGGAGTCCCTCTGGACCGGTTCAAGGTGCTGGTGATGCCAGCTGGCTTGCCTAAACTCAGCACTGATCAAAAGGCCCGGTTGCGTGCGTTCGCCGACGGCGGGGGCGTCATCGTCAGGGCGGGAAAGCCTATGTCGGGACTCGTGGCACGCGCCGAAGCCGCGGCCGGAGGGCCTCGTCTCAGCCTGGCGCCGCGCGGTTACGTGCTGGGCCAGCTGACTCGGAAACCCGACGGTCGGACTTTGATTCTCCACTTGCTCAACTACGATCACCAGGTCCCCGCAGAGAACGTGAAAGTCCGGCTGGAGCTGAGCGGGCTGGTACGGGACCTGAGCCGCTGGGAGGTGAAAGTCCTTTCGCCAGACGCGGCCCAGCCTAAGTTCGATGACCTCTCTCTGCACGGGAGCGTCTGCGAGTTCACCCTGGGCCGGATCGAGCACTATACCGTGGTGACTCTCACGGCAAGGCCGGCGCCATAGTTTGAAATTGGGACATTCGGCACAGATATGTCGGAAAGCTCTGTAAAACGCAAATTTCTAGCAGTTAGCCAACCCGAAACTTCCCTCACGACAAAGCCGAGAGTTCACGGACGACACGAGGAGGTAATTCGCCTTGTTCACTCGCGGTTTTCGTGTTCTTATGCTTGGTGCGGTTACTGCGTTTGCGCCCGCGGTGGTTGCTGCCCCGGAGGATGCGGCACTAGGACGCGTGATCGACCGAGACTTGAAACGCGCTCACGTTCGCTCACGATTTGTCGTTCCCCAATGTTCCCATCAATGACTTAGTGTTTCTGTAAGGCATCGCCCATGCCCCACATTCAACAAGTTAGAAACATCTAGCAGCCCTCATAACCCAAAGGTCGGTGGTTCAAATCCACCCCCCGCAACCAACCTTAAGCTCCACAAAACATTGATCTTCCTTCCTGGCTGAACAAAACTGAATGAAAACTTAATGAAAGATCGGCCGAAGCGGGGGCCGAATTTCGCGTCCAGACGCCTGGATCCATCGTCTTTGGCGCGAAATTCTCGCCAATGCTAGCGTGCGGCCGAAAAGTGACGTTCCGTGTCCACCACAAAGTCCACTTCGCGAGTTCGGTCGTCTCCCAGACTTCGCCTGCTGCCGGTGATTTCCGCAGAGCTTCTACCGACCGAATATTCAGCAGAGCGCAGAGCAGGCCTGTGTCGGCGACATAGAGTTTTGGACTCCTGAAAATCGACTTGGTTCGATTCGAGTACCACGGCTCCAGCAATACGATCTGACCAGAAGCTTCCAGCATGGACTGGTCGCCGCCAACCCTTGAGCTATGACCAGAGCATAACCGACGCCTGCGCAGCGTGGGAGGAGAGTCTCGATCAAGGCGCAGTAGAACACTCGCTGGCGCGAACCGCTCAAGCTCGTTGCGGGTTTTTTGGAGAGGCACAATCGATAGGTGGGTTAAAATCCGCGTATGAGATTGCAAATGGGCGTCCGGCGGATCGTCGGGATATGCGCTATGGGGCTGCTGATCGCGCATTGTTTGACCGCCCAGACGCCAACGCCCCCAAACACTCCGCTCCCTAACAGCGCGGAAATGCAGCTGCACTCCTGCCTCGAACATGCTGCGGAAGCGATGCACACCGGCGATAACGAAGCGGCAGCGGCAGCACTACGGCGCGGATTGGAAATCGACCCGCATTCACTTGCCGCCTTGAACAATCTGGGAATTGTGCTGGCCCGCATGGGGAAACCTGAGGAGGCGATCCCCTTGTACCAAACCGCGCTCAGATTTCATCCTGACGATGCCTCGACAAAACGTAATCTGGCGATCGCTTATTTCAAAGCGCAACGATACGCGCCGGCGTGGCGGCTGCTTCGTCCGATGACAGCCAAGTATCCAAACGACTTTCAGGTTCTCGATTTGGCAGGACTGTCTCTGTTAGCTCTCGACCGCTATCCGGAAGCCGCCGTCTATTTGGAACGCGCCAACCATGCGCAGCCCTCCGATCTGGAGACCCTCGACATGCTTGGCAAGGCGTACTTGCGGATGAAGGAGCGCAAGGCACTGACCAGCGTGTTCGCTCGAATTATGCAGGTGAATCCGAATTCCGCGTCCGCTCACATTCTGATGGCCACGGCCTACCAGCAAGCGGACGACAAGCCGGAGGCGATCAGAGAATATCAAGCGGCCGCGCAGGCCGATCCCAACTTTGCGGGCGTGCATTCGGGCCTGGGATACGTGTATTGGCTGGAGGGAGAGCTCCAGCTTGCCGAGCCCGAGTTTCGTGAGGAACTGCGCCGCTATCCGAATGATCCGATTTCCAACTGCGTTCTCGGGCAGATTCTCCTGACCAGCGACCTGACCGACGATCGACTGGAGGAGGCCGAAGCGCACTTCAGATTAGCGCTCAAGGTGAATCCTGCTTACGGCGACGCGCTTTTGGGCCTGGGCAAGACCGAAATCGCCCGCAAGCGTCCTCGCGAAGCGGTGGATGTGCTGCGCAAAGCCGTCCAACTCCAACCCGACTCGAGCAAGGCGCACTATTTGCTCTCGACCGCGCTGAATCACCTCGGACAAACTGCGGAAGCAGCTCGGGAACGCAAAATCGCTGCCGATCTTCCCGAGAAACGCCGGCAAGAGAAGATTAAGAGCAATCAGAGCCGGTGACGATGACTTGCAAGTGGAGAAACGGGCATCCTCGACCGTCCCGGTGGGCGAAGACGCGGTGTTCCACCAAGCAAGAAAGATCTGGAGCAAAGAAAAATAGGGCGCATGCGGACTGACATGCGCCCCGCGAGATTGAGAGCCTTAGTTAGAACGTTATTTTGCCGCCGATCTGCACTTCACGCGGGATGTGCCAACCTGTGACCTGCCCGAAATTTCCGGAGTCAACGTTACAGTTGGAGTTTCCGGAGTAATCGCCGCAAATAAATTGCGGGCTCGTGTGGTTGAACGTGTTGAACGTCTCAAGGCGAAGTTGCAGACTGGCCCGTTCCCCGAATTTCACGTTCTTAATCAGTGACGTATCCCAGCGCTGGAAGCCCGGTCCCAGAATCGATCCGGGAGCCGATGTGCCGAAGTGCGGCGACACTGTTCCCGTATCTGCGAATGCCGCAGTGTTGAAATACTGCGCGTCAGTTTTAGGCCCTTTGGTATTGCTGGAGACTTGATCGGCGAGGATCTGCGCGGTGGTCGATCCACGGTTCATACCGATGCCGCCGGGATAGCCTGCCTCGGCCCACGGGTCGCTGTTTTGGGTCACGCTCAAGGATTGTCCTGTCTGGAAGTTGGCGATACCGGTAAGTTCCCAGCCACCCAGCAACCATCCCAAACCGCGCTGCTGCTTAAAGAACTGTTCTTGATAGGTGTAGCTGAGGATCAATACTTGCGGCGTGTTCAACGTAGACAAACCGTAGCTACGCTTCAGGTTGTAGGTGTCGGTAGCCGCCCATGATCTGTCCACCGGATCGGTCGTGAGCAACTTGGACCAGGTGTAGGCAGCGCCAAACGAGAGGCCGTGGTTCAGCCGTCGATTGAACGAGACTTGGAGCGAGTTGTAGTTGCTGGTATAGACAGGAGCGCGCACAGTGATGGAGGAATAGCCCTCATACGGGCGTATGGCGTTCACATCTACCCCTACATTCGCTGCCGCCGTGCGCAACTGGACTCCTTCTGGGCATTCACTCTGTATAGCGCAGGGCTGGTTGATATCGAGGTCGCCCACAAGGTGGGTGCCCTTGGTGCCGACATAACCGATTTCAAACACGGTGTTCCGCATGATTTCGTGTTGCACCGAGACGTTGTAGTCCTGATAGCTGGGGGCCTTGAAGGTTGGCGATTGGTTCAGCGCGCCAGTTCCGGTTGCAGTCAGGGGATTGGGGGCCGGAGCGGCTGCGCCTCCCGCGCCTAACACATTATAGTTGTCGAACAGATCTGCGCTGGAGCTTGAATTGTTAAGCGTGGTGATGGTCTGGGTAAAGGGAGGATCGAAGAACGCGTTCTGTTCCCAGATGCCGTTGAGGGTTCGGTCGTAGAAAAGGCCGTATCCCGCGCGCACCGCCCACTTGCCGTTGCCTTGGGGGTCCCAAGCGATGCCGAATCTCGGTCCCCAGTTGTTCTTCGCGTTGGGGTTAACCTCCTTGCCGAAGGGCGAGCAAGTTGCCCCGGGATAAATAGCCTGTGCGGCCGCACATTCTGCTCCGGCGGGAAAGATCAAGCCATTGGAATAGGTTGCCGGATTTCCGGTCGCCGACGCCGCAAAGTTTCCGTTAGCGGGATTGATGGGGGCTTGGGTTGCAGCCAGGCTGGCACTGTATTGGTTGGGGGCAAAGTTGACCAGCGTGCTGTTGCTGTCGGTCGGCGAGGGGAAAAAGCTATAGCGGACGCCAAGATTCACAGTTAGGCGCGGCGTCAATTTCCAATCGTCCTGCACATAGGCTTCGAAGTTCATGTAGTGCAGATATGGGGTTGTGTCCCTGTTTTGTTGAGAGTAGCTGTCCGCTTGTCCCAATAGGAAATTGGCGAAAGGATCGTTAGAGTTATTTGCGTTGTCGAAGTTAAACTGCGCCTGACCACCGGAAAGATTCTCCGTCTTATACATCCACGCCGCGGTCACCCCGGCGCGGATGGTGTGGTTGCCATGTTGTATGGAGAGGTTGTCGAAGATGTTCTTGTCGCCGTTCCGCATATGGTAGGGCGCGCTTCCGTTGCCTAGGCCCGTGTAATTGGCGATCACGACATTCGGAGCGCGGCCGTAGGGATCGGGAAACTTTTGAGTGCTGGTGGAGAGCGAGCTCAGAAAAGTTGGCGAGATGGCAATGTCGTTCTTGTTCAGCGACGAGTTGATCGCACTCCAAGTATCGGCGAATTCGATTTCGTTCACCACTCTTGAAGAGATGCTGGCGCTGGCATTCACCACCAGATTACGACCCGGGTTGTTGGTCGCAGTCGCCTCCACTCCCGGATAGTTGCCGGTAGGCCCCCAGAGCCCGTAGGCGAAGTTCTCGGGGATATTGTCCTCCATATAGCGAGCGAACACACGGACCTTGTCGCCGACGTTCTGGTCGAGGCGGATAATGTCTTGACGAAAGTTGTTCAACTGGCTAAAAGTCTCATTCAATTGGTTGCCGCCAATGTTGGCTGTATTGGCCGCCATGAACGCGTTCATATATTGAGTGGCATTTTGGCTTTCACAACCGGGTGTCGCCAATAGGATTGTGGAAGTCTGTGCAGTCGTGGAAGTAGCGGGAGTAGAGGAATTGGAAGCGGTATTTGTGACACAGCCGGGCTGAAACACGGTTATCGGATTTACATATAGTCCGAAGTTAGGTGTGCCGGTTGTGGTATCCAAGACCCACGGGAATGTTCCGCCCAGTTGCTGCGTGGTGGGCACAGTGGCCGTTTGAATCTGCGGGGAACTTGCGCGACGCCACTCCTCCGACCAGAAGAAAAAGGTCTTGTTCTTGACCGGATGGTAAAGTCCAGGAATCTCGAGGGGACCGCCGATCGTGAAACCGAAATCATTGTAGCGCTCAATCGGGGTAGAGAATTGTCCGGGGACCGACGCCACCGCCCCTTGCGCGATGGAAATCTTGTTCGCGGCATTATTCGCATTGTAAAGATTGTTGCGATTGAACTCGTACACGCTGCCGTGGAACTGACTGGTTCCAGATTTGGTTGCGACCACGACCTGGCCGCCGCCGCTGCGCCCGAAGGATGCATCGTAGTTGCTGCGCTCCAAAGTAAACTCCTGGATGGCGTCGATGCTCGGCGTGTTGGTAATCGTCCCGTTGGAACCGCTGTCGTTAATGTCGGCGCCGTCCACTGTCCAGTTGTTGGCGCCGGCGCGCGCGCCGTTGACTGAAATCGTAGTGTTTTCGTTCAGCCCGAATCCGACCTCATCGCCCAATTGGCTGGAGACTCCGGGCTGCAAGATCACAAGCTGTTCGAAATTGCGGTTGTTCAGCGCCAGTTCGCGCACTTGCTCGCCGGTTACGGTTCCCGACTGTTCGGCGGTTGTGGTCTGAATCGGCGCGTTTTCTGCCGTGACCTCCATGGTCTCGCTCACTTTCCCGGCCGTCATTCGAACATCGAGAGTGTGCGTTTCCGCCACGTTCATAATGACACCGTGGGCCACGAAGGTTTCGAACCCGGCGTCCTTGACCGTCACCGTGTAACGGCCTGCGGGAAGGTGAGTGATGTTGAAGCTTCCCGTACTGGTGGTGGTGACGGGGGGAGTATCCACGGCGGTGTCATCGCTGTGAACTAGGATGGTCGCGCCCGCCACGACGGCCCCACTGGGGTCGGTTACCGTGCCTGTGAGCGTGGCCGCCAACTCTTGTGCCAGACCTGCTGCCGACATGCAAAAAATGAATGCGCAGACCGCTAGAAATGAAAACAAAGACAGCCTGGGCGCGATTCCGGGCTTGTCTTCGGTTAAGTATCGATCTAAATCGCCGTGGCTTCCGCACTTCAATTTCGCCATCATTGCGCCTCCTCAAAAGCACTTACCAACTGGACATCACCAATAAGCCAATAATCGAAAGTAATTATGCTATATAGCATATGACGGCTCACCGTCAAGAAGAAAGAGGAAAGGGGCTGTGAAAATCTTTCAAATGGACCTCTCAAATCTATTATCATCTTATCCGAAATACTACGGAGCGCTGATGCGGGAATTTATAAATTGCTGGAAATATACCGATTATTGGATATTTCTCCCGTGTATACGTTATTCTGAAGCGACCCTGTGCGAGGGTGCGGAACGTGCCATCTCCCCGTAATGAACTGGCAAAGTTAACCTTTTCCAAATTCAACGTTTGCATCGGTGCTATCGATGCGCTATATAGTTCTGTACCGCCTAGGGCGGGCTCGTAAAGGGATCCGTCGACCCGGTTGTCATCGAGTTTGCCGCCGGAGGGCAGTCTGGAAAACGAAATATGACCGGAAACCATCGCGATCGCATACCCGCTTATAAAAAAATCCAGAGCGAGATCCGTGACCGCATCGCCTCCACCAGTCTCAAACCGGGGGACGCGGTTGCATCGGAGCGCGAACTCGCGAAGACTCACAAGGTAAGCCTCATGACGGCTCGCCACGCCTTGGCTGGCCTGCAACAAGAAGGAATCGTCGAACGCCGCCGCGGGGCGGGGACCTTCGTTGCCGTCCCCAAGATCCACTTCAATAAGCTGATGAGCTATACCGAGCAAATGTCGAGCCGTGGTTTGGCCCCGCGCTCGCGCGTGCTGGTGGCGAAGGTGATTGATGGCGAGCCGGAGATTGCGGCCCGGCTCGGATTGCCCGCAGCCAGCCGAATGCTAGTCATCCAACGTCTCCGGCTTACCGGGGAAGAGCCCTTTGCGCTGGAAACCTGCTACTTGTCCGCGTCCGATTTTCCTGATCTGGTGTCGGCCCCGTTGGGAAGAAGCTCCCTGTTTGCCATTCTCGAGCACGACTATGCGACGAAACTGGGCTACGCCGACGAAGAAGTCGATGCCACGGCGGCAGACGCCAGCCTCGCGGAAAAGCTTGGCGTGCCTCGCGGCGCCTCGGTGCTGCGCATTCGCCAGACCATCTATTCCGCCAAAGGTAAAGCTACGATTTACGGAGTTGGTTTCTATCGCTCGGAGCGACACACTCTGTTTATCCGGCGCTTCCGTTAGAAAACGACGTACTTTTCAGTCCGCCCGTCGCGGCACGCTATCCCAGGCAGGTCTCGATTACTGGAGGCCTGCCGCAATCGCTTTGGTCAAGGACCCGCCGGCATCGTCGTCATTCAGCGCCCACACATAGGCGCCGCCAAGCTTGTTCTTCCTGATGTAGGCCGTCTTCGTTGCCACCGACGTGGGGTCGTCATAGGTATAGAACGTCCCGGTGGCTGGATTGTAGAGCGTTGCTCCGACTCTTGCAGAATCGTACCAGGCGGTGTACCCGTTCTTGTTAATGAGATTCTCAATTGTCGAGTAAGTCGAAAATCCCGCAGTCAACACGGTGTCGCATCCTGGCGAAGCCGAGGTCGGAGTCGGATTTGGGCACAAACCCGATCCATTGGCCAATAAAACTGGGGAAGCAGCGGTTGCATTCTGGTACAAGCCATGGTTCACGTTCGGAACGCCCGTCCAGCCAACGGCATACAACGGCAAACCCATCGTGTACTTAGCTGCTGGCACGCCAGCTTTGCGATAGGCTTTCACAGTCGCATCGATGTAACGGGCCTCGGCGCTCATAGGATCCGCAGCCGTATCGTACAGTGAAGACGCCTCATTGGTCTGCTTGTCCCACGTTCCGGCATAGTCGTAGCCGTCGATGGTAAGGAAATCCACTTGCGCGGCGGCGGCCTTTAGATCGATGTTGACATATTTCTTCGGGCTCGCGGGCGAATCAAACGTCAAGATATATTTCTTGCCCGTCGTCTTGGTCAAGGCGTTGAGCTGCGCGCGGAACTCTTTCAGCAGGGCGGTGAAGTTCTGCTTATCCGCCGCTAACGGGAACTCCCAATCGATATTGAAACCGTCAAATAACCCGGGAGCGGTAATACCCGGAGCGATGTTACCCTTGACAAAAATATCGATGCACGACGAGGCGAGCGCGGCGCGGCCAGCCGCCGTGCTGGCCGAAGTCACAAAGCCCGCCGCGTTACCAGCTTGTCCCCCTAGAGAGATCAACACTTTCAGATTGGGATGGAGCGTCTTGAGTTGTTGGATGGCACCAAAATTTCCATAAAGGGGCGCGGCATAGGGCTGGCCGCTCACACTTGGAAGGGTCGAGTCCAGATAGGCGGCCGACGGATCGGCTATTGCGCATGCGGGCACCGCAGTCGGGGTCACATTGCCAAAGGCGTAGATGAGGTGCGTCAGTTCATCGGCAACGCCATTCTTCTGCAGATCCGCAATGTTGTAACCCGCGTAACGGATACCCCACTCTTCGAAGTAGCCTCCGAAGATTTTGTCCTGACGACGCGCACGCGCAAACGACTGAGAGACGCAGACAACGAGGGCCAACAATATCGTCAAAGCCACGCGCAACCCATGCTGTGGAAAATATCTTGACATCGCAAATGCCTCCAGCACTTGTAAGGTAACGACAAGCGCAGTATAGAACTACATTTGTTTTCGCCCCACTCAACCCGCGC
>CAVZUP010000150.1:0-53079 GCA_963778255.1 uncultured Acidobacteriaceae bacterium
GTCGCTTCTTGTCAGTCAATTGGCATGAAGATCCTATTGGACGAGTGTCTTCCCCGGAAACTCAAGCAACAGTTTGCAGATCACGAATGCTATACGGTACCCGAGGCATTCCTCAGCGGCAAGAAGAACGGCGAACTCCTTGCAATCGCCGAGCGTCAGGGATTTGAGATTTTCCTGACCATGGATAAGGGGCTGGAATACGAGCAGAATTTAGCCGGTCGCCAGATCGCAGTCATCCTACTTCGCGCCAAGTCGAATCGCTTGGCGGCTCTCGTCCCTTTAGCGGAGGCCTGCCTTGAACGCATGCGCTTGGTTAAGCCGGGCGAAATCGTTCGAGTCGAAGGATGACCCGGTGTGCGAAACTTGGATGCTCCCAACCGTAATGGGCTGACCACAGCCACACCCCTCAACTCCCCACATATCGCGCATACAAGCTGCGGGCGATAGCCGTGTCGGTGGTCCCCTTAATGATGGCCCGACCATCGGGAAACAGCGTCATCTCGTAAGGCTCGTGCCAGAACTTCAGCACAAACTCATTGTGGCGAACGTTGCCTAGAGGCTGCAACCGGATGCTCAGTTCGGCAAAGTCCACCGGCCGTTCCCGCTCGTGGATCTGCACCGAATTCCTGCCGCACATCGTAATGTGCGGCCGTCCTTCGCCCGCCAGATGAACATAATCGCCCAGGCAGGCGCGGCATCCCACCAGCGGATGCGCCGCCGCCAACTCGGCCCGCTCGTTGGTCCACACGTCCCATGAAAGCAGCGTGCGCCGCATTTTCGTCCGCGCGCCCACCAGAAGCTTCAATGTCTCCGTAGCCGAAATCGACGCCACCAGGTTCACGGCCGAATTCAAAATGCCGGCCGTCTCACAGGTCTCGACCGTCCCCCGCGGAGATTCAGGAAAAATGCAGGCCAAACACGCGGTCTCGCCAGGCAGGATATTCATGGTGACGGCATAGCTGCCAACCGCGGCAGCGTAAATCCAGGGCACGGAATTTTTCACCGCATAGTCGTTCACGAGATACCGGGTTTCAAAATTGTCGGTGCCATCCAGAATCAAGTCGCAGCCGCCTAGCAGGGAATCGGCATTCGCCGGAATCAGGTCGGCAACGTGCGGCTCGACAACAATCTGCGAATTAAAGCGCGCAATCTGCCGCGCCGCCGCAATCGCCTTGGGCACTGACTCCCGCGCGTCATTCTCATCGAAAAGCGTTTGCCTCTGCAGATTGCTGGGCTCAACATAATCGCGGTCGAGAATCCGCAGCGTCCCGACACCTGATCGCGCCAGCAACGAGGCCAACGCAGAACCGGTCGCCCCGCATCCCACAATGACCACGCGGGACAGCGCCAGCTTTTCCTGCCCCTCCGCCCCGATTTCCTTGAACAGCACTTGCCGCGAGTAGCGGTCGTCGATTCTCAAAGCGTCGATTCCCCGAGCAATTACCTTAGCCGTTACCTATCAAGGGCTTTCCACCCAGTATTATAGGTGCCGGTCGATAAACTTGTTTCTGGCGAGCAACGTGTGTCATTTCGAGATTCATCGAACCCGAAGGATTGCATGGTGAGCAAGGGTGAATTTCGGGAAGGCCGACTTGTATGCCGACGCGCGCTGGCAGTTTTGCTCTTGCTTGCGACCGGAACAACTTGGTCAACCGCTCTGCCCTCTGCCCAGCAACCGGCCGAGCCGCCGGCGCAATCCACGGCCACGTCCGAAACCAGTTTCGGAGCCATCACTCCCTATCTCGGATTAGCGATCGATCAGATCGAGTTGCCGGGGGTTCCGCCGGACGAAGCGGCTGCGCTGCTGACGGCCACGCCGCTCAAAATCGGTGAGCCGCTGACCCGCGAATCCCTGCATGACGCCATGCAGGCTCTGTTTGCCACCGGACGCTTCGCCGACATTCAAGCCGAAGCCAATCGCAGCGAGACCACCGGCGTCCGGCTGCGTTTTCTCACCGTCTCGAATTTTTTCGTCGGCATGGTGACGATCGAAGGGGTATCCAACAATCCGTCCGCGAACCAACTGGCCAGCGCGACCCGCCTGCAACTCGGCGAGCTCTACGCTCCGGAAAAACTCGATCGCGCGCTGGCCGGCATCCAGCGAGTGCTGGAAGAAAACGGATTCCACAAGTCGAAGACGACCCACGCGGAACAACGCGACGAGCAGCAGCACCAGATCAACCTGATCTTCCATGTCGTCCCCGGGCCGCGCGCCGTAGTCGGTGAAATCAAGCTGGATGGCGACCCTGGCTACTCCGTTGAACAAATCGAAGACATCGCCAGACTGCATCCCGGTATTCCGGTCACATCGAATCGCATTACGCGGGCTTTGCAACACATCCGCAGCCGTTATCAGAAGCAGGACCGCCTGCTAGCCCAGGTCGAACTCGCCAGCCGCACCTACCGCTCCGAGCACAACTCCGTCGACTACGTCTTCAAAGTGGATCGCGGCCCAGTTGTGGAGATTGCCGCCGACGGTTTCAAACTCACCCAGCACATCCTGAAAAAACTCGTCCCCATCTACGAAGAAGGCGCGGTGGACGACGACCTGCTCAATGAAGGCCGGCGCAACATTCAGAACCACATGCAGAATCTCGGCTACTTCGAGGCCACGATTGGCGTCAGCCAGCACAACGCGCCCGACGGCAAGCATCTGCAGGTGGTTTACACCGTCAATCCTGGAGACCGGCACAAGCTCAGCGCCATTCGCATTTCCGGCAATCGATATTTTTCCGACGACCTGATTCGTTCCCGCATGCAAGACCAATCCGCCGGACGTCTCTTCAGCCACGGGCGTTACAACGAAGCCCTGCTCGAAGAGGATGTCCGCAGCATCCAGAGTCTCTATCGGGCAAGCGGTTTCCGGCAGGCGGAAGTCGCCAGCAAGCTGGTCGACAAGTACCAGGGGGATCCTTCGCAGCTGGCCATCGAAATCGCGATTAAAGAAGGACCGCAGACGCGTGTGGCCTGGGTTCGTATCGAGGGCACGTACACGCTTCCGCAAGAGCAGCTTCCAGAAATTTCCACCGCGGAGGGCCAGGGCTTCGACGAATCCAGCCTGGCGGAAGACCGCGACACGATCCTAGGCAAATATTTCGATAACGGATTTCCCAACGCCACCGTTGACGTGGCCTATGTCGCGGCCCCCTCGCCCGACACCTTGCCGCGCGTTGGCGTGACTTTTTCGATTCACGAAGGCGAGCAATTTTTCGTCAATCGCCTCTTTCTCGACGGCCTGCAACACACCCGCCCCGGAGTGGCGCGCCGGGAATTGCGCGTGCAGCCTGGCGCTCCCTTAAGCCAGCAGGACATGCTGGAGAGCCAGCGCCGCCTCTACGACCTTGGACTTTTCAAGCAGGTGGACACGGCGATCCAAAATCCGGACGGCACCGAGTCGCGCAAGAACGTGGTCATCACCACGCACGAGGCCGACCGATATACCTTCGATTACGGCGCCGGTTTCGAATTCCAGACCGGACAGCCCGCCGTCGGTGCCAACCAGCCCCTGGGCGCGACCGGCGTCAGCCCCATGGTCTCCCTGGGCGTAAGCCGCATCAACATGGGCGGCCGTCATCAGACCCTCACCATGAAAGGCGCTCTCGGACGCCTGCAGCAGAAAGGGCTCATCAGCTACGACATCCCCAAGTTACTCAACTTGGACAACTTTCGTTTCACCGCCTCGGGACTTTACGACAACACGGTCGATGTCTCCACCTTCACCTCGAGACGCCTGGAAGGCACCTTTCAAGTCTTGCAAGTGCTATACAAAGCGCAGGACCGGGAGCTGACGACCTTCGCCTACCGCTTCAGTTACCGACGGGTGGAGGCCAGCGATATCGAGGTCACCGACAACCTCATCCCGCTTTTGTCCAAACCCACGCGGGTAGGAACGCCGAATTTTATCTTCACTCGCAACCGCCGCGATAACGATTTGGAAAGCACGCGCGGCAGCTACACCAGTGTCGAAGGCGGCGTTGCCTCCAGTTCGTTTGGTTCGGAGGCCGACTTCAGCCGGTTGCTGATCAAGAACTCGACCTATCACACCTTGTTTCGCAACCGAAGCACCGGCCAGGGCTTCGTCTTCGCCCGTTCCACCACCGTCGGGGTGGAAAACCGCTTTGGCAGCACCGTCCTGCTGGATCCGTCGCAAACGCCCCAAGCCGGCCAGAGCCTGGTTCCCCTCCCGGAACGTTTTTATAGCGGCGGGGGCAACTCTAATCGCGGATTCGGGTTAAATCAGGCAGGGCCACGCGACCCCTTCACCGGATATCCCGTCGGGGGCAGCGCCGTGTTCCTCAATAATTTGGAGATGCGTTTTCCCAACGTCAGAGTGCCTTACTTGAATGAAAACATCGGATTTACGGTTTTCGAAGATATGGGCAACGTTTTTGCCCGGCCCCAGGAGATGCTCCGGAGCCTGGCCCGCTTTCACCAGCCCAACCAGGACTTCTGTTTTCACGACGACACGCACCTGCAATGCAATTACAACTACGTATCCCATGCCGTTGGCATGGGAGTGCGCTACCAGACGCCGATCGGACCGTTGCGCTTCGATTTCGGATACAATCTAAACCCGCCCTACTTTCCCAGCTTTTACAACATCACGACCAATACCGTGACGGGGCAGCAGACGGGCCAGTTCGCGTACCAGCGCGCCGGCCATTTCAATTTTTCGTTCAGCGTCGGCCAGTCTTTCTGATGAAACAAAGCCGAATCAAACTCGGGGGGGGCAGGCACGGCAAATGTTGCGTGCTTACGCTGGCGCTAACCACGGCGCTGGCAGTCTCGGCCTGGGGCGGACAAATCGTCGATCGCGTGGTCGCCAACGTCAACGGTCACGTCGTCTTGCAGAGCGATTGGGAACAGGAATCGGCCTTCGAGGCCTTCTCCAATGCGCGCGATCCCGATTCCTTTACCGCAGCCGAGCGCCGCGCCGCCCTCGATCGCCTGATCGATCGCGAACTCCTGCGGGAACAAGTGCGCCCGTCGCAACCCGCTCCCGCCGAGCAAGTCGCGGCCCGCGTCGCCGAAATGCGCAATGACGCCCGCAAGCTCCACGCGGAGTGCGCCACCGAAGAAGGATGGCGCGCCACCCTGCAACGCTATGGCCTGACCCAAGCCGCGATCGAGAAGCGTCTGGCCGATGAGATCCAGCTCATGAAGCTGGTCGAAGACCGTTTGCGGCCATCGATCCAGATCGATCAGCATGAAGTGGAAACCTACTATCGCGATGAATTGCTGCCCGAGATGAAGAAGGCCGGCGGCGCCGCAACCCCGCTGACCGAAGTCTTTGGCCGAATCAAGACTCTACTGGCAGAGAAAAAAATGAATGACCTGCTCTCCGGGTGGCTGGCAAGTCTGCGCTCGGGGAGCACCATCCGCACCCCCGAGTCCAGCGCCGGAGAGCAGAACCGGTGACCGATCCAACGCCTGAACCGCCAAGCGAGCCGTTGACTGAAGAAACGGTCGAATCAACGACCGAACCGTCAATCGACCCCATCCCCCCCGTGCGCCGGCGCATCCTGTGGAAGCTGTTTCTGGCTTTCTGCGCATTCAGCCTGGTCGCATTCAGCCTGCTCGCCTGGTACGTCACCACCGATTCTTTTCAGCAGAGAGCCCGCCGCCGTGTGGTCGCCTCGCTTGAGAAACTCACCGGTGGACGCGTCGAACTCGGCGAACTGCACACCATCCCTTTTCGCTTGCGGGTGGACGCACGCAACCTGACCATCCACGGCCACGAAGCTGCCGATCAGGCTCCATTTCTGCACGTCGACCGCCTGCAGGCGGAATTGAAAATCATCTCGCTCCTCAGCACCACCATCGGATTGCATTCTCTAGTGCTGGATCATCCCGTGGTCCACATCGTCGTCGGTCCCGACGGCGCAACCAACGCTCCCGTGCCCCAGGCCAGCCTTTCCTCGGGCCAGGGGCCAATGGAGCGCCTGATCTCGCTTTCGGTCGCCCACATTGCGGTGGAGCGGGGCGAGCTTTTGTGGGAAGACAAGAAAGTGCCGTTCGATTTCACCGCCAGCGAACTGGCGCTACTATTGAACTACTCGTTGCTTCACCGCCAGTATGAGGTCCACCTCGCTGCCGGAAGTGTTCCCACGCGCTTTCAGGACTACTCCCCGTTTGTGTGGCGCGCGGACTCGTCCATGATTCTGGCTCGCGGACATGCCGACATCAGCAGCTTGACGGTAGCTTCCGGAAAATCTGAAATTCACTTCACCGGCCGCGTGCAGGATTTTCACAATCCCCAGGTAAGCGGTGATTACCACGGCATCGCCGACCTGGGCGAATTAGCCACCCTGACCCGCGAAGCCGAAGTCCACAAGGGCACCGCCCAATTCGAGGGCAAAGGTTCGTGGAGCCTGCAGGATTTTTCCACGCAGGGAACCGTGCAGGCCAAGGACATCGAATGCTCGAACGGAAAACTTTCGCTCCGAAATGGCCGTGTCGCCGGAGCTTTCTCCATCACGCCGAACCGCTTCCACGTGTCCGCGATCAAAGCGAACCTGTTCGGCGGCGACGTGCAGGGAGAGGCCGACATCACGAACTGGCAGAGTTCGCTTCAGAGTGCGATCCAGAGTTCGATCCTAAGTTCGAGCCAAGGTTCGAGCCAAAGCCCACCGCAAAACTCGCGCCAGCCGTTGCCAGCCGCCAATCGTCGCCATGTGCTCGGCCGAGTGCCACCCGAGAGTTTGCAGCGCGGCTCTGTGCGTCTGCAAGTGTCCGCATTTCCTCTGCCTCCGGCCCTGGAACTATTGAGCACCAAGCAGCTGCCGCTGGATCTCCTCAACCTCTCCGGCACTGCTACCGGCAAGGTTGAGTTGCTCTGGGTAGGCTCGATCCGCGATGCGGAAACTCGCATGGATCTCGATCTAGCGCCCGCCCGAAATCCGACGCCCAACGAGATCCCCGTCCGCGGCCGTATGAACGCCATCTATCGCGGATCGCGCGACGAACTGGAAGTGACCGAACTTCACCTAACCACGCTGGCCTCTGAACTCACCGCCACCGGCAATCTGGCCACATCCTCGGCGCTGCACTTCACGCTCAATAGCCACAATCTAAAAGAATGGACTCCGCTGCTCGAAGCCGCCTATGGATCGCATGATTTGCCCTTTGCCGTCCACGGCTGGGCAAGTCTTACCGGCGCTGCCACCGGCCAACTCTCCGCGCTTTCCATCAGCGGAAACCTGGAAGTCTACGACTTCGACACCACCTTGCCATCGGCCGGATCAGCCTCCGCGCCAGTCGTTCACTGGGACGCGCTCTCGACAACGCTGCAATATGCTAACAATCATTTCGCCGCGCGCAACGGCTCTCTCATTCACGGGCACACCACGGCGCATTTCGACGCCAGCGCCGAACTCACCAACGCCGCCTTTCGCGAGAACGATCCTTTCACATTGCACCTCGACCTCCGCAACGCCAACCTGGCCGAGTGCGCGCAACTCGCCGGAATTACCGATCCGCTGGCCGGTGCCATCGATCTATCGGTCACCGTCTCCGGCACGCGCGCTAGCCCCCACGGCGATGGACATCTCGATCTGCAAAATGGCATGGCCTACGGAGTCGCTGTTCCAAGGCTAAGAAGCGACCTCCGCCTCAGCGGCGGAGAACTCCAGTTCAACAACATCGATGCCACCGTCTACGGCGCTCCGATTTCCGGAAGCGCCGCCGTCGCCACAGCGACACTCTGGTCAGCGAAAGAGAAAGATTCGTCGAGAACTGTTGCCCCACACCTCGACTTGTCGAAAGCCGAGTTCCGCCTGAATATCTCCGGAAGCAACCTCGATCTCGCCCACCTCCCACGCTTCCAGAGCACCCAGTTCACCGCGGATGGCGTCGCCGATTTCATCGTGAAAGCCAGCGGAACCGCCACGCAACCGTCCCTCGAAGCGCACTTCCATCTCCGCGACCTCGCCTTTGATAAGGAGCGCGCCGGCGATTTCTACCTTGACGCCGTCACCCAAGGACGCCAGCTCGATCTCAGCGCCCACTCCGATTTCACCCAAGCCGACCTCACCATTCAGGGAACTGTCGGCCTCGATCACGATTTTCCCGCCGACCTCAATCTTGCTTTCCATCACCTGGATGTCAATTCGCTGCTGCGCATCTATCTGCCAGGGAAGATCACGGGACACTCGCCGCTGGATGGCGCGCTCCACGTTCGCGGGCCGCTGCGCACGCCGCGCGATTTGAAGGCGCTGGCCGAACTCCAGGCTTTCAGCGTCGAGGTGGAGCACGTGCAGGTGCAAAGCGTCGGGCCCATCCGCTTCGAGATTGCGGATCAAGTTGCCCTCATCGAAGACTTCCACTTCGCGGGAAGCGGAACCGATTTCACCGCCCACGGCCGCGCCCATTTGACCGGAGCGCAAGAGCTCGACCTGCGCCTCGACGGCTCTGTCAATATGACCCTCTTCCAGTCTCTCAACCCCAAGCTTCTCGCGCGCGGAACCGTGGGCGTGGACCTCGCCGCCACCGGCACGATCGCGCAGCCCGTGCTGCAGGGACGTCTGGAAGTGAAGAACACTTTCATCAGCCACAACGATTTTCCCAGCGGCCTCAGCGACCTGAACGGAGTCCTGCTGTTCGATCGCAACCGCATCCAGATCGAACGCCTCAGCGGCACCACCGGCGGAGGCACCGTGGCGCTCACCGGCTCCGCGACCTACCAGAACGGCATGTTCCTGCTGGATTTCGGCGCCACCGCGCGCGATGTCCGACTCCGTTATCCCCCCGGAGTCAGTTCCACCGCCAACGCCGATCTCCGCCTCACCGGCAGCACCAGTTCCGCGCTGCTGAGCGGCGATGCCGTTGTCACCAAGTTAGCCGTCACCCCGGGATTCGACTTTGCCGCCTATATCGAAAAGAGCAAGCAGACCGTAGTCCTTACGCAGACCGATAGTCTGCCGAGCCGTCTGAAGCTCGACGTGCACGTCGCCACAACTCCCGAACTGCAGATGCAGACGGCCATCGCCCGCCTCAGTGGCAACGCCGACCTCAGGGTGCGAGGCACTGCCGACCGTCCCGCAATTCTCGGCCGCGTCGAAGTTCTGGAAGGAGAAATCTCGTTCAACGGGAACAAGTACAAGCTGGAGCGCGGCGACGTGACCTTCGCCAATCCGGCACGGACGCAGCCCGTCATCGATCTGCAGGCGACCACGCGAGTTCGCGATTACGACATCACCGTGCAATTCCGCGGCGACGCCAGCGTTCCCAACGGCCTGAAAATTACCTGGCAGTCGGAGCCGCAGCTTCCCGAAGCCGACGTCATCGCCCTGCTGGCCCTGGGTCGCACCCAGGAAGAGTCCGCCGCCGTGGCGTCGAGCGGGGGCCTCGGGTTTGGGGGAGAAGCGTCGAACCTGCTGATCAACGAGGCGCTCAACAGCACCCTCAACAGCCGCCTGCAACGCCTGTTCGGGGCCAGCCGCGTCAAGGTCGATCCCCAGGGACTGGCCAGTGACACGGCCGTGGTTCGCGGACCGCAGGTCACGGTGGAGCAGCAGGTGGCCAGCAATCTCACCCTCACCTACAGCACCAACGTCTCCGTTTCCAATCAGCAGATCATTCAGGTGGAGTACAACATCACACGGAACATCTCGATCGTGGCGCTGCGCGACTGGAACGGAGTGGTCAGCTTCGATTTCAAAATTCGCCGCCGGAAGAAGTGAAAAGGCCAGGTTTCAAAGTTTCAAAGTTTCAGAGTTTCGGAGATTTAACCGTGTTGTTTCGCTGAAACCTTGAAACTCTGAAACCTTGAAACCTGACCCCACTCCAAAATCCGCCTTGACATAAATCTCCAAACCAGCAACCCTATTTGTTTTCCACTCCACGCCCGGAGAGCCCGGCGAAGGGAAGCCAAATTTGCGATTGCGGGTGTTTTATCACGACAAGTGTTTTGACGGGGCTTGCTCGGCCGCCCTGTTTTCCCGTTTCTACCGCGAGCGCATCCGCGGCGATGTGGATTTCGTCTACTCTGGCCTGCTGCATCGTGCCGGCTCGCTTTTCGACGAGAAGCAGTTCGATGGCGACGAAAATGCCATTGTCGATTTCAAATATTCCGCCTCGCCCAACATCACCTGGTGGTTCGATCACCACGAAAGCGCTTTTCTCTCGCCCGCTGACGCCGCCCATTTCGAGCAGGAGCAGAGCAATCGCAAGTTCTACGATCCCGCTTTCAAGTCCTGCACCAGTTTCATCGCCATGATCGCGAAGGAACACTTCGGCTTCGATCCACGCCCGGTAGCGGAACTTGTGCAATGGGCGGACATCGTTGACGGAGCCTTATATCAGGACGCCCAGTCGGCCGTCGAAATGCAAGCCCCCGCCATGAAGCTGACCATGGCCATCGAAGCCTTCGCCGACCGCAACTTCGTCAAGACCATGATTCCGCTGCTCGCCTACCACCCGCTAGCCAAAATTCTGGAGGAGCCCTTCGTAGCCGAGATCCTCCCGCCTCTGCTAGAGCGCCACCGCAAATCGGTCGACATTCTACGCCAGCGCAGCAGCGAGAAAGACGGCACCATCTATTTCGACATCACTGACCTCGACCTCGAAGGTTACAACAAGTTCATCCCCTACTATCTCCATCCCGATTCGATTTACAGCATCGGACTGAGCAAGAGTTCCTTCCGCGTAAAAGTTTCCGTCGGATCGAACCCCTGGTCGAAACGCGAGCCCACCGTCAATCTAGCGAAAATCTGCGAGCGCTACGGCGGCGGGGGACACGCCCGCGTAGGCGCCATCTCTTTCGAGGTCACGCAAAGCGATGCCGCCCACAAAGCCGCGCATGAGATCGTAGAGGAGTTGCGCGCCAGCGTCCGCCAGCAGAGCTGACGCGGTGTGCGACTTCAGGCGCCCCGCCGGCTTCAAGATGAAAGGTCTTTTTAGAGGCTGCACTTTAGAATGAATCGACTCGAAGAATTCATCCATGCATCCCCAAGTCCAGGATCCCGAACACATCAAAGGCGTGCGCACCGTCGCCACCGTTGAGTTCACCAAGGGGATGATCGTCGTCCTGGCTGGCCTGGGTGTGTTCTCCATGCGCCACAAAGACATCTGGGGAGTCGCCGAAAGCCTACTGGAATTTCTCCACGTCAATCCCCATCGCCACTTCGTAGGCGTCTTCATCGACCTCGTCTACCGCATCAGCGACGTCCGCCTGTGGAAGATCGTAGTGGTGGCATCGGTCTACGTGACCCTGCGCTTCATTGAGGCCTACGGCTTGTGGTACGTTCGACCCTGGGCCGAGTGGATGGCCATCGCCTCGGGCTCCATCTACATCCCCTTCGAGATCGCCGACCTGTTGCGCCGTCCCGACGGCATTCGACTACTGATCATCGCCGTCAACGTAGGCATCGTCCTCTACATGCTGATGCTGCGCCTCGAAGCTGTCAAAAAGCGCCACGCCGCAAGGCACCCCGCACAATCTGGATAAGTTAGTGGGTGGAGTTGCTATTGCTCCAGCGAGCAGCCGCAATCCGCCGGCGGAACGTGCGCTTTCAGAAAATCAGCCACACGCTTGTAAGCGTCGATCTGATTTTCGACCTTCGCGAAGCCGTGACCTTCATTCGCGTAGACTTTGTATTCGACCACGCCGCCGCGCTTCTTCACCGCATCCACCACCTGCTGCGCCTCTTCCTTCGGACACCGCGGATCGTTCCCTCCCGCCAGCAGATACAGCGGGGCCTTGATGCGATCGATGAAGTTGATAGGCGACCGATCTTCGTACAGCGCCTTGTTCTTCTCGAGATCGCCCATGGTCGCAAGGTCGGACTGCTGCAGCACCGGATCTTCATTCTGAATCTCGGTGAACCAGTTCACAAACGGCACAATCGGAACGCCCGCTGCCCACATATCCGGAGCCTTGGTGACTCCCATCATCGTCATGTAGCCGCCATAGCTGCCGCCCATCAGAATCAGTTTCTTGGGATCGACGTAGCCCGTCTGCTTGATCCAGTCGGCCGCCGCCAACACGTCCTGCAAATCGCCGCCGCCCATGTCGAAGAGATTCGCCTGTTGAAATTCTTTCCCGTATCCAGTCGATCCCCGATAGTTGGGAGCAATCACGATGTAACCCTGATTCGCCATGTACTGCACGAAGCGGTTGAAAGTGTTCATCGTCTGCGCCGTAGGACCGCCGTGCACGTAGACGATCGCCGGATGCTCGCCATTACGCGGCAGGTTGTAAGGCACATAGACGAACGCCGAGATCGTCCACTTACCGTCTTTGCTGGGATAGTGGACCAGATAAGGTTCGACCATGTCCTCGGATCGCACGCCACCCACCAGCGAGTAAGTAAGCTGATGCGATTTGCCACCGGCGATGTCATAGCCCCACAAGTCGCCGGGAGCCGTCGGTCCATTGTGGTAATAAAGCAGCTGCGAACCGTCGCGAGTGAACGGAGAAGTTCGACCCGCCGGAGTGTTCATGCCCTTTGGCAGAGGGAGGGCGCGCGCTTTGCCGGACGCAACGTCATACAGGTAAATGTCGGTGTTACCGTCAACATTGGCCGTATAAGTCAGGTACTTACCATCGGGAGAAAAGCTCTCCCCGGCAATTTCCCACATATCCTGCGTCAACCAGCGGATCTTCTTGCTGGCTATGTCAAGCAGTCCGGCGTTGTCATAGCCGTTGCCGGCATTCGAGGCGATCAGCACACTCTTGCCGTCGGGCGAAACATCATTGGCCGAATAGGTGCGCTCGCCCTCATGTGGCGTCAGCAGCGTGCTTTCAGCGCTGGCAACGTCCACCAGAAAGACGTTCGAGTCCGTCCCCTTCGATTGCTCCTGCGTGTAGACGATGAACCTGCCGTCCGCTGCCCAGATCGGAGCAACGTTCATGCGATCCTTCGCAGTTCGGGACGTCAGGTGCTTCACGTCGCGCATAACCGTGTCATAAACGTCGATCTCAAACACCGACGAAATCTTCGGCTTGACCATGTACGCTAGATAGCGTCCATCGGGCGACCACGACGGGCTTTCCTCAGCAATCTCGCGCGTGTTGGTAAGATTCACAACCTTCCCAGTCTTCGGCGAGACGAGAAAAATGTCCCATTGCTCGTCGCCGTCGTAATCGGACATATACGCGATCCACTTGCCATCCGGCGACCACGTCGGACTCGTCTGCCGCTCATCGCTGACCGTAAGCTGCGTCGGCCATCCGCCTTCAGACGGCACCAGCCAGAGATTGTTGCGTCCACTCAGGTTGCTGACGAAGGCCACCGTCTTCCCATCTGGAGACCATGTCGCGCCGCCGACCTGGCGCGTCATGTAGAGCTTCTCAATGGAGAGATTCTTCTCCACCCGCGCATCGGCCTTGGAAGTGATTTGCTTGGGATCGGTAATCGCGGACGGTGCCGTCAGCGTCTGGGATGTCGCAAGAATGCTCATTGTCATCGGGTTCAATACGACCATAACAAACAGGCTAAGAGCGCGCATGGTGCCTCGAAAAGAATTCAGGAGTATGCAAAGTTTAGCAGGCATCGCGGAAGGAAAGGCCGTCCTGAGGTTAACGGCCAAACTAAGAAGATCGAATGAGAAGAGAGTTGAACAAACGGAAATCAAACCATCGGCGGCGGCGGTGCAGATCCGGCGGAAACAGCTGTTGGTCGCGCCGGCACGATGCTCCGGAGATATTCTTCCAGGTCCTGCATGATGGCACGAAAATTCTCTTCTCCCGCAATGTCAAGCACAACAAAGCCCAGCACCATGGCTTTGAACAGACTCGGCTTGCCTTTGAGTTTTTCTCTCAGCTCCTCGGATTTGCTGACGATCTGCTGTTTTTCTTCGGTACTCAGGTTTTGAAACGAAGCCAGAGAGATGCTGACGAAACTATTGGGATTGTCGAAATCCGATTCCGATCCCATCACCCCGGCGATCCGTTTCGCCAGTTCGAAAACCAACTGCTGACGCCTGGCAGCGCGCAACCGGTCGATCTTCCGGTCGGCAATCCGCAGGATGGAGCTGATCACAAGGTCGGGGCCGATCGGGATATCCTTACCATCGTCCGTACGAAAGACGAACAACTTAGAACGAAGCACCGCCATAGCGCCAAATCCGCCCACGACAGAGGCCAGCAGCGGCGGATCCTGCGCGGCGGGGAAGATCCTAGCCCCGTAGGCGCGAAGCAGGAAGAAAGCGCATCCCGAGAGCGCCCCGTTGATCACCAGATACAGGATGCCGTACCGGTTAAACGTCGCCCGGAGCGGCTCATCGCGATAGCGCGTGATAATTTCCGAAAAGCCCACGAGTTCCCCGAAAAACACAGCCAGTGCGGCATACCAAATCGCAGGGACTGTGCCGGGAAAAACCAACCATATCGAAACCAGAGGCAGGATCGTAATGGAGAGAAAAAGCACCAGAGCGGCGAACGCCACCGCTCCCCACTGGCGAAAATGTTCGGAAAAGCCTACGGGCAACGGCATCTGACACCCCTTGGGGAAGTTCAGTTCCGTCTTATCTGGCCCTTATTTTGCCCCGTACTTCTCGATATACGACCGGCCGCGTGGTGTCAGCGTGATCTGATAATTACCCTTGCGATCGCTCCGGTCGATCTCGATCCATTGAAACCGCCCGGCTAAAATCTCCAGCACCGGGGACAAATCCTGCACGCTGACATCGAGCGCGTCCACCAACTGGAATGTGGTCTGTTTGCCTTGCGGATCGCGGTACAACGCGTTCAAAACCGGAATTCCCAAAGCCACCGCCGCTTCATCAATCGACGATTGAACCCGGGCCGCGGGCGAATTGCCGGGCTCTAGCAGCGATCCAGGAGACACCGTTATCGGCGCGGACGGCGCCGCAACCGGCGCTATTGAAGCGGGCGCACCCGGGCCAGGCGTCGCAGGTACAATCAGGTAATCCAAGCTCGAAAGTGGTTTCGACTGCATTGTTCGTTCCTAAGCCAAATGATAGGCCCGCCTCAAAGTTGTGTCAAAACCAATAGCCGGGGAACAAGTTACCCGGTATTACTCGATGGTTACCGCGAAATCCCGCCCTTCCCAGCGCCCGCCGTTTTTCCAGTAGAAGGTGAAGACAATCTGCCGTCCGCTGGCCAGAGTGTCGGTCGGCAGATCGACGTGCTGCAGATTCCATCCGCTATCCTCGGACTCGCGGTCCTGACCAGTTTGCCAGTCGTCTAAACTCCAGTGCACGAGCGCGGGATCCATTAACAGCAGCCGCAGTTTCTTTCCGCGGGGCATGGTGCGCGGCTTATTGTTGAAGCGCCAGTTGAAGTACTGTGCCGATGTTTTCTTTTCCAGGTAACGCTCCACCGTCTGCGGAGGCTGATCGAAAATCTTTCCGTCGGCGAGCGAGCGGCGGAGCTTGATGTACTCCGAGTGAGCCCAAACCAGCGGGCATGCCGATCCCGAAGCCTTGCCCGCGAACAGCTCGCGCTCCGGGATATCGGCCGCATCCCAGACTTGCTCAGGAATTAAGCGGCTGGCGCCGGTCGAGCTTTCCATCGCTCCCAACAAGACCTCGGCCGAAGTGGCGCGTCCGACGGCGAGTTCGTAGTGCGCCCGCTCGCCCGCTAGCAGCGGCCAGGGACGCCCAACGCCGGTGCCGTCGAACGGAGACCCGTCTACATGCTCGCCGTAGCCGTCGCGATTGTAGCGGTACCAGCCCGGCCCTTGCGGCAGCTTGGCAAGCAACAGCGCATCGATCACCTTCACCGTATTCAGAATTCGCGGATCGTCCGGTGCGCGCAGGCCAAAGCGCACCAGCGCCAGCGCATCCGGGCTGACGATCTCCACCGCCGGCGCCGTGGAACTGCCCGCAACTCGATTCTTAATGGGGACAAATCCCTGCAACGGCGAAGCGGCTCCGTCGTCGTCGGGCGGCGCGATACGCACGTAGTAGCCTTCCACCCCGATCTGCCGGGCGAGATCGCTGTTGACGGCGTACGTCCAGCGCTCGATGTTGTCGTTCCAGGTGTCCGCCATCTGGCGCAGAAATTCGGCGTGCGCAACGTAAGACGGACCCATCGCCTCCGCCAGATCGGCCGCAGCCAGCAGGGCCGAAACCTCCGCTGCCAACGTGAACGGCGAATAGCCACCGTCCTCTTCCCAGCGGTCTTGCTGCGTGACCGGGCCGTTGGCCACGATAAATGCCGCCGCTTTGCTCACCATCGGCCACCAGCGCTGGCTGGCGGCGAAGCAGCGGGGCGATTCGCGGCGCAGCAGATCGACCAGCAGGATCGGCAACGCGGTCTCATCCATCTGCGAGCCCGCCCAATAGGGACGCCCATCCAGCCACATGTTCTGCGCCCAGTGTCCGTCGGCTTCCTGCGTGGCCTCAAGATAGTGCAACACGCGGAGAGCGTCGTCGTGCGCGCCCCCGGCCAGCAATCCGCCGGCATTCTCGACCAGATCGCGTGGCCAGATCAGGTGGTATCCGCCGAGATCTTCGTCGCCTTTGTTGAATCCCCATGGCACGGAAAGGCTGGCGATGATTCCACCAAGAAAGTCCTTGGATTCGTGGCTGCGCAGAACCGCCATGCTGACCCGGAATAAATCCTTCTGCCGTGGTTTCTCGTCGAGATTCCTCAACGTCCGCTGCCAGTTCTGCCAGTGAAAGACGTAGTCCTTGCGGATGCTTTCGTAAGCCGTGAGCAGGGAAGAGAGTGCGTGCTGACCGGCCTCCGCCCAAATCGCACCAAAGCCAAGCGCCAGGATGAACTCGCCGTTGCAGGCGGCCAAATCGATTTCCGCGGTTAGCGCGATGTTTCCGTTTTCCGCGCGCTCGTACTCCCATGTCATCTGGAAATGTTGCGAGAGGTCCTGCCAGCCGTCCGACGAGCCGGCAAATCCGACGGAGCGTTTGAGCAACGGCGCGGAGCAACCGAGCGCCAGTGCGCAGGAGTCGCGCTCGGCAAACAGCATCGGCCTGCCTTTGTAGTCGCCCGCCCAGGCGGTGTTGCCATATCCCATGTTGGTAAGATGCGACGCCAGGAGCGCATACAGACGGTAGTCGCCGAGCTTCCCCTGGAGAGGCACGAAGCGAATCTTCTGCAGCACCACGTTCCGCCAGGGATCGGTCAGCACTTCTTTTTCGATCCGGTAGCGTCCGCTCATGCAAGTATTGGTCAATTCATAGACGGGGACGCCCCGTTCGATGGGCAGGTTCTGGAAGGTGCAATGGCGCTTTTCCTCGGAGAAGAATTCGCGGCCATCGGTGACGATCAGGCCGAAATCGCGGGTGCAGGCCTGGTCCACGCGGGGAAAATAAATTTCATTGAGAATGCCGTGGCTGAGCGTAAACCAGACCCGGCTGTGGAGGTTCAACGCCGTACCTATGCCGGTCTTGGCGCTCGAAGTCCAGCGCGGTGGGATTCCCGGCCAGCCCGGTGCATACCGAAGGTCATTGCGATCAGTCACTGAAAGGTCGTCCTCGCCGTCAAGCAGTTTGCCAGAAGATGCAGCTCTGTGCAGGGAGTTTGATTCACAACGTTGCCAACACGGTGCTTGTTTCGGCGTCATTCCGGGCAACATTGGCCGCGATTCGACCCAAAACGGCCGCTGCTAAGTACTTAAAAAACAAGTACGTTCACGAGAAATTCACTTTGTTGTAACCTTGCTTTAACACTGTGGCCATAAAACAAACTTGCACAATTAAAATCGAAAAACGAGGGGGACTTATCTAGTGCTACGTCCAATGCATTGCATCGCGCTGCTGTTGGCAGGTCTCGCGCTGGCGCTGCCCGTCATGGGGCAGACCACGCTAAATGGAGCGGGCGCTACCTTCCCGTATCCCATGTATTCCAAATGGTTCAGCGACTACAACAAGCTGCACCCCGACGTGCAGATCAACTATCAATCCATTGGCAGCGGCGGCGGCATTCGCCAGGTGCTGAACGGTACGGTCGACTTCGGAGCCAGCGATGGCCCCATGTCCGACGAACAACTGGCGCAGTCGAAGACCAAGATCCTGCACATCCCGACCGTGCTGGGCGCGGTCGTTCCCGCCTACAACGTCCCGGGGATCAGCGGCGAAATCAAGTTCACTCCCGAAGCGCTGGCGGGCATTTTTCTCGGCAAGATCCAGAACTGGAACGATCCTGCCATCGCCCAGGCCAATCCGGGCGTCAAGTTTCCGAACCAGCCGATTGTCGTAATTTACCGTTCCGATGGCAGCGGAACCACCTTCATCTTCACCGACTATCTCTCCAAGGTCAGCAAAGACTGGGAGAATACCGTCGGGAAGGGCACATCGGTCAAATGGCCAGTCGGCTTAGGCGGCAAGGGCAACGAAGGAGTCGCCGGGCAGATTCGCCAATTGCAGGGATCGATCGGCTACATCGAACTCATCTATGCGGTGGAGAACAAAATTACCTTCGGATCGGTCAAGAACGCCTCCGGCAACTTCATGAAGGCCTCGCTCGAGGGCGTGACGGAAGCGGCGGCATCGGTGAAAACCATGCCTGCGGATTTTCGCGTTTCCATTACGAATGCACCCGGCAAGAACGCCTATCCCATCTCCAGCTTCACCTGGCTGCTGATACCGCAACAGGCGAAGGACCCGAAAAAAGGGAAGATCATCGCCGACTTCCTGAATTGGATGCTTACGGACGGCCAGAAAACGACCGGCCAGCTCAGCTATGCACCACTCCCCGCGAACGTGGTGGATAAAGTGAAAGCGGCTGTCAAGCAAATCCAGTAGAGTGCTGGCCTGATTGCGATCAAGTCTGTACCTCAAGTCCAAACCAAGAACCTATGGGCGCCTAACCAGCGCCCATTTCTTTTGTTGATCAAATCCGTGCCCGCGGCCAGGAGCCAACCCTGTTACCAACTGCCTTCAGCCAGATTGGTATAATACCCGTGGTTGGATGCCTGGTAGGATCCCGAGTGCGCCGCTGTTGGGCACTGGGCCAGGCATTGCCCGCCACGCCAAGACACCTCCCGAACAGCGATAAGCGTTCCAACTTGACGATCGGGTTCGACAAACTGGACTTGAAAAAATGGTTCAACAAACTGTGAGCAACCGCGGCACCCTCGTGAACCGCGAAGCATCGTGGCTGAGATTCAACGGGCGCGTGCTGGAAGAAGCCAGCGACCTGCGCAATCCGCTGCTCGAACGCGTGAAGTTCCTGGCCATCTCTGCCAGCAATCTGGACGAATTCTTTGAAGTCCGCGTGGGCGGCCTGTTGCAGCAACTCGAGGACGGTCACAACTCCACCACTGCCGATGGCATGACCATGGTGGAAGAGCGGGAACTGATCAAGGAAGCAACGCACGAGTTTGTCGAAGAGCAATATTCCTGCTGGAACGAACGCCTGCGGCCGGAATTGGCGGAGCAGGGAATTCGCGTTCTCGGCATCGAAGAACTGGACGAGGCCGCGTTGGCATTCGTGGACGACTACTGCGCCCGCGAGCTCGATCCGCTGCTCACGCCGGTTACGGTCGATCCGGCGCATCCCTTTCCGCGGGTAATCAATAAGGCGCTGTGTGTCGCGCTTCTGCTGCGCCGCCGCCGCCGCTCGTCGCTCACCTATACCGGAGTCGTCACCGTTCCAAGGGCGCTCCCGCGGCTGATCCGGCTGCCGTCACAGGGAACCATTGATTTCATCTTTCTCGCCGACCTCGTCGTCCACCATGCCGCGACCATGTACAAGGGCTACGACATCGTTTCGTCCGCGGCCTTTCGGGTCACGCGCAACAGCAACCTGTACCTTCAGGAAGAAGAATCGCGCAATCTGCTGGAATCCGTCCGCGCGGAATTGCATAACCGCCGTCGCGGAGACGCGGTGCGGATGGAGATCGAGTCCGAGGCCGACCCGGAGATCATCGAGCGCCTGAGCACGGTGTTCGAGCTAGACCCCTGGCAGGTTTTCCCGGTGCATGGCCCGGTGAATCTTTCGCGCCTGTTCAATATTTACGACGCTGTCGCCCGGCCGGATTTAAAGTACCACGCCTACGTGCCACGCGAATTGCGCCTGACCGCCAAATCCCACGATCTGTTCGAGGAGATCCGCCGGCACGACATTCTGCTGCACCATCCCTACGATTCCTACGATGCGGTTCTCTCGTTCATTCAATCGGCTGCTGAAGACGAGCGCGTGCTCTCCATCAAGCAGACGCTTTACCGGACCAGCGAGCATTCGCTGATTGTTCCGTCGCTGATGGCCGCCGCCGAACATAAGGAAGTCACCGCCGTCGTGGAATTGAAAGCGCGCTTCGATGAAGCGTCGAACATCCGCTGGGCGCGCGAAATGGAAGACGCCGGCGTCCAGGTCTTTCACGGATTGGTCGGCCTGAAAACGCACTGCAAACTTTGCCTGATCGTGCGGCGCGATCCCGACGGCGTCACCCGCCGCTACGCCCACCTGGGCACCGGCAACTACAACGCCACCACCGCCCGCATCTACACCGACCTCAGCCTGCTCACCGCCGACCCGGAAATTACCAGCTCTGTGCACGATGTTTTCAGTTTTCTGACCGCCTATGCCGAGCACCCCGGCTACGGCTCGCTGCTGGTCGCCCCCTTGGACCTCGCGGACAAATGCATGCAGTTGATCGAGCGCGAGGCCGAGCACGCCCGCAATGGCCGCCCGGCGCGCATTATCGCCAAGATGAACGCCCTGCTCGACGTGAGTGTGATCCGCTCGTTGTATGCCGCTTCGCAGGCTGGAGTCGAAATTGAGCTGCTGGTGCGGGGCATGTGCGCCCTGCGCCCGGGAATTCGCGGCGTCAGCGACCGCATCCGGGTGCGCAGCATCGTAGGCCGTTTTCTGGAGCACAGCCGCATTTTCTATTTCGAAAACGGCGGCGAGTCGGAAGTCTACGTCGGCAGCGCCGATTGGATGAATCGCAATCTGCACGAGCGTGTGGAAGTCCTGTTCCCGCTGAAGAACCCGCTGCTGCGCGATCGCGTCATGCATGAGATATTGGCCGCATGCCTCGCCGACAATGTGAAATCGAGATTTCTGCAAAAGGACGGGCGCTACCTGCGTCCCTGGCAATCGCCGCGCGGACGCAGCGGTAGACCGCCGCGAGGCTCGGCCGCGTTCAGTTCCCAGGATTTTCTGGTCGGTCTCGCCGAAGGCACAAAAACGCTGGACGACATTCCCCCGGCGATTCCGCGCCGCGCGTCCGGAGCATTAGCCGGCCGCACGCAGGGTAACCGGGCGTCGAACGGACGGCCTGTGATCGGAAAGGAATAATCCCACCGAAATGTTCCTCTATTTTTTACGCCACGCCAGCGCCGGGCAGCAGTTGACCACCGCGAAGAAGGACGAAAAACGCGGCCTCGATAAAGACGGCATCGAACAATGCGGATACATAGGCCGCGCCTTGGCCGCTCTTGGAGTGCAGGTTGAAATCATAATCTCCAGCCCATTAAAGCGATCCACGCAAACCGCGGCTCTGGTCGGAAACGAGATGGGGCACGAAGGCAAACTGGTGATGGAGAACGCGCTCCGGCCGCAGGCAGGTTTTTCCGATTTTCAGAAGATGCTGGAAAAATATGCCCGCCAGGATTCAGTGTTGCTGGTCGGGCATAATCCTAACCTGCGCGAATTTCTCGGACGCATTATCAGCGACAGCGGATGCGAAGCCGTGGTGGAGCTGAAAAAAGGAGCGGTAGCCAAAGTCGAAATGCGGCGTAATTCCGGGTCGCTGAGCTGGTGCATCACGCCCCGCATCCTGCGCGCGCTTCACGCGGCGGCGACAGAAAGCTCGCGCCCGAAAACTTCGCGGAAGTAGGCGCGGTCTTTCTCAATCGACCATACTTCCAGATCCACGCTGGCCTTTCCACGCGGCGTCAGCTTCATGGAAACCCTGCCGCTGCGCGCCGAGACGTCGACCTTTCCTACCGATTGGCTTCTCCCCATATTCAAAGCCCGCGCAATGCGGAGCAGCATCGATGCTTTCTCCACATTTTCCTGTTCTTCGGGACTCAAGGCGCTCATCGGGCCATCTCCCGGCGTGGGGCGCGATTTCCCCAGGTAGCGCGCAATCGACCCGATAATCCTCCGCTGTTGCGGCGTGTATCCCAGAATTTCCGAATTCGCGATGATGTAGTACGTGTGGCGATGATGCCCGTTGCGGTTCACGTAGTCGCCCACTTCGTAGAGCATGGCTGCGGCCGAAAGCCATTCCAGATACTCCGCCGGAAGCTGGTGCACCGACTTCAACGCGGAAAATAACAGCAGGGCCGAATCACGAACATGCAGCGCGTGATTGAGATCGACGCGGTAGTGTTCGACCGCGCGCTTGATCGACTCCCAGCGTTCGGATTCAATCGCCCGTCCCGAGCGCGTGCTGCGATCATAGTCCGCCGCCATCTGCGCCAGAATGCCATCGCGCAGTCCCAGCGCCGAGTAGCGGAAGCCGGGCAGATGACATCGCTCCAGCAACTCCGCGTATGCCCACGCGCCCGCGCAAATGATCTCGGCGCGTCGCGGACCGATTCCTGGCATCTTCTGCCGTTGCTCCAGCGGCAGCTGCGAAATCTGCTTGGCAATACGCCGTATCATCTCTCGCGTCGCGTACGTCGAAGGCCGCCTTGGGCGCGCCAAGTGGCTGGCCATGCCCACCAGCGCAGCGGCTGTGCCGGAAGTCGCGATCACCGCGCCTACGCGCGCGGCCTTGATACGGTCCTGAATGCGCCCAATCTCGCGCGTCACAAACCCCTGCATCCGCTTCAGTTCGCTCTTGCGTGGAGGATCGTGTTTCAGGAACTCACCGGTCAGACGCACGGCGCCAAGTGGCAAGCTCACCGTATCCCGGAGTTGGCCGTCGCGCGAAAGCGTGAGCTCGCAACTGCCGCCGCCGAGGTCCACCAGCAAAACGCTGCTGGCATCCATGCGTCCGGCGGAAACCAGGCCTAGGTGGATGAGGCGGGCTTCTTCCAGTCCGGAAACAATTTCAATGGTCCATCCGGTGGTGGAGCGGACCCACTCCAGAAAAATACGTGAATTGCGGGCATCGCGCAGCGCCGCCGTGGCCACCACTCGGACCGAATCCGTCCCGCACTCCTGGATGGAGCGGTTGAAGCGTCGCAATACGCGGACGGTCTGCGACATCGACTCCGGAGAAAGCAGTCCGCCGCCAAAGACGCCTTCACCCAGGCGAGTGACTTCGCGGTCTTCGTGGATTTCTTTCAGCCGCCCAGCTTGCAGGCGTGAAATTTTAAGACGAACTGAATTGGAGCCGATATCGATGGCAGCAAACGTAGGCATAGATGATGACGCAAATTGTTAACGATCAGTCTTCTCACAACCGAGCCGCCTTGCGCAACCCAAGACTGCGGGGCTGTCCTACCCTTTCTACGACCGTAACCCTCGGGAGTGCTCATGACAGGGGGGGCCAGCCCCTAACTGAATACGAGGAAGACGGGGTATTGGAGATCGACTCTTCGATGTAGTAAGGTGAAACCGATGCCGCGTCTCTTCCGGGTAATCACAACTGCCGTTTCACTTCTATTTTCAGCGCTCAGTTTTTCCGAGGACGCCAAGCTTCCCGCTGACCTCCTCGTCACCGGCATCGTCGTCACTATGGACGCCGACCGCCATATCTACGACGACGGCGCTATCGCCATCAAGGGCGACACGATCCTCGCCGCCGGTCCGCGCGCCGAAGTCGAATCCCGCTACTCCGCCCGTCAAACCCTCGACGCCCGCGGCAAACTCATCCTCCCCGGCTTTATTAACGGCCATACGCACGTCCCGATGACGCTGTTCCGCGGCCTCCACGACGACGTCACGCTCAATGACTGGCTCTACAAATACATCTTTCCCGCCGAGGCGAAAAACGTCACCGAAGAGTTCGTGCGTTGGGGAACCCGCCTCGCCGCTGCCGAGCAAATTCGTTCCGGCGTCACGACCTTTGCCGACATGTACTACTTCGAGGATGCCGTTGCCGAAGAGACGAAAAAGGCCGGCATGCGCGGCGTGCTTGGCGAGACGTTCATCGACTTTCCCGCCCCCGACAACAAAACCAATGCCGCCATGCTCGCCTACACCGAGAAATTCCTGCAGAGGTGGCAAGGCGATCCGCTGATTCACGCGGCCGCCGCGCCGCATTCCATCTATACCTGCTCCCAGAAGACACTGCAGGATGCAGCCGCCCTCGCACGCAAGTATCACGCGCCCATTCTCATGCATCTTTCCGAGATGAAAAAAGAGAATGACGACAGCTTCAAGAACAACGGCCTGTCACCAACGCAATATCTCGAAAAGATCGGCGTACTTGGGCCAGACCTTGTCGGCGCACACTGCATCTTCGTCGACGAGGCCGACCGTAAGACGCTCGCTGAAAGACACGTCGGATGTGTGCACAATCCATCCAGCAACATGATGCTCGCGAGCGGCGTCTCTCCTGTCCCCGAAATGCGCTCCACTGGAATCGCGGTTGGTCTTGGCACCGACGGGCCCGCAGGCAGCAACAACGATCTCGACCTTATGGAAGAGATGGACCTGGCTGCAAAACTGGCCAAGATCACCAAGATGACTCCGCTAGCCCTGAACGCCAAAGCCGTTGTGGAAATGGCCACCATCGACGGCGCCCGCGCGCTCCACATGGAAAAAGAAATTGGCTCGCTGGAAAAAGGTAAGAAGGCCGACGTGATCGTCATCAGCCTCGACTCGCCGAACGCCGTCCCCATGTACGACGTTTACGCCCAGATTGCCTATTCGCTGAAAGCCAGCGACGTGGAGACGGTCATCATCGGCGGCCGCGAGGTGATGAAGAATCACAAGCTGCTGACCGTGGACGAAGCCGCCGCCGTCGCCAAAGCCCGCGAGTATCGCAAGTCGGTCGCGGCGTCGCTGGGGATCGAGTAAGAGACGGGATCTTCAATCCACGACTTCCACCACACTAACCCCGCGCGGGTGCCCTCAGGAATGAATTTTCCACCAACGCACATTTCAGACACTACCCGTCCCTGCTTTTTAACCGATTTGTAACAACCCTCTGCTAGCCTCAGGGGGAATGTCTAATCAAGCCCTGCCCCGGCCGCGTTTCAGCGCTCCCGAACCGGAGCACGGGACACCCGAGCACGGGTCGAAGGCCGCTCTGAAAATCGAAGCCAGAACAGCGCCGCTGTTGGACGGGAAGGTCAGTGAAATTCCCGACATTTTCTTTGGTTGGGCGATGCGCCTTTGCGGCGTGGCAGTGGTGGCGCTGCTGGGCTTGATCGTGTACCAACTGGTGGTGGGGTCCACGCTTTCCTGGCATGCCTTCGGCTGGAAGTTTTTCGGCCAGTCGGACTGGAATCCGGTCGAGGATCAATACGGCGCGCTGCCGTTCATGTACGGCACCATCCTCTCGTCGTTGCTGGCGCTGATTATCGCTGTTCCGCTGTCGATCGGCGTGGCCGTCTTCATCACCGAGATGTGCCCCGTCGCTGTGCGCGGATTTCTTTCCTTCACCACCGAACTCCTGGCCGCCATCCCCAGCGTGGTCTACGGACTGTGGGCGATTTTCGTTCTGGTGCCCATTCTGCGCGAATATGTGCAGCCGTTTCTGGCCAAGACACTCGGCTGGACGGGTCTGTTCACCGGACCGCCCTACGGCATCGGCATGTTGGCCGCGGGCGTGATTCTGGCCATTATGGTCATTCCCATCATCTCGTCGATTACCCGGGAGGTGCTTGCCGTGGTTCCGCAGCATCAGCGGGAAGCGGTGCTGGCGCTGGGGGCGACGCGCTGGGAGATGATCCGCATGGGCGTGCTGCGCAATGCGCGGGCGGGAATCGTGGGCGCGATCATTCTGGGCCTGGGCCGTGCGCTTGGCGAAACCATGGCGGTCACCATGGTGATCGGCAACCGTCCGGAAATTGCCAAGTCTTTGTTCGCTCCGGGATACACCATGGCCAGCGTGCTGGCCAACGAATTCACGGAAGCGACTGGCGATCTCTATCTTTCAGCGCTGATCGAAATCGGCTTGGCGCTGTTCTTTGTCACCATCGTGGTGAATGGGCTGGCGCGCTTCATGGTGTGGAGCGTGACGCGAGGCCAGCCGGCGAGAAGCATTGTCTAAGAAGAGTGGTAGATGAAAATTGTCTGAGATGAATTCCAATTCGGCGGATGTCCTGGTGACGCAGTTCAGCGTGCCGCCCATCAGCCTGCGGCGGCGGGTCACGGATCACGTGATGACCGGCGTAGCCGTGCTTACGGTCGCTCTCGTGCTGTTGCCGCTTTTTGCCATCTTTGCGTATCTGGTCTATAAGGGCATCGGCTCGCTCAATCTTGCTTTCTTGACTCAGACTCCAAAGCCGGTAGGCGAACCTGGCGGCGGCATGGCGAACGCCATCGCCGGATCGGTGGTCATTCTGGCGATTGCCAGCCTGCTCGGCGTGCCGCTTGGGATCGGAGCGGGCGTGTTTCTCTCCGAATACGGGCGCAACCGCTATGGCGATATCGTGCGGTTTGTCTCCGATGTACTGAACGGCGTGCCCTCGATCGTGATCGGCATTGTGGCTTATGGCCTGGTGGTGATGCGCCAGAAGCACTTCTCCGCGCTGGCTGGAGGCGTGGCGCTGGCCATCATGATGGTTCCGACCATCGCACGAACCACCGAGCAGATGCTCCTCCTCGTGCCGCAAGCCATCCGCGAAGCTGCGTACGGGCTGGGCGTTTCACGCTGGCGCACCACCATCTCGATTACGCTGCGCACGGCCACCTCGGGAGTCATCACCGGCGTCATGCTGGCCTTCGCGCGCGTGGCCGGAGAAACCGCGCCGCTGCTCTTCACCGCCTTTGGCAACCAGTTCTGGAACTGGAAGACGGACCAGCCGACTGCGGCCCTGTCCTTGCAGATCTTCACCTACGCCATCTCGCCCTTCGACGAATGGCATCGGCAGGCGTGGGCAGGCGCGCTGGTTTTAATTATTCTTATCGTGGGCGCGGTTGCTGCCGTCCGCATCGCGGTCAAGCACGGAACTTTGTCGGGAGCTTAAGGATTTATGGGCGTCGGAATCACGGTCGAAAACCTGAATGCCTTCTACGGCAAGACTCAGGCATTGTTCGACATCAATATCGTCGTGGCCGCCAATCATGCGACCGCGCTCATTGGTCCTTCCGGCTGCGGAAAATCCACCTTCATTCGCTGCCTGAACCGCATGCACGAGACCATTCCCGAGGCGCGGGTCGAGGGCACGGTGCACATCGGGGATCTCAGCGTTTATAACGGAACCTCGGCCACCCAGCTGCGCCGCCGCGTCGGCATGGTGTTCCAGAAGCCGAATCCCTTTCCGACGATGTCGATCTACGACAACGTGGCTGCTGGGCTCAAGCTGAACGGCTTCCGCAACCGCAAGCAGCTGGATGAAATCGTACAGAAATCGCTGAACAGCTCCGCGTTGTGGGACGAAGTGAAGGATTCGCTGCACAAAAAATCCGGCGCCAGCCTCTCCGGAGGCCAGCAGCAGCGCCTGTGCATTGCCCGCGCGCTGGCCGTACAGCCCGAAGTTCTGCTCATGGATGAACCTTGTTCAGCACTCGACCCCATCTCGACCGGCAAGATCGAGGAGCTGATTTTTCAGTTAAAAGAGCAATACACCATCGTGATTGTGACGCATAATATGCAACAGGCCGCCCGGGTGGCCGAGTTTACCGGCTTTTTTCTTTTGGGCAAGATGATCGAGTTTGATAAAACAGAAAAGATATTCACCAATCCGTCCGACAAGCGGACGGAAGACTACGTCACCGGCAGATTCGGATAAAGAGGTCTCGGATAAATGCGCACGCGCTTTCAGCAGCAAATGGAGGATCTCCGCGAGAAACTGCTCCGCATGGGCGGTCTGGCGGAACTGGCGATTGATCGCGCCACTCAGGCGTATACCGAACGCGACCTCACCCGCTGCCAGCTCGTCCTCGAAAACGAGAGCCTCATCAACGCCGCCGAGCGCGAAATTGACGAACTGGCCTTCGACATCCTGGCCACGCAGCAGCCGGCGGCCGTCGATCTGCGCTTTATTCTGGCCGTCACCAAGATCAACGCCGACCTCGAGCGCGTAGGCGATCAAGCTGTAAATATCGCCGAGCGCGTCATGGACCTGATCGACTTGCCGGCCGTAGAGTTGCCGGTCGATATCGGCCGCATGGCCACCGCCGTCAGCGCCATGGTGCGCCGGGCCCTGGAGTCGTTCGTCGAGGGCAAAGCCGAGCTAGCGCAAGCCGTGCTCGAAATGGATCACGTCGTCGACCGCATGCGCGACGAAGCCTTTATTGTGCTCGTGCGAAAGATGAACGAAGAGCCGCAAGTCACTCAGCAGGCGCTGGATGCTCTTCTCGTGGCGCGCAATTTAGAACGCATCGCCGACCACGCCACCAACATCTCTGAGGATGTCATCTTCTGGGTTCTGGGAGCCGATGTCCGTCATCACGCCCAAGCCGCCTCGGCTGCTCCGCGGCCCGAACCTCGCGAGTTGTAGTTCGTGGAGCGACTGGCGTCTCGCCGGTCTGCCGATGCCTGGCGGGGGCGCTCGGCTCTCTAGCAAGCAATTCGCGATACACTGTTCCAGCCCATGACCCAGAAGATCCGCGTTTTTGCCACCTGCGATATCGGAGACGCCCTCAATATTCTTCGTCACAAGGGATACGACCTGGAAGTTTATCCCCAACCCGAAGCGCCGCCGAAAAGCCTGATTATCGAAAAGGTGAAGTCCGGTGTCGATGGACTGATTACCACGCTGCGCGATCCGATCGATGCCGAGGTTTTCGCGGCGGGACAAGGCACACTCAAAGTCGTAGCGCAGTTTGCTGTGGGCTTTGACAACATCAACCGATCCGACGCCAACCAGTACAAAGTCCCATTCACACATACCGCCGACGTTCTGACCGAAGCGACCGCCGAGTTTGCCTTCTTCCTGATGGGTACGCTAGCCCGCAAACTCTGGGCCGCGGAACAGCTCACGCGCGAGAATCGCTGGAGCTACTGGCATCCGTACCTGCCGTTTCTGGGCGACGAAGTTACCGGCAAGACTGTAGCCGTCATCGGCACTGGACGCATCGGCCTGGCCTTCATCAAGAAATGCGCGGGATTCGACATGAATATCCTGTGCTTCGATCCGGCCTATGAAAACCATGACTACATTGAGGCGATCCAGGAGGTGAAGGACCTCCGTTTCCAACGTGGTATCAGCCGCGAGCGCGCCACCATTCGTTACACCACGTTGCACAAGGCTTTAAGCTCCGCCGATTTCATCAGTCTGCACGTCCCCTTGCTGCGCGAAGGCGAAAGCGCCACGCCGACTTATCACCTGATTAACGAAACCACGCTGCGCATGATGAAGCCCACCGCCATGATCGTCAATACCTCGCGCGGTCCGGTCGTGGACGAAGCCGCCCTGGCCCGAGCGCTGCGCGAGAACTGGATCGCCGGCGCCGCGCTCGATGTTTACGAAGAAGAACCTTTGCCGGCTGATTCGCCCCTGCGCGATCCCGCCATCGCCGACCGCTGCCGGTTGCTGCCGCATTTCGCCAGCGCCGCCCGCATCACGCGATTGTCTCCAGACCCCAATAAAGGTATGGCCGGACGCTGCGTGCAGGGACTAATCGACGTGCTGGAAGGGAACTACGGCGGAGATGTCACGAAGATGCCGTATGTGGTGAATAAGGAAGCGTTCGGGAAGTAGGGATAAGGCAGAGATGAGGTTGTGCGGTGACGGGGCGCCGCCCCGTCCCAGCGAGGCGAAGGTCCGATGGTTCTCTCTCCGTTCATTCCTCGCGCCGGAACAAAGCCAGAAGATCACGGCCTCCATAGACTACGCGTTCGATCCTGACGCACTCCGGCATGGTTCGAAACAAAATCACATACCGCCCCACGATCGCCATTCGCGCGCCCTCGCCGATTTCGGGCCGCAACTGGTAGAGCAAGGGATTCTGTCCAACCTTGTGAATTTGCGCGCCGATCTCCCGGAGAAAGCTCACTGCCCGCGTCGGACTGTCCTGCGCGATGTAGTCGGCGATAGCGTCAAGGTCGCCTTCAACAAAGCTGGAGAATTCAACCTGCATTACTTGGCCGCATCCGCCAAAGCCCGGTACTTACGCTCCAGACGATCCAGTACTTCCTTGACCGGGACACCGGGAGTCTTGTCTTCCATCGCCTGTCGCCACACCTGGCGCAGTTCGTCGATGCCCTGCTGCCTCATGCTGCGTTTCTGTGTCCAGTCCCGGAGGGCATCGCGTACCACCTCGCTGCTGGAGGCGTATTCCCCGGTCTCGACTGCCCGACGCACAACCGCCACCATCTCCGGCGGCAACGCGATACTGATCTTCTCGACATTGGTTGGCATAAACTAACCCTCGAACTGGTACGAATAATTCATACCATAAGATATTCCGACCGCTAAAGCAAGTACAGTGCACAGAGGTCGCTGAGAGGTATCGCACGCTCTATCCCGCGACCGATGCTGGCACAACTCGAAACTTGTCGCCGCCCAATCGCACCTGCTACTCTCGCCATTCGGCCCAGTCATGAAAATTATTAAATGGATTTTCGCCTGCTTCGCCTGTCTGCCACTTGTTGCCCTAGCCCAGGTCAGCGATCCCGTCCGCGCCCTCAAGATCCTGCCCGCGCCGAAGGAAGTCCGCCTCGCCGAAGGCAGGATTGTGATCAAGCCCTCGACCACCATCCTCATTAGTAATTTCGAAGACCGCGTTGCGGCAGAAACTCTGCAGAGAGAGATTCACGATCGCATTGGAATGAAGCTGGCGATCGAGCCCGTGAACGCCGCTCCGAAGACGCCGGGGCATATTTCTCTAGGACGCCTGACCGATCGCGGCTTGCGCTCGTATCTCGAATCGCAGGGAGTGAAAGTCGACGACCTGGGCAGCGACGATCTAGGCAAGCAGGGCTACGTGATCCGCGTAACCGACTACGGAGTGCTGGTCGCCGGCCGCAGCGCCCAGGGGCTGTTCTACGGCGTACAGACGCTTCGCCAGTTGCTGCACCCGGAAGGCGCCAGGGAAAAGGCGCTAGTAATTCCGGCGCTCGTAATCCGCGACTGGCCAAGCATGGAGTGGCGCGGCGTGTCGGACGATATCAGCCGCGGTCCCATCCCCACGCTTGATTATTTGGAAATGCAGATCCGCACCCTGGCGGAGTACAAGATCAACCTCGTCGGGTTCAACATGGAACACGTCTTCGACTTCCAGACCCAGCCGCTGGTCTCGCCGAAAGAGGACACGCCAAGAGAAGCTGCGCCGAAAGAAGCGGCGTTAACCCCCGCCGAGATCAAGGAACTGGTCGAGTACGCTGCGAAGTACTACGTCACGCTCCTGCCCGAGCAGCAGGCCTTCGGACATCTGCATCAATTTCTGAAGTATGAAATCTATTCTGACCTCGCCGAAACGCCCCACGGACACGTGCTCACGCCCACCAATCCCAAGACCTACGATTTCATTCGCCAGGTCTATGGCGAGGTCGTGCCCTTGTTTCCCGGCACGTTCTTCCACATTGGAGCCGACGAGACTTTCGAGCTCGGCCTGGGCCAGACAAAAGCGCTCGCCGCGCAGCAGGGACTGGGCCGCGTGTATCTTGAACATCTTCAGAAAGTTTTCGAGATCATGCAGCCCTATCACAAGCAGCTCATGTTCTGGGGCGACATCGGAGTCAAGTATCCCGAACTGCTGACCATCCTCCCCAAAGACATGATCGCCGTTCCCTGGGACTACGATCCGAAGCCGAGCTTTGAAAACATCATCACGCCCTACACCAACGCCGGACTGCGCGTGGTGGTCGCGCCCGGAGTGGGCAACTGGCGGGCGATCTGGCCGGACTTCGACAGCGCGTTCGTGAACATCCGGAACTTTGTTCGCGACGGCCAGAAGCATCAGGCGCTCGGCGCGCTCAACACGAATTGGAATGACGACGGCGAATCCCTCCTTGACATGACCTGGCCGGGGTTAGTCTTCGGAGCAGTCGCCAGTTGGCAGCCGGGCGAATCAAGCATCGATGATTTCAAGAACAGCTACGACTGGGCCTTTTATCGCAATGACGACCGGACTTTCTCCGATGCGATCGAGAATCTCGACCGTGCCAATACGCTTCTCGCAGGAGTCAAGCTGGACAACGCCAGCGACGAGTTGTTCTGGTCCGATCCGTTCAGCGAGGCCGGCGCCAACACGGCCGCGAAGGCGTTGCCAGTTACCCACGATCTGCGCCTCGGAGCCGAACACGCTGCCGAATCGCTGCTGCACAATCGTGCCAAGGCCCATCTCCACGCCGAGACGCTTGACGACATGCTCTTTGCTGCTCGGCATCTGGATACGCTGGGATTGAAGCTCCAGTTCACATCCGAAATCAGCCATTACTACTGGGACGCCTATCAGAACCAGGCCGACCTGCCGCGCGTGCAAAGCGACCTCGACGAAATTGTCGACATCAACGGCAGACTCGAGAGCCTGCGCGACGCCATCACCGAAACGCGCAAGATGTACACCGAAGCCTGGGCGCGCGAGAATCAGCCGTACTGGCTGGACAATGTTCTGGTTCGCTACGACAATCTGAGGTCGGAGGTGCAGGCAAAAATCGTTGCCGTCGAAGCCTCCCAACGCCAGTTTTGGACCCTTAAGACGCTGCCTGCTCCCGAGCAGCTAGGATTCTTCCTGAAACCGTAACCGCTGGAACCTATGTTCTCGCACCGCACAAGCTGGCGCCTCAGTCCGAACGCACTGACGCGCGTGCTGCACGAGGCGCGTGCGTCCGGACAACAAATTCTGGACCTCACGGTTTCAAATCCGACCGAAGCTGGTGTCCGGCCTGATGCTGAAGCCGTGCTAGCCGCCTTGGCCAATCCGGAGGCGATGCACTACGAACCGCAGCCGCGCGGCCTGCTCGAAGCGCGCCAGGCCGTTTGCCGCTACTATCGCGAGTCGCACGAGGTTTTCGATCTCGATCCCGAGCGCCTGGTTCTGACCACCAGCACCAGCGAAGCCTACTCCTACGTCTTCCGCCTGCTGTGCAATCCCGGAGACGAGATTCTGGTGCCCAAGCCCAGCTACCCGCTGTTCGAGTTCCTCGCCGATCTTGCCGACGTGAAGCTCGTCCCGTACCCGCTGCTCTACGATCACGGATGGCAACTCGATTTCGATTCGCTCTACAAAGCAGCAACCGCCCAGTCGCGAGCCGTGATCCTGGTCCATCCCAACAACCCGACGGGTTCGTATGTGTCTGCGTCAGAGACCGCGGCGCTCAACGCATTCTGCCGCGACTACGGCCTTGCTTTGATCGTAGACGAAGTCTTTCTCGACTACGCGCATGACGGCGCTCCCCGCGGCAGTTTCGTCAGCAATGAAGGCGCGCTCACCTTCACGCTCAGCGGAGTGTCCAAAATCTCCGCTCTCCCGCAAATGAAACTTGCCTGGGTGGCAACCAGCGGTCCGCAGAAAATAGTCGCCGAGGCGGGAGCGCGTCTCGAAATCATCGCCGACACCTATCTCTCCATGAACGCGCCCGTGCAGCTCGCCGCCGGAGTGCTGCTCGATCAGCGTCAACAGATCCAGCCGATTCTGCTCGATCGCGTGCGTGCGAATCTTGCGGAACTCGACCGCCAGCTCATCGCTCATCCCTCGTGCACAAGATTGCTGGTCGAAGGCGGATGGTACGTTGTGCTGCGCGTCCCCGCCATCGAAAGCGACGAGGATCTTGCCATTCGTTTGTTGCGGCACGGAAATGTAAGCGTTCATCCCGGCCACTTTTACGATTTTGCGGGCGAAGGCCATCTTGTACTGAGCTTGATCACGGAACCGGATATTTTTCGCGAAGGCGTCGGACGGCTGCTGCGGGTGGTTGGGGTCTGAATGCAGGTAGTAAGCCAGTTGTCGAATTGCCCGTGATCCTAGCGGAACCTGAATCCAGCCAAGCCGGGTCGTGAGCGCTATGGCCTGATTTCCCCAGCCTGTTGGCCAGTACGCCGTACGCGTCGTAAGATAATCCGCATGCGATGCCTGCCGTTGACGTTTCTCGTCTGTTGTGCGGTGCTATGCAGTTTCGCGACGGCCCAGATGTCCACCCTGCCAACAGCCGAAGCCATCGCAGACCTTCCGGGTCCTCCGAAAAACCCGCCGATTTTTTCGCAGATGACGGTGATTTTGCAAGGTAGCTTACAGTTCGAGAACACAGTCGACATGAAAGGGCCCGTCGCGGAAGTTCAGCGACAAGAAGCGCAGTTGCCCAGCCAAAATCCACACCCTTATCACACCTCTACAACTCTGAAGTTCGACGACCAGGAACGACTAATCAAACGAATCTTCGAGGATTCACTAGGTACCTCGACATTGACGAATGTCCTCCGCGATGGGAGGCTACACTCCCAAACAGTTGACTATCACTCTACAAACCGCGCAGATTGGCAAGAGTGGCAGCAGTGGACCTACGACGATCATGGCCAACTTTCAGACTTTCGCGCAGGACGTGACAAGGTTGAATGGAACCACTACTTGAATTTCAAATACGATGCCCGAGGGAGGTTGTTGGGATACGAATATCTGGACGTCGAGTACGGTGGATCGCCTTTATTTACTGAAATTTCTTACTCTGGAAAAACAGCCACGTTGAGCAGACTTGGCGACGACCGGCGCAAAGTCTTCCAGCAAGTTCAGACTATTGACGACCAAAATCGTGTAATTGATCTGAAGGTGTCTGATCTAAGCGGAGGCGAGCTAAAGCAGTGGTATCACGTAGAGTTCAAGTATGACGCCAAAGGTCGGGTTATCGAGCAAAACACCGACCCGTTCAAGCTTGGGGACGGCGATGACTCTTCCCCCATTCCGGGGAAGTTGGTTGTCCAATATGACGACGGGAAGCATTGGGGCGAACAAAAATTCTATGATCCAGAAGCCAAACTAATCTTCCACGCTCGCTTTCAATTTGACCTTGAGGGAGCCCCCACGAAGTTTATGGTCTTTGACTCATCAGGCAAAGAGATGACCGGATCTGAGACGTTTGTCGATGCCAATCATGTCTCTACCCACCGGCCCGGTAGCGTCGAGTGGGAAGTCATTTACGATGACCACGGCAATTGGACCGAGCGCCGACGCTGGTTTACACCCGCCGACGGGAGTCCTCGAATCATGATGCGGCTCATTCGCCAAACCATCACGTACCGGTAGCTTGATCTCAGGTGGCATAATATCCCAGAGCGCTTACAACTCCAGGATCGTCCGTTCACAAGCAGGTAGCCAGCGTTGTGGAAACTGACCCACTACGAAACCAGCCCTCCGCGCCAGTTCCGCTTTCCTTCGTGGTATGCTTCTGCCGTTTCCCGAGTATGGAGAATTCATGTCCATAAGTCGTCGTGGATTTCTAGGTTCCGCAATTGCTGCATCGCTCGCCACTGGCCTCAATCCAAATGATCTGAACGCGCAAGACAAATCTCCAGCCCACCCCGATGGATGGTTCGGCGCGGGCAAACGTCCGATTATTATCAGTGCCAAGAATGGCCTCAATTACCTCGACGACGCCTTCGCTTTTCTGAAGAGCGGAGGCGACACGCTTGACGCCGCTATCCGCGTGGTAAAGGGGCCGGAAGACGATTCGAACGACGATAGCGTGGGACTCGGTGGCCTGCCCAACGAGGAAGGCGTAGTCGAACTTGATGCCTGCTGCATGCATGGACCCACGCGGCGCGCTGGATCGGTGGGCGGCGTCCGCAACATTAAAAATGTATCGCTCGTTTCGAAAGCTGTGATGGAGCATACCGGCCACGTCATGCTGGTCGGCGAAGGCGCCGAACGATTCGCCGTCGCCCTGGGCTTTCCGCGCGAGAATCTGCTCACCGAACGCTCGCGCAAGATCTGGCTGCTCTGGAAAGAGAATCACTCGACCGACGACTGGTGGGGACCGGGAATGTCTGACCCGCAATGGAAGCCGCCATTGCCCGCGACTTCGCCGCAATCTGAATTGTGGAAAGACCGCATTCAGCGTCTCGAAGAGCACGCCACTCGCCTGGGCATCGAGCCGGAATTTCGCATGGCCGCCATCCGCCGCGTTCTTTCGCCGCCGACCGGAACTATCCACTGCTCCGCGCTCAACGACAAAGGTGAAATTTCTGGCGTCACCACCACCAGCGGCCTCGCCTTCAAACTTCCTGGACGCTGCGGCGATTCGCCGATCATCGGCGCCGGCTGCTACACCGATCAGGACGTGGGCTCGGCCGGCGCGACCGGCAGCGGAGAAGAAAATATCAAAGTGGCCGGAGCGCATACCATCGTCGAGAACATGCGCCGCGGCATGTCGCCGCTCGAAGCTGGCATGGACGCCCTCAAGCGCATCGCCCGAAACTACAACAACGACATGACCAAGCTGAATTTTGTCGACATGACCTACTACATCCTGCGCAAGGATGGCGCCTATGCCGGCGTGTCGCTCTGGGAGGGCTATTCGGAAAACGACAAGCACAAGATCGCCGTGCACGACGGCACCAGACGCTCGGAATTCACGGTCGCCCTATTCAAAGGCGTCTCGCGTGAATTCCCGCCGATCCCGGACATGCCAGAGGAATTAACCAAGGATTCCGTATACGTAAAATAGACGCGCAAAAATGGGAAGGGAAGAGCCGGCGAAACCTCTCTTCGCCTCTTCCCACCGGGTGTACAATGATTTTGTAAGGGACCGCAGCTTCACGGGAATCTTCTCCCGCGTTCGAGGCGCGACAATGAACGTTCACGTCAGTTACAAGGTCCATAAAACTCCCGACATAGAAAAAGAAATCAGCCACCAGATCGAGAAGGTGCAGAAGCGCCTTCAGGTCTTCCGGCCTGAGCTCGTCCATCTGAAGGCGATCCTCGATCAGAATTCGCAGCGCGAGGGAGCGCTGGTCTCGCTGAATCTGCGTCTGCCCTCGGGCCAACTGACCGCAGAAGAGAAGGCTCCCAGCCCCACCGCGGCCATCAAGGCGGCTTTCGACGAGCTCATCCAGCAGATTGGGCGGCACAAGGAACTGCTGCGCTCCAGCCACAAATGGCGCCGCTGGCGCAGCGGCCCGCAGGAATCTCCTGAACCCGGCGTTCCTTTTGAGCAGACGCTGGCGGCGGTCATGCCGCCCACCATTTCGGCCGATGATATTGGCTCCTACGTGAATGCCAACCTTTCGCGGCTCGAACGTTTTGTGGAACGCGAACTCTACTTCCGCCGCGCCGATGAAGAGATTCCCAGCTCCATTTCCGAAGACGGTCTCTCCACTTCCGAAGTCGTGAACGAAGTCATTGCCCGAGCCCTCGGCGACCACTACCGCCCGGAAAAACTGACCCTCGAACCGTGGCTGTACCATCTCGCGCTGCAAGCCATGAACGAGATGACGGCGCGCCTGGAGGAACTGGGGTCTTCCGTCCATCTTGAAGACGGCAACCGCAGGCAAAACGTCGAGGCCTCCGACGAAGCGGAACTCCAGTTCCATCAACCCGACGAGAGTTTCACACGCGAGAGCGCCATCCCTGACCGCCGCGTCTCCACTCCGGAGCAGGCTGCCTATTCCGATGAAATGATTGCCCTGGTGCAAGCCGCGCTCCGTGGCGCCGACCGCACCGACCGCGAAGCCTTTCTCCTCTATGGGATCGAGGGCTTCTCGCTCAATGAAATCGCCGCCATCACCGGCCGCCATCCGGAGGCCGTGCGCGAATCCGTGCAACGGGCACGCGACTGCGTTCGCAACGCGCCTTCCATCGCCAACGAGTTCCATCAGGAACTACTGGTCAAAACTCGCATCTAAACATCCTACCCAGCACAAGCATCTCAGTATTGAAGGAGCTTTGAGATGATGACCCGAGATGAAATCCGTGAGTTGGCATCTTTTCAGGCAGATGAATCCAAAGGGGCGTGTGCCCTGAGTTTTTACCTTCAACCCGATCCTCCCCAGGATCGTTCCCATCGTCGCGAGGCAATCGTCGCCAAAGACGTCGTCAAGCAAGCTCTGAAGAGCGCCGCCGCGCAGGGCCGAAACGGATTCCTGCACGCCGACCTCGATCGCGTCCTCGAATTGGCGACGAATTTGCGCGGCAACAACCGCGGCATGGCCGTCTTCGCCTGCGCCGCGCAAAATTTCTGGAAGCAATACGAACTGCCTCCGCAGCTGGGAGGCACGCACATCTATCTCCAGCCGCGCTTCCAGTTGAAGCCGCTGGCCGCCTTGCTCGGAGCCCAGCCTGCGCTCTGCGTCGCCATGGTCGACCGCCAGCGCGCCCGTTTCTTCGATTTTCGCCTCGATGATCTGCGCGAACGCGGAGCCATCGTCCACATGCTCTCGCGCAACGGTTCGAGCTACGGCTATAACGGCTACGAAGGTGGCCATGCCGAGCGCCGGGTAGCCGAAGAAGCGCTCCAGCACTTCAAGGCGGTTTCCGAGCGGCTGCGGATGGACTTCGAGAAAGGAACCTGGGAACGGCTCATCGTCGGTTCCCAGGATGCCAACTGGCCGGAGTTCGAGTCCAACCTTCACCCCTACGTGAAGCAGCGCCTGATCGGCCGCTTCTCCGCTGATGTGGCGAGCGTCTCGAATGAAGAGATACGTGATCGCGCCGCCGCCGTGCTGAAGCGCTGGATCGCGGAACGCGCCTCGACAAAAGTCAGCGAAGCGCTGGACTTGGCCAAGTCGAACGGCCGCGGAGTCACCGGCCTGCGCCGCGTTCTGCAAGCGCTCGAAACCGGGGAAGTGCAGACCATCTTCCTCAGCGAGAACTACTCTGCCCGGGCGGCCGAGTGCCCGCACTGCGGCCATCTCGATGCCCACTCGATTCCGTTGTGCGTAGCCTGCGGACACCCAACGCGCGAACTAGCCGACGTCAGCGACGCCATCATCCCCATCGCCATCCGTCGCGATATCGAACTGTTTTATCTCAAGCAGAATGCCGGTCTCGACCAAGCCGGCAACATAGCCGCGCTCCTGCGCTTCCGCTCCGATCAGAAAACGGGGCAGCTAGCGGCGGCATCGTAGGGAAAGGTTAGAGGTCAGATTGTAGAGGTTAGAACCGTTCGCTTTCAATGGAAGGGTTTTACCTCTGCAATCTGACCTCTAACCTCGTGTGACCTGGTGCAGATTTTCTCCCGCTGAGCGAAAATCGGAGTGCATGATCCACAAAATCCTCCCCGTAGGCCCGCTGCAGTGCAACTGCTCCGTCATCGGCGATGAGACCACGCACGAAGCCATGGTCATCGATCCCGGAGACGACATTGAGGACATCCTCGCCATCATTCGCCAGTACAAGCTGGAAGTGAAGCAGATCGTCATCACCCACGCCCACATCGACCACGTTGGCGGAGCGATGAAGCTGCGCGCGCTGACCGGGGCGCCGATCCTGCTCAACCAGAACGATTACGCGCTGCTGAAAATGCTCGACGTGCAGGCGTCGTGGCTAGGCATGGCCACGCCGGGAGCGGTCACGATCGAGGCGAGCATTGCGGATGGCGAGACGTTGCAGGCGGGCAATCTCAAGGCCAACGTTCTCCACACTCCCGGTCACACCGAGGGAAGCGTCTGCCTCTATTTTCCCGCGGAAAAATTGTTGATCGCCGGCGACACGCTCTTCGCGCGCAGCATCGGACGCACCGATCTCCCCGGAGGATCGTTCGAAAAAATCATGCGCTCGCTGCACGACCGCGTCTTGACGCTGCCCGATGAGACCGTAGTGATTCCAGGCCATGGCCCGAAGACAACCATCGGAGAAGAAAGGGAAGAGAATCCGTTCCTGGTGGCGTAGCTGAGGGGAGCCGGCCGATGGAGAGCCGGGCGTCTTCGCCCGGCCATCACCAACAATTTATTTCTGTGTAGGCGCCGGGCTCGGCGGAGCCGCAGGTTTTGCCGGCTGCGAGTTGGTCGTTGATGCCTTTACGCCCGACAGCACGGACGTGGGCCCCGATTTACGCGCGGCAAAAATTGACAACGTAATCGATGTGAGCATGAAAATAACCGCCGACCAGGTCGTTGCTCGGGAAAGAACCGAAGCCGCGCCCCGCGGTCCGAATGCCGTCTGGCTGCCCTGACCGCCAAAAGCCGCCGCCAGGTCGCCGCTCTTTCCGCTCTGCAGCAGCACCACCGCGATCAGAAAAAAGCAGACGATTACGTGAATGATTACGATCAAAATGGTCATGGCGAAAAAACTCCGTCCGGGCTCAGCCCGATTCAAATGTCGATCTTCAGCAGCGGATAGTGCGAGTAATCTGCTGGAAGCAATGCGATGGTGCGGAAGGGGGGATTTGAACCCCCACGCCTTTCGGCGCCACCCCCTCAAGATGGTGTGTCTGCCAGTTCCACCACTTCCGCTTTAAAATCAACCTTTTGCAGACGTTCGAGGGAGAATCAAGTCTGCACGGCAAAGCCCGATGCCCTGATTGCACACTGCACCAGCAGCGGTTCAACACGGCAACCGGCATCGTGCTTCCTATGTCTTTATACACGGTCAAACGAGCCGGTTCAAGTTCAGGCGCAGAGGCCTGCTGTTCCCGCCGGGCCTCTGAACGCGCGGATTCATCACGCGATCGGAGACCCAAGCTTCAGCAGCGCATCGCGCAATCTTCCATGCCGCTGCGTCAGGTGGAGATAGAGCATCTCGTTCGGCTTGGCCTTGGCGCGAATGATCTCGACGAGCGCATCTTTCTCTTCGCGCTTCCACCCGGCCAGATCGGGCACCAGCGCGAGAACCACCGCAAAATTCTCAAAGCTCGTCTGCTCCAGACGAGTCCATGAAGACGGATTGACCTTGAGAATGCGGGCGAGCGAGCGAGCCGCCTCCGTGCGCATGAGACCGCTGGCGCCACCAAATTCGAGCGCCATCCGCCGATTCACTCGGAGACCAACATTGCGTGTGCTGAAGCTGTCCCACGCTCCTACCTCGCTGCCCGGCAATTCGTAGAAGGCGTGCCCGGCCGCCAGACGCTTCAACGTGCGCGCAGGAGTCCGATACTTGGGATCGCTTGCGATTTTCGCCTCTTCCCGTTCCGCCAATCGTTGCAACTCCGCCCGTCCTGGCCGAAATCCCAGCTTGCGATAAAACCAGAACGCGCCCGATTCAATCGCCTCGTCGTTGTCATGTCCCAGTTGATACGGATAGACGGAGACGCAAGTCGTCCCCATGAAGTGACACAGCGAGCGCAGGACTTGCGCATAGACCCATCCCGCTTCGCCGCCGCGGAACGTATAAAACGTGTTGAAGCCGACTTCCATCCACTCGCAGAGTCCGATGGCTTCGATGTAGTTAATCGGCACGCCATTCTTCAGCGTCAATCCCGCAACATAAGCGCGCAGCGGCAACCGGCGATCGGGTGGAAGGTTCCAGAGATAGATCGAGACGCCGCGACCAACATCGGCCCGCACTACCGACGCCGGATCGCCCAGCGTGGTGCCATAAAGTTCGCGATAACGCACCACCATGACTTCGCGGATCAAATCCATGACCTGCAAGCCCTGCCGATGCGAAAGCCGCGCCAGCCGCACCGGACGCCGCGCCAGCTCCTCAGCCAGCGACACCTGGCTGCGGCTGATGAGCGGCCCGTCATGATAGAAAACACTGCGCACCGGCTTCCAGTTCCGCGTGCGCGTGATCGCCGAGTTCTCCAGCTTCCAGCGCAAAGGTACGCGCAGAGATTCGTAAAGTTCAGCCTTCTGCATCGGCGTCAGGGGTAGACTGGCGAAGCGCTCAATCAGCCAAGGCGGAGTAGCATTCTCTTTCTTGCCTCCCCCACCCGAAGCCGCTTCCAGCCATCGCCGCCAAGGCGTGTCGGCCTCGACGTAAGAATCGTCTTCAAGCAAGGGCATAAACCGCGGACCCGTCGTGCCAAGCTCACGTCCGGGCTCGTAGTTTTCCCACGCAATTTCAACCTTGCCAGACATGCGCTTGACCAGCCAACTGGCAACATCGAAGCTGAGCGTGTCTTCCATCTCCGATCCCGCAATGCCGGAGGTCGCAAAGGAATCGAACTCGTCCATGTCAGCGCCAGCCTTGCGCAATGCTTCGATTTTCTTGTGGAAGCCGTTCAGAATGCGCTCGGTGGTCCGAACCACGGCAGGCCCCTGAGGGAAAGCTCGAAGAAAAAGCAGCGCCTCATGAAAGCGGATCAGCGAAGCCGGGTCAGGGAAGCGCGCGGCGTCGAGGCTATTCAGCAGCTTGACCACGCTGGCGGCTTCGTTGCGGCCGAAGCGATAGCGAGAGGCTTCGAGTTGGGTGAGTTCGCGATCGAGAGCTTTCGCAGACATGGAGACTCCGAACAAAGAGTACCTCATGGACTTGGCGCGCTAACGTTACAGAGCTGGTACCGGCGTGCCCCACACATCGGATTCTGTGCAAAGAGTGAGCTTCGCCGCGTCCTGGCTTGATCGTCTCCATTCACCTGAGATACAATGTATCTCAGGTGAATATGGCCACGACAGAGATGGTTCACGTCCGCATCGACAAGCGCACAAAAGCAAGAGCGGCGAAGGCGCTCGCCGCCATGGGGCTTTCAGTTTCGGACGCGGTCCGCGTTCTGCTGACCCGGGTCGCGGCCGAGAAATCGCTGCCCTTCGAAGTGAAGGCTCCCAACGCCGTAACGGCCGCAGCCATGCAGGAGGCGCGCCGGGGCGGGCTGCCATCGTTCCGCAACGTCTCCGACCTGATGGCCGACCTGAATGCGGAGGATTGAGCGAACCAACGCCTTCCGTCGCGATTATAAGCGCGAACAGAGAGGCGCTCTGTCAGGACACAGTCGCACCTCCCCCATGCTATAATCTCCATTCGCCTGAACGTTGGTATGTCGAGGCTGATCCTGTGATTTCCTCCGCGGGCGGATCAACAAATTCCGAGAATCAGCGAAATTCAAGTTCTCTAGAGATGAGGTAGAACTATGTCCGGCCATTCTAAGTGGGCAACTATTAAGCACAAGAAAGGTGCGCTTGACGCCAAGCGCGGCAAGATCTTCACCCGTCTGATCAAGGAAATCTCCATGGCGGCGAAGTCCGGCGGAGATCCCGACATGAATCCGCGGCTGCGGACGGCGATTCTGGCGGCGAAGTCCGAGAACATGCCGGCCGACAACATCAAGCGCGCTATCCAGCGCGGCACCGGCGAACTGCCGGGACTGACCTACGAAGAATTTGTGCTCGAGGGCTACGGCCCTGGCGGCGTGGCTTTGCTGGCCGAGATTTCGACCGACAACCGCAATCGTACGGTGAGCGAAATCCGGCACGTGTTCGGCAAGAACAATGGGAACATGGCGGCGGCGGGCGCGGTCGCGTATATGTTTCACAAGAAGGGCGACATCCTCATTGCGAAGTCTGCGGCCAAAGAAGACGATCTGATGAACATCATCCTGGAAGCGGGCGGCGAAGATTTGAAGGATGAGGGCGAAAACTGGGAAATCCTGACCGAGCCTTCCGCCTACGAGGCCGTGCTGGAGGCGGTGAAGAAGGCTGGCATCACCACCGTTTCATCGGGCGTGGCCATGGTTCCGGATACCTACATCAAGCTGGAAGGGCAGCAGGCGGCGCAGATGATCCGGCTGATGGAAGCCCTCGAAGACAACGAAGATGTGCAGAATGTCCACGCCAACTTCGATATCGACGAGAAGACGCTGGAAGAAGTTGCTGGCTGAGAAATAAATACTGATCGGATCATCGGGTGATCGGGCCATCGGGTGATCCGCGTTGCACACTCTTGTCGTTGACTTTCCATCGCCCGATGACCAGATCGCCCGATCACCCGATCTCTTCCGACTTTTCAACAGCAGCGAGGAAAAGTTTGTGGAAAAACCGGAACTTACTCCTGTAACCTTCTGTTAACCAATCGCTTTCAACACTCTGCACTGCAACGGGTGCTAGCTGCATCGCGTCCGTGCGCGATTTGACCACCGTGAAGACACGTCTCGACAAATTGCTGGTGGAGCGAGGGCTCACGCCATCACGCGAACGCGCGCAAGCGCTCATCCTGGCGGGAAAAGTTCTGGTCAACGAGCAGAAGATCGAGAAGGCAGGCGCGTCGATTGACGCAAACTCGGTGCTGCGCCTGCTGGGCGAGGATCTCCGCTACGTCAGCCGGGGCGGACTCAAGCTGGAGAAAGCTCTCGAGCAATGGCACATCGATCTCCAAGGCAAAATCTGTCTCGACATCGGAGCTTCCACCGGAGGCTTCAGCGATTGCATGTTGCAGCACGGCGCCGCCAGGGTAATTGCCGTCGATACCGGCTACGGGCAGATGGATTTCGGCTTGCGCAACCATGCCCGCCTGCGGTTGCTGGAGAAAACCAACGCCCGCTATCTCGAACCTGCCGATGTGGGCGAACCCATAGACTTCATTACCATGGATGTCTCGTTCATCTCCGCGACCCTCGTGCTGCCCGCGGTGATTCGCGCTGCTTCGGCCAATGCCCGCGCGCAAGCAGCTCCGATCGAGATCGTGGTCCTGGTGAAGCCGCAGTTCGAAGCGGGCAGGGAACTGGTGGGCAAAGGCGGCATCGTGCGCGACGAATCGGCGCAGCGGGCAGCCGTGGTCAGAGTAGAAACAGCCCTCGCGGAGCTCGGTTGCACGCGCATGGATTGGATCGAATCTCCCATCCTCGGTGGCGAAGGCAATCGCGAATTCCTGCTGCACGCCGAATTTCCGCCGCCCAACCTCCGCTGATTCTGTACAATCGGAAGTCCGAAGACATGTCCACGCCCGCGCAAACTTCAACCCGCCAGAAAACCGTTGCCATCATCTCGAAGCCGGGCCGTCCCGAGCTGTCCGAAATTCTGCCAGCGCTTGAGAAATGGCTGCAAGAGCGCAACTACGCTGTGGTAATGGATCAGGAAAGCGCGGCTTACTTTCCGGCGAGCAGCGTGCTGCCGCGAGGCAATCTGGCCACGCGCTCGCCGGATCTGGCGCTGGTCCTGGGCGGCGACGGCACACTGCTTTCGGCGGCGCGCGCGGTGGCAAAAGCCGGCACGCTTATCCTCGGCGTCAACCTGGGCACGCTGGGGTTCCTCACTGAACTTGCCCTGGCCGATCTTTATCCCGCGCTCGAAGCGATTGCGGAAGAGCGCTACCTGGTGGACAAGCGATCGCTGCTGACGGGCTCGCTGATCCGCGACGGCGCGTGCATCGCCACCCACGCCGCATTGAACGAGGTGGTGGTGAGCAAGAGCGCCATCGCCCGCTTGAATCACTTCGAATTATTTGTCGACTCGGAGTTCGTTTCTGGTTACCGCTCCGATGCTCTGATCATCGCCACGCCCACCGGTTCCACCGCATATTCTTTGGGAGCGGGCGGCCCGATTCTCAACCCCGACGTGGATGCCTTCGTCATCACTCCCGTGTCGCCCCACGGATTGACGCACCGCCCGGTGGTCGTGCGCGATACGGTCGAGATCGAAATCCACATCATGACCGAAAAAGAGGAAGCCTATCTCAGTTTTGATGGACAAGTCGGCATGCCGGCGCGCGGCGGCGATATCATACGCTGCGTCAAGGCGGATCATACTGTCCGGCTGCTGCGCTTTCAGAAAACATTTTTCGAAGTGCTGGGCACCAAGCTTAAGTGGGGAGAACGCTAGTGCCGTCGCGATATCATGGCAGTGGCAGCGCGAACGACAATTTTGTGAGCGAAAACCTTCCCGGCCTCATCGAGCGCACCTTCATCACCGGCAATGTTCAGTCCAACGTTGAGTTGAATTACGCCGAAGGCCCAGCCAATGGGCCGCCGCTCGTGCTGCTGCATGGACTCGGCCGGCGCTGGCAAGTTTTTCTGCCCGTCATCCCCGCGCTGAGCCTGTGCTGGCACATCTACGCGCCCGACCTGCGCGGACACGGCAAGTCCTCGCGCGTACCCCGCGGATACCACGGCCCCGAGTATTCCGAAGACATCGCGGGCTTTCTGCGTGAGCACGTTTCCACTCCCGCCGTGCTGTTCGGGCATTCGCTCGGCGGCATGTTGGCCATGCGGGTTGCTTCCGACCATCCCGAACTGGTGCGCGCCCTGATTCTCGGCGACAACATGATCGTTGCCCGGCAGCTGCGCAACCCCATGTACACTGCGCTTTTCACCGGATTGCGCGATCTGGCGCGCAAGGGCGGCTCGGTCGAGCAGATTGCGGACGGCATCGGCAAAATCGCGCTGCCCATTCCCGGCACCGACCGGTTGGGCACGATCCGCGAACTTCCCGGCAATGACGAAGCCTATTTGCTTTCCTGGGCGCGCTGCGTGCAGCAGGCCGATCCAGACGCGTACGAGATGACGCTCGACGGTTCATCGATCGCGGGCTGGGACGGCGAAGCCTTACTGCCCGGAATCGCCTGCCCAACGCTGCTTCTGCAAGGCACTCCAGAATTAGGCGGCCTGATGTCCGACGCGGACGTCGCGCTGGCCACGCGCTTGTTGCCCCATCACGCCCATGTGAAGTTCCGCAATCTTGGGCACGCGCTCTTCATTCAGCAGCCCGAGCCGGTGCTAAGGGCGGTGACGAATTTCTTGGAATCGCTGTAACCGCGAGTCGATGCAGGTCATTCTTCTCCTGCCTCTCTATAGGTCATCGACCCAAGCGATTCAGGTTTGATTTCTCGGGAAAGAATGTCATAAATCGCGCCACACAACCGTTCCCATTCCACGAAATTCGGAGAGGTCGATGTGCGCGTCCGCCACTGCTGTCTCAGCGATTGAGTTGGCCAACTGGAGACGCTAAACTCGATCATGCCTCGTCTTCTTCGCACGAGGAGGATGACCATTATCCGGACATTGGTAAACGAAACCACAAACCATCCGTGACACGCCGATCCGGTTTTGGGGCTTGTAACGCTATACCCCCGCGAAACCAGCGCGTCACTTATTCTCTCGAGCATGGGCAGCGCTGCCGGATCTCGGAAGAGGCTTCTACGTGGGCGCGGAGTAATTCGCCGCCATCCCTGATCTTCGCGGACTTTGAACTTAAATCTGGACTTAACGCTGGTTTCCATCGAGTTGAAGCGTTTGCGAAACATGCAATCCTCGGCGCTAGCGTTTCGCCTAGGTCGTCTCCAACCTCAGCTGATCTGCAAGGCTTTCTCGCCTCCTAATCAGGCGAATCCTCGCCCCGTCCACCAGCACTTCCGCCGGCCGCCCGCGCGTGTTGTAGTTCGAGGCCAGCACCGAACCATACGCACCTACGTCAAGAATGGCCAGCAGGTCTCCTTCGTTGACCAGAGGAAGTTTCCGGTTACGAGCAAAAAAGTCGCTGGTCTCGCAGATGGGACCGACCACATCGACCACTTCAGTCGCACGCGCTCCACGGCTCACCGGAACAATCTCGTGATACGCCCCATAGAGCGAAGGCCGCACCAGATCGTTCATCGCCGCATCGACAATCAGAAAGCGCTTGCGGCGATTCGTCTTCTTGTAGATGACGCGCGTCAGCAACACGCCCGCAGGTCCCACAATCGATCGTCCCGGTTCGAGTAGTAGATGCACCTTCAATCCGCGCAGTGGAGCCAGTACCGCCTTGGCATACGCCGCGATCTGTTTGGCAAAATTCCCGCCCTCGCCTTCGTACGAAATTCCCAGTCCGCCACCGGCATCGACGTAGCGAATATCGTGCCCCTGCAAGCGCAGCGTGCGAACGAGTTCGGCGACAAGCTCCAGCGCCTCTTGGAATGTGCCGACATCGGTAATCTGCGACCCAATGTGGACACTCACTCCTGCAACGGTCAGATAAGGTTGCTTAGCCGCCAGCGCGTAAAGCGCGCGTGCCTCGGGAATCGGCACTCCGAACTTATGTTGATGCAGTCCGGTGGAAATATAGGGATGAGTTTTCGCTGAAACGTCGGGATTCACTCGGATCGCGATCGCCGCCCGTTTCTTCAATCGCGCCGCCGTGGCCGAGAGTAAATTTAATTCTGAAGCGCTCTCAATGTTGAACAGCAATATCCCCGAGCGCAGGGCAAGCTCCATCTCCGTCGCTGTTTTGCCCACGCCCGAGAACACGACGTTGCCCGCAGATTTCTGGCGGGCGCGCAAAACACGTTGCAGTTCTCCACCGGAGACCACGTCAAAGCCAGCCCCCTCGTCAGCCACCAGCCGCAGAATGCCAAGGGTCGAATTCGCCTTGACCGAATAGCACAGCGTGTGAGGAACGGAGCGAAAAGCGTGAGCGAAGGCGCTCACGCGCGCCCGGATCATTGCCGCTGAATAAACATACAGCGGCGTTCCATGCCGCTCGGCAAGGTCGGCCAATGCGGCCGCCTCGCAGAAGAGTTCCGCAGTGCCCGAGCCCGCGCGATGATATGCAAACGCGGGCGGACGTAACGACAGCGATTCCCGTGTGCGTTTCACTTGCGTCTGCCGGAAGGCGAGCTGGTTTTTACTTTGATGGCGACCACCGTCTGATCGTCGAATGTTTCCACGCCGGCGGCGTGCTCGGTGACGGCCTTGAAGATTTCGTTTACCACGCAGTTCGCCGTCTTGGCCGCGCAGCCGGCAACGATCGCCGCCACTCGCTCCGGTCCAAACGACTGGCCGTGCCGGTTGCGGGCGTCAAGGATTCCGTCACTGTAAAACACGAACATGTCGCCGGGCTTGGCATTGAAAGTGAATTCGTCATAGTCGGCTTCGTCGAATAATCCCAGCGGCAGCCCCGTCGCCTCGATAAATTCGATTTTCCCGTCATGACAATAAATCGGGCGCGGCAAGCCAGAATTCGCCACCAGCAGGCTGCGCTGCTCGTCGTCCCACACGGCGTAGATGATGGAGACAAACTGCGCCGCAATCCTGCGTTCCGCCAGCGAAAGATTCACCGCCGAAAGCATCTCCGCCGGTCCCGGCTCAATCGGAGCATGAGAACGCAGAATGCCGCTGACCAGCGCCGCATAAATGGCGGCCGGAGCGCCTTTACCGCTCACGTCGCCAATCGCAATGCCCAGCCTGCCCAACGAATAGGGGACGAAATCGTAGAGATCGCCGCCAATGGCGCGGGCGGGAACAAACTTTGCCTCCACGTCAAGAAACTTCATCTTCGGCAGAGAATGCGGCAGCAAGCGAAACTGCAGCTCGCGCGCCAGCGCCAGATCGCGTTCCAGCCGCTGTTCTTGTCGTGCAATTTCCTCGTACAAGCGCGCGTTTTCGATGGCGATGGCGAGCTGCGCCGCCAGCGTCGTCAGCGTGCGCTTGTGATCCTCGGTGAAATAGCCGCGGCGGGTGTGCTCCAGATCAAGCACTCCGATCACTCTTTCCTGGTAGATCAGCGGAACCGCCAGCTCCGAACGCGTCTCCGGATTCACCGCGATGTAGCGCTCGCTTTTCGTGACGTCGGGCACCAGCACCGCTTCCTTGGCCTGCGCCGCGTAGCCCACCACGCCGCGGCCCAGCGGGATGTCGTGCTTCAGATGCAGCCGCTCCTCGAAGCGCTGCGAGAACCGGTGCTGCAGTTTTTCACCCGTCTGGTCCAGCAGAAGAATGCTGAACATCTGGTACTCAATCAGCCGGTTCAGCAACTCGGCAACGCGTTTGAGCAGTTCATCCAGATTCAGAATGGACGTAACTTCGCGTGCAATTTCGTTCAGCAGCAGCAGCGTGCGCGCCTGGCGTGTGATCCGCGTGTGCAACCGCGCGTTCTCAATGCCCACCGCCATGCGGGAAGCGATTGGCGTCAGCAGCCGTTTGTGTTCTTCGGTGAAGTACCCTTTTTGGCGCGCCTCCAGATCGATCACACCAATCACCCGGTTCTTGACGATCAGCGGGATCGCAAGCTCCGAGTGAACGTTCGGCAGCGCCTCAATGTAGAAGTCTTCCTGCGTGGCATCGGCAACCAGCACCGCCTGCCGAGTCTGCGCAGCACGCCCCGTAACGCCCTGACCCACTTTCACGCGCAGCCGGTCGGCGACTCCGGGTGGGTATCCAACGTTGAAGCGAACGTACAATTCCTGAAGTGGTTCGTTGAGCAGCAGGATCGCGAAAATCTCGTAGTCGATGACCTTGCGCACCAGTTCGGCCACGCGCCGCAGCGTGGTTTCCAGGTCAAGCGTGGTGTTGACCACGTCCGACACTTCCAGCAGAAGTGGTTCCACCCCGGAAGCATGCACAGTCGGCGAGGCGGTCGTTTTCACAGGGTCCATCATAGCAGCCGCTTAATTTGCGCCTGGCAGCTTTCAGATCTCAGCTTTCAGATCTCAGGATCGGCGGGCGGATTCTCCAGCACGCAGATGTCCGGCAGATTGCGATAGCGTTCCGCGTAGTCCAGGCCATAGCCCACCACGTAGGCGTCGGGAATCGTGAAGCCGATGTACTGCGCCTCGATCGGCTGCTTACGCCGCGAAGGTTTATCGAGCAGGGCCGCAATCCGCAGCGACCGCGGTTGATGCGCCCGCACCAGCTTCGAAATGTAGTTCAGCGTAAGTCCCGTATCGAGAATATCCTCCACCAGAATCACGTTGCGGTCCGCCAGCGACTGGTCCATGTCCTTGGTCAGGCGCACCTCGCCCAGCGAATCCCAAGCCGCGTGGCCCGCCGGGTCATCCTTGGCAATGGGCCGGTTTCCGTAACTGGAAACCCCGATAAAGTCGAAGGTGGCGTCAAGCGGAACGTGGCGCGCCAGGTCGCTCAGGAAAATGGCCGCGCCTTTGAGCACGCCGACAAAGATAATCGATTGGCCGTGGAAGTCGCGCGCAATCTGTTCTCCCATTTCGGCGACCCGCTTGGCAATGGTTTCGCGTGAAAGCAATACTTTAAGTTCGGGCATGTAGCCATCATTTTGCATGAAGTCATCTTTTATACACGACTTTGGACGCAACCGGAATGCCTTTAGTCGAGGAAAATATCGTGCTCCATGTGCATGGGTCTGTTCGCGCGTTGCGTGCTCTTCGCGAAGCCACTAGAATGCGGTCTTGCAGATCCGCTTCATCGAGAGTGCTCCGTGAATCTTAAAGGAATCCATCTCACCTGGCTTGGCCACTCCACCTTTCGCGTCGAGACGCCGGAAGGGAAGACGCTCTACATCGATCCTTGGATTGCCGGCAATCCCATGTGCCCTGAGAGCGAGAAGCACGTCACGAAAGCCGACGCGCTGCTCTGCACCCATGGCCACGGCGACCATATCGGAGACGCGGTCGACGTAGGCAAGAAGCTCAATCCCGTAGCCGTTGGCATCTATGAATTGTGCCTGTGGCTGCAGAAAAAAGGCGTCCAGCAGATCGCGCCCATGAACAAGGGAGGCACGCAGACCGTCGCCGGCGTGAAGATCACCATGGTGCACGCCGTGCATTCCTGCGGTATTCAGGATGGCGATCAGATTGTCTACGGCGGCGAAGCCTGCGGCTACGTGCTCGAGTTTTCGAACGGAGTCAAGCTTTACCACGCCGGAGACACCGCCGTCTTCAGCGACATGGCCATCATCCGCGACCTCTATGCGCCGAAAATCGCCATGCTGCCCATCGGCGATCTATTCACCATGTCGCCCCGCGAAGCCGCCTACGCGTGTAAACTGCTGCACCCGGAAACCGTCATCCCCATGCACTTCGGCACCTTTCCGCCGTTAACGGGAACGCCCGCCGAGTTGCAGAAGTTGGCGCCCGGCGTAGAAGTGTTGGCGATGAAACCGGGCCAGACGATTTCATAAACTGTTTTATCCGATTTTTCATGCATGTCATCGCTGAGCGAAGCGAAGTACCTATGCATTTCGCGGCGTCAGAATAGAGTTGTAGAACCCAAAGGAGCAAGATGACCAATCGTCCCGCAACCCCCGAATGGCGCATGGGAGGAATCACCGCCCCTGAAGTCGAAGACTACATGTACGACATGCTGCCTCCGCGCGATGAAGTTCTCGCCGACATGGAAGCCGATGCCACCAAGAACAACTACGCCATCGTCGGCCCCGCCGTAGCCCGCGTGCTCTATCAGCTGGCGGTTATTAGCGGCGCGAAGAAGGTCTTCGAGATGGGCTCGGCCATCGGCTACTCCACCATCTGGTGGGCGCGCGCGGTGGGCGATGACGGACGCGTCATCTACACCGACGGCGACCCCAAGCGCGCCGAAAAAGCGCGCCGCTACTTCGATCGCGCCGGCGTCACCCAGCGCATCACTGTGCGCGTGGGCGACGCGCTCGAATTTCTTTCCGAGGAGAAGGACCAATACGACATCATCTTCTGCGACGTCGATAAAACCGACTACCCGCGTGCCTTTCGTCTGGCTCTCCCACGCCTCAAGAGCGGAGGCCTGCTGATCGCCGACAACATCCTGTGGAGCGGGAAACTCCGCCAGCCGAACCCTGACGCGGAAACCAAGGCCATCCTCGAATTCAACAAACTGATGTATGACTCGAAGGAACTGTTTACCACCATCCTGCCTATCCGCGATGGCGTTTCGGTGTGCGTGAAAAAGTAGGGAAGTGGAGACGCTATACCAGCGACGGGGCGGCGAAGCGCGCATGTACATTGGGCCCGGTGCTAAAATGAGCGTTTCCCATCCGACGCAATGAAGACTCCATCACTTTCGTCCACCGAACAAATCCCCGAAACGCTGGCCCGGGCTCAAGCTCAGGGCCGGCCTGGCTCGTCCACGGATCTCCTCGTCGTGGGCGCTGGACCCACCGGCATGGCCTGCGCCATAGAAGCGCAAAGGGCGGGGCTCAAGTCCCTGATTATCGACAAGGGATGCCTCGTTAATTCCATCTATCACTATCCGAACAACATGGTCTTCTTCACCACGCCCGAGTTGCTCGAGATTGGCGACGTCCCGTTCACCACGTCGCTGCCCAAGCCTACGCGGCTCGAAGCCCTCGAATATTACCGGCGTGTCGCCGAGCATTATCGGTTGGACATTCGGCAGTACGAATGGGTTAAGACCATCACGGGAGAAGACAACAATTTTCGCGTCACCACAAGTAATCGTCATGACGGCACCTCGTCAAGATGCAAATGGTGCTGAATAGCGCACGCTAGCGCATCAAGTTCACATTGACGGCGGGTCTGAGGCCGACCCGTCCGCGAAGCAGGCTCCGCGCGCCCGCTATCGCGAGCCGTCGCGATCGGCGCGGAACCCGATCGCCGCAAGCGCGGGCCGGATTTCCGGGTTCGACATGAACAGCCGCCAGACGAGGCCGCTGCGGTGGTTCTCGGTCATCACGGTGATTGGCGCCTGGTTGAGAGCCATGTAGGTCTCCTCATACCAGTTCTGCGTCTGATTGAACCCATCGTGAAAGCCGTAGATGCCCAAAATATTCGGG
>CAVZUP010000151.1:0-43484 GCA_963778255.1 uncultured Acidobacteriaceae bacterium
TTTTTTTTTTTTTTTTATGTAGGCCTCCTTGACTCCGGTACTTTCTCGTATTGCCACGGGGTTTTCGGGAGAACAAACGCCGCTCACCGTCACGGAGCTGGGAGCTTTCTGCGACGTGGCGCTTCGGCACATCGACCACTCGATTCGTGCCAACCGCCGCAGCGACGGCCTCTATCACGCCTATAACCTGATGGAATTGGCGGGCGACGGGATTGTGATTCGCCGCCTTTACGAGATGCTCGAAGGCCAGGTGGCGGTGCTCAGCTCCGGCGCGCTTTCCGTCTGCGAATCGTCTGCGCTGGTCGACGCAATTCGATGCAGCAAGCTCTACCGTGCCGACCAGAACAGCTACCTCTTGTATCCCGACCGACAGTTGCCGGGCTTCTTCGAGAAGAACAACATTCCCGCTGCGGCCCTAGCGAAGTCGAAAGCGCTGGCAGAGATGATCGAGCGCGGCGACCAGCGCTTTGTGGTTCAGGACTTGAACGGCGTGGCTCACTTCAACGCTGCTTTCCGCAACGGCGCGCTGCTTAAGGACGCGCTCGAACCGCTCGGTCTGCCAGACGAGGAGAGGGCGCAGATCGTCGCGTTGTATGAGGAGGTATTCGATCACCAGTCCTTCACCGGTCGCTCGGGCGCGTTCTACAAGTATGAGGGGCTAGGGTGCATCTACTGGCACATGGTTTCGAAGCTCCTGCTCGCGGTTCAGGAAGTGATGGATCGTGCCGCGCGCGCTGGTGAGAACGCAGCGGTTGTCGAGCGCCTCCGGAGCCAGTATGTCGAGATCCGCGAGGGCATCGGTGTCCACAAGCCGCCGGAGGTCTACGGCGCCATGCCTACCGATCCTTATTCTCACACACCAGGTTTCGCGGGAGTGCAGCAGCCCGGCATGACCGGACAGGTGAAAGAGGATCTCATCTCGCGGCTGGGCGAGATGGGCGTCGCGGTTGAAGGTGGACGGCTCGGTTTTCACGCCCACCTGGTGAGCCGCGGGGAGTTCCTGGCGGAGGCGAGGACATTCCGCTTCTACGATCTCGATGGCCAGGAGCGCAGCCTCGACCTCGCGCCCGGCACGCTCGCGTTTACCACTTGCCAAGTGCCCGTGGTGGCTCACGAATCGGGGCCGCAGCGGGTTGAGATCACCCCCGCCGACGGTCCCTGTCGCACAATGGAAGGCCTCAGTCTTGACGCCGAGACCAGTGCCGCCGTCTTCGAACGGACGGGGGCAGTGCGGCGGCTGGATGTCTTTTTCGGCATCGACGGCGGTGTCAACCTTGATCGTTGAAAATCCGCTTACTCGGCCTTCTCACAAATAATCAGACATTCGTCAGCCGTGTACTTGCCCTGGTGCCTAGCGTCGATTTTCTTGCAAGGCACCTTTGAAACAGTCCGTCCACCGTTTTTTCCGCCAGCACGCATTTCAACTCGCGCACTTCCTTGTGCAGTTCTCGTATCGGAGAGTCCGCAGTTCCATCTTCGATTGCTTTCAGGTGGTTCTTCCAAGAACCTCACGGTAGCACTGGCTGATGTGGACGCGATTATACTGCCGCTCGAACTCCTCCGGCGAGAATTGCCGCGCATTTGATTCTCTTACTTAGCTGTTGTAGTTGTGTAGTTAGTTACCAATTCGGTCGATGGCTGATTTTTCTGAAAATGTTCCTATGGCACTGTCACCGTGAATTGGGTAGTCGAATTTACACTCGAATTGCTATGCAACACAGCCTTAACGGTAAAGGCATACGTTACTGAGGTTGAGCCGCCGCCACCACTGCCACCACCACAGGACATCAGGAAGAACGCGCAGGCGAGCATGAGGAGTGAAATTATCCCCCGACCGCGGCGCCGCATCCCAGGTACCGCTAGCAGGAAGAAGCCCGCCATTACCACACCACCGAGGGGGTTCCAAGGCGCGGCGTGCTCAACGGCTCCCGTTAAGGCTGGCACTGTGTAATTCACCGGCGCGGTCGCGTTGGTGCCAGCACTCACCGTAACACCATTCGGAGCACTCGCGGTGGGAGTGCACGTGGCCTGCGATGAGCTTGAGCTGCAGGAAACATCAACCTGACCGCTGAACCCGCTGGCAGGAGCCAAAGTGAGGGTGACCGTTCCTGAACCGCCTCCAGTTTGCGTGATGGCATTTTGGTTGAGGCTTAACGTATAGGGCTGATTAATCGTGAGGGATAAAGCCGCAGACGTTGCGGCCTTGTAGTTGCTATCACCGCTGTATTGCGCGGTGATGCTGTGTGAGCCGGCGGAAGTCAATGTGTAACTCAGGGTAGCCGTCAGCGTAGTGCCGCTGTTCGCGTAGTTAACTGTACCCGACAAGACTGTGCTGCCGTCGAGAAACGAAACCGTGCCAGTGGGCGCAACGGCACCACCGGAGCCACTCGCTGGGCTAACCGTGGTAGTTAGTGTAACCGCGGAGCCAGCAAGTGCCGGGTTGGCGCTAGCCGCAGGTACAGTCACCGTGGACGCAAGCTGTGTCCCTGCAGACACCGTAACCGTCAGCGCGCCTGAGAGTGGCGAAGCGTTGTAGTTAGCGTCGCCATTGTACTGTGCCGTGACGGTCTGGGGTCCAACCGTGGTGAAGCTGGTAGTCAGCACGGCGAGCGTGGAGGCCCCTAGGCTGCCTCTGGCTGTTTTTCCGGTCATCGTGAGCGTGCCGGTCATAGCCGTTCCATTGTCGTAAAACGTCACTGTGCCACTGGGTGGCGCTCCATCTGAGGAAGTCGATACATTGGCGACTAGTTGGACGGACTGGTTCACGGCTGGTGTGGACGGTGTAGAAGTTGGTTGAGAAATGGCACTATTGACCGGGCTCACCTGCACCGTGATGCCGCTGGAACTGGCATTGTAGCTGGGATCGCCAGGGTAGGTGGCGATGATCGTGTGCGAGCCCCCGGTGAGTTGCACGGCCCTGTCCTCCGCAGTAGAGTGAGGGTTCAACATAAAGCTGCCGCCGTCCAGCGGAGCACCGTTTTCGGTGACAGTCAGGCTGCCAGTCGCGCAGCTGGCCGTACCGTTGCTGCATTTGCTGGAGACAACAGGAGACATGTCTCCCAGGAAGACGGCCGCGGAATCCGCTACGTCATAACGCATGAAGTAGCAACCGCCATAGGTAACACTGGCGGAGCCGATCAGAATAGCAGTTATCGAATTGCCACTGCACTCCTCGATAATGGCAAAGACTTCGCTGCTCTCAGGCGTGACTTTCACCGAGATGTTACCGGACTTACTCGCAGCATTCGCACCATCGCCGCTGTAATTGGCATAAGCGTTGTAGTTTCCGCCGGGGAACAAAGTCGAAGACCATGAAGCTGACGACTGACCGCCATTGCCGGGAGTAAGCGGATTGGTCGAACTTGTTCCATCGATGGCGATGCCGCTGCTGCTCATCACCGCAACATCGCCAGCAGGGCCGGTCCCAGTACCACTGGCGTTGGCGACAGTGATTGCAACCGTGATCGGCGCGCTATGCGCTGCGGTGATCGTGCTGGTGCCGCCATTGAGACTCAGGGCGGTGGTAGTGGCAGATTGTTCATTCGCCGCGCTTGCCAAGGCGTTCACCAGATTTGTGATATTTGGCGTGCCCAGGCCGGTAGCCAAATCATAACCAGTGCTTGCCGGATAAGCCGGATTGGAACTAGTGTCCACCAATACGCCGACAGCGCCACTTGAGGAACTACAATTCGGGAAACCAGGGGCGCACGGCGCGGAAATGTTGCCGACCGTGACATCGTGGAAGCTCGAAGGAGTATTTTGGGCGACGGGGTAAAGCAGGTAATTGATGTTGCCCAAACGAGAGCCAGCTTTTTGCATGGCCAGCGCGACCGTGCCCGCGAAGGTCGGCGCGGCAGCCGAAGTCCCGCCAACACCAGAAAAGTCTATCGAGCCTTGGTTCGGCACGCAGGCGGTTTCGCCAGGGGCAAGGGCGTCGGTTTGGCAGATTACATAGAAAGATTTAGAAGGACTACTGCCGGCGGAGGCAAAATAAGAGATGTCCGGCAGGTCTCGGACGCCGTCATTCGGGCTAACTCCAATCTGCCACGAGGGCTTGGGATAGCCCGTGCAAGAGGCGCTGGCGCAACTGCTGCGTCCGCCTCCCGCACCCACAACCAACAATCCACCATACACTCCAGCCGACGTATCCGCGCAAACCGTAAGGGATCCCGGCTGGGCGGTATCGGCGCAACTGTAATTCCACGTCATCTCCGGAATATAGCTAAGGGCAGAGACGTAAGGTAGCGTGTAACTGCCGGCTGTAACCGAACCGTTCGTGCTCGACCAATAGGTAGCGAGGCTGCCGCCGTCGTTGTAGTCGGTGCCACCGGCTGCGACGTTAAACGGCGTCGAGGCAATGCCGTTCACGGCAAGCCCATTAAACGCCTCCTCTTCGGTATCGCTGTCGCAACCGGCTGCTGCGCTGTCCCCCGAGGAGACGATGACCGTGATGCCTTGCGCCGACGCCTGCTCCCAGAGATAGGAATAGAACAGGTTGCCGGTGCCAAGGTTCGCCTCGCAGTTGCCGTAGCTTTCGCTCATCACGCCAGCCAGGTTGTTCTCGACAATGTAGAGGGCGGAAAGATCGATGCCTTGCGTAACCTCGGTCGAGGCTGACTCGACCAGATCGACGGTGGCGCCGGGCGCTACCGCGCTCGACCATTCGACATCGAGATCCGATTCCGTCTCCTCGTCAATGCTGGTGATGCCGGGATCGGGGCCGTCGAGAATCACTTGCGTATTGCCGGTTCCAAGACCAAAAACACTGCGGAAATTTGTGATGTCGCTCAGGTGAATGTCCGTTTCACCGACAAGGGCGATGGTCTGGCCGGAACCATCATTGCCCGCGCCCAGCAGGGGCAGCGAGTTATAGATAGTGGCAAAATCGCCCGGAGCGAGGCCATAGTAGCCATTGCTGGTGTCCAGATCGGGTGTGATTTCGCCGGTCTTCACATCGCGCCTGAAATTGCCAGCCTGGCGCGAATAATAGCTGCGCGGAAAATTATTGAGCGAGGCAAATCCCTTGACCACGCTAGCCAGCGCGGCTGGAATCTGCGGATCGCCGGCATTAGCCCAGTAATCCTTCCCGTTCACCTCGTACTGGTGGATCTGAGTGTGGAATGCGTGCCGCACCTGCCCGGCAGTGCCATTGAACTCGATGACAGTTTTGCTGTTTGCAGTGCGCGTTACTTCAAATCCCTGACTCGTCAGCCAACTCGTTACGGTCTGCACATCCTCCTGCGCGGGGCCGAACTCCTTTCCGAACTGTGCTGGCGTCAGCCACTTGTGGTAACTGGCCGACCCTTGAGTCTGCTGCTCGTCAAGCAGGTTGCGCAGCGCGCTTTCCTGTTCGGAGGAACGGCTAAGCAGCAACAGCATGCGATGCAACAGCTGTGCGTCGGCAGCAGCGCCCCGATCAACCGCAGTGTGCGTTAGTGGATTGACGTTGCCGTCTAGCCTTACGAGCTTGGATTCATCAATAGCTCTGGTAATACGGGCTTGGCTAGCGCCCGCCGAGGGCTGCTGAGCAGCAGCCGAAAACACCTCTAGAAGAGAGCACACAACGAACAATACCGCTATGTAACGCAACCGCTGAACCCCTGGGGCACGCGAAATCATTACAATCTCCGTTTGTCGATCTGTGACGAAGAGGACAACTTTGGCCCTCCGCGGATGAAAAGTGGGAGGCGGAACTTCCGCCTCCCACTCTTGAAAAGGGGAGGACTACTTCTTAGCAGCAGGTTGTAAATTCGGAGTCATCGACTGCTGCTCCTGCGGCCGTACTACAAGCAGGGGATGCGAACTCACAAAGTGGGTCTGCTTTGCAACGGTTTTGGATCCGGCGACCGGCGATGATCCCGCGACCGGCAACCCGGAGACCGGCAGCTTGGTTTGACCGGGCTTGGTCGTCAAAAGGGAGCGATTCCCATGGACCACGCCCGGTGCCGCGCTGCTATTAACGGTGATTGCCGCCGACACCAACCATGCGGTTGCTTCGGGCAGACTATAGCGATTGGGATGCAGCGGATCGAATCCCGTTCTGGAGTCGCTTTCGATGGCGAAAATGTAGGAGTCGCCGGGCGTCAGGATGCCCGCCGGCACGGTGAATGTGGTTTGCGTGTAGTTGCCGAAGTAATACACGCCGTTGCAGGTCGCGGTGGTGCCCGATAACACTGGCTGGCAGATCGAGATGTCGTAGATGACCGGAGCGTCCGAGGTTGGAGCAGTCCAAGTCAAGGTTGGGGAGACGGTTGGGACGGTGGTCGCCGTAAACAGGCTGGTTCCGTTCACCTGCGGATTGCCCACGGGTTGAATTTCCGGAGCGAAGCCGGTTGGCAGAGTCGGCGTCCACAGAGTGTTCGTGGCCTGTAGTTGTACTGGCACCGTGGAGTTCGGAAACGGGATCGAATACTGAGCCGTCGCGTTGATGATGTAGACAATGTCGAAGGTGGCGACCATTCCGGTCGTGAACGGGTTGTTGAAGGTGAGTGTGCCGAAGTCGCCATCCTGCGGCCAAGTGTTGTTGCCGTTGACGTCCTGGGGCCATGCGGCATTGGAGTCGGCTCCGGCAAATGCGAGATTGGGAGAGAAGCCGAACAGCATCGGGTTGGTGCGCGCCAGGCCAGCCGCCTGTTGCTGGGAGTTAACTTCGATCTCGAATGCTTGAGGAACTGCGGCGACCGGACCGCCGGCGTTGAAGGCATTCTCCCAGGCCGAGAACGTGATAGTGAAATCCTGCGATTGGGGCTGGGTTATGGCCAAGGCCCCTGACACCGTGGCGGGCAGGAAAGGGGGGCCATTCGGGGGAGGATATGCCGCCAAGACAGTCATGGGCTGGTTGAGAGCTGGACCGATCCCCAGGGCATTATCAAAGAAAGTCAGAGCATCGGAATCTTCAAACTGAACGGTGCTGGTGATATCACCGTTGATCCCGCTCATTACACCTACGATCGTGGTTGGTCCAAAGGAGGTGGCGGGGCCTAGATCGCAGATCGTGCTTCCTGGCGTCGGAGCGATACCCTCCACCTCGATGGTCGCTGCGAATGCCTGGGCGTTGACGCTGAAAAGTTGGAGGCTGTCATTGACTTGGTCCCAAGGATCGAGTCCGGTCAGGTCGCAACCCCAGAATGTGTAGGCTAGGGGGAGTTGCATATGCCCCATGGAGTCAGAGCCGTAGTCGAACACGCTGGCGTTGGTCCAGACGACGTCACCGGGCTGAAATTGCATCCAGTAGTAGCCAGCCGGAACTCCCGGGACGTCCCAGGTTGCGTCGGGATAGCCCGTGCCGGGCAGGACGGTCAGCGAACCATCGGCCTGCGGCACGAGCGCGGCCCACGAATAAATGGGCGCGACCACGGAATTGTCTTCGATGCCCACCGTACCGTCAGCGCTCCAATGCATGATGAGCATCGAGCCCTCAACGGTTCCGGTAGGTGCAACCGCCCACGACTGGGTCGCGGTTCCGCCTGCGGTCGAGGTCGCCTTGACTGCGAACGCGTTGTCCTGGCGAGCCTGCTGCGCGGAGGGCGTCCACGAAACCGTGCTGCCGCTGAGTGTGGCGCCGTTGGGAGCGGTAACCAGCGTATAGCTGACATTGGTTCCGGCGGGATCGGTGGCGGCGAGCGTGTACGAATAAGGTTGGTCTTGAGAGGCCGCCATCGGAGGTGTACTGGTGAAATTCGGCTGAGGCACAGTCACTACCGCTGGAGCGGCGGCGGAATCTGCTGGGTTGGCGACGCTAGTGGCAACTACGTGATAAGTTCCCGCCGTCATGGGCGCGGTGTAATTGCCAGCGCTGCTGACGGTGCCGCCGTTCGCCTCGGTGACCGACCAAGTGACAGCGGTGTTGGCGCTTCCATAAACATTGGCTGCAAACTGTTGCGACTTACCGACGAAGATGTTTGTTGTAGACGGAGTGATAATGACCGTCACAACCGCCGGGGCACTACTGCCGCTGCTGCCACACGCCGTCAGAAACCCGAGCATTCCAATTGCGAATAGCACCGGCACGTACTGAATACGACTAAAACCCGAAAACACTTGCTTCTCTGACCTCATTCTCTTCCCCCTCGTGCCAGTTCGGCACTCCCCGACCTTTTGGACACTCTGTTTCGGAGTTGCTTCCGACATGCCTGATTCGGATTTCCTTGACGCGGCGGGTTCTCGCAGAGGACTCTTTTAAATATCTGCACCGTGCTGCGCCTATGTTCGGAACAACGGCGATATTTTTTGCACAACGTCGCAGCCCAACTCCCGCTGCCGTGCCGCAACCTTGGCGAGATCCGCCTGCGCCAGGCCAAAGCGCTCGGGTGCGAGCCATTGCTGGTAGTTATCGGATTTGTTACCGCGGAGACCATCAATGAATGCATGAATATGGGCTGTATCTCATCCGATGGACCACGGGCCAGCGAAATCCGTTCGAAATGAAGATTGCATTGGTCGGGTGATCAGCATGAGAATCCCTTGGAGTCAACAACACCATTCAGAAATCGTCAACGAAACTCATCCAAACAAATCTAAACACCTAACTCTCAATGCACTAAGCGTTTACGAGCTTCGCTAACAAAGCGGCAAAGCCTGTCGCATTCCACCGCGTGATGAAAGAACGGGAATCACAGGGTGGGAACAAGCAAGGTCTCCGTTTGAACGACGGTCAATGCCTGTTTCCAGCCCAAGGCGTTGGTTACGACCACGGATTCGAATCACGCGCTGGAGATCTATCTGACCCTGGCGCGCCGCATGACGTTGACGGGAATTGATCAGCGCTGGGTGAAAAACTCATTTCCAGCTCTGATCTTCGACAAAAGTACAGCAGAGATTTGCGCTTCCCGCTGGAACGACACTGCTCCGAATACGGAGTACTCCCGGAAGAAAGCTGATTGGCGTAAATTCAATTACGCTTATTGAAGCGTCATTGCGTGTAATTGCTTTCCATGAGAAGGCCGGTCGGAGTCAAGTGGTTTCTTTTGTTTTTTCGTTAGACAAGGTTTTTCTCCTGCCGAGGGAATCCCATACAGGGCGAATTTCTCTTGGACATTTTCCTGGCGCAGAAAGATGGGATGAGAAGGCGCCAGCAGTGCCGTGGTAGAACGCTGGCTAGGAGGATTCCCAATGGCAAAGAATGGAACGTTGGCTAAGAGCAAGGATCTGCAACCAAGCTTTCAAACGACAACAGAGCAAATCACGATCGGAATCGACCTCGGAGATCGTTTCAGCCACTGCTGTGTGCTGGGACCCGATGGAAAAATACTGACCGAGGGCCGTCTGCGATCTACGCCCGAGACTATGGCTCGTCATTTTCAAGATCTTCCGCCATCGCGCATCGCCATCGAAGTGGGAACTCATTCGCGGTGGCTGAGCCAACTGCTGCGGCAGTGGGGCCACGAGGTGATCGTGGCCAATCCACGCAATCTTCGAATGATCGCTGACAGCATTCGCAAGTCGGATCAAGTCGACGCACACATGCTCGCCAGGCTCGCGCGTGTCGATCCGAAACTGCTCTCTCCGATCGTACATCGCAAACAAGAAACCTACCCTGACATCATCCAGTTGAAAGCTCGCGATCTCTTGGTCAAGAACAGAACACGACTGATGAATGCGGTACGTGGCGTTCTGAAGTCCGCGGGATTACGCGTGCCTTCATCCGGAACATCGTGCTTTCCGAGCAAGGCAGCGCTCTGTATTCCTGACGAGCTGAAGTCGAGTTTGACACCTTTGCTTGAAACGATTTCACATCTGAACAAATAAATCTATTCCTTGGACAAGGCAATCGAAAGCCTGGCGCAAAATCGCTATCCAGAGACCAATCGGCTCCGCCAGATAAGCGGAGTGGGCTCGATCACAGCGCTTCAGTACGTGCTTACTATCGGAGACCCCGGCCGGTTCGCTCATTCGAGAGATGTACCTGCATATCTTGGGCTGACACCACGTCGCCACCAATCCGGGTCGGTCGAACAGCAACTCAGAATCAGCAAAGCCGGCAACAAGCAGCTCCGCTCTCTGCTGGTGCAGTGTGCTCAATATCTTTTGGGACGCTTTGGCCCGGACAGTGATCTCAAACGCTGGGGCACGCGAATGTTCGAACGGGGTGGGAAAAATAGCAAGAAGCGAGCCATCGTGGCCGTAGCTCGGAAACTTGCTGTTCTCCTCCACCGCCTGTGGGTCACCGGTGATACCTACCATCCTCTTTATAACGTCGCAATCAGTTCCGTCGCATCATAGAGCCTTGAAGTGTCTCCAATGTTGCCGGTGTGAGTAGAGCGTCCCAAAGGATCTGCTTTTCACGATGATATTGCGAACGAGGAGCAACGATACCGTGTTCACGGTGACTGCGTGTTTTTTCCCGGGCCTTCGAGGCCGACAGAAAGATTGCAGCACCAACCTGATACTGAGAACCCCAATGTGCACCCGGCCTCGACAAGAGCCGACCAAGTGCGGATGGAAGCGCGGCGATCAGTTCAACAGGACAACACCAAGGCTCCCTGTTTTCGTCTAGTCGGGCTGGTGCAGCGCCAACAGGATATCCGGGTTGGTCATAACGATCGCCATCCTGTCTTTCATGTAGCGAAGAGACACTTCGTGGTGCTCTCGATCATAGGAGTCAATGCAGTCTAAGGCCAGGATGACATTCCAATCTCGCTGGTAAGCATCGATGGCTGTAGTACGAATGCATGCGTGGGTGTTGATCCCGGCCAAGATGATCGCATCTGGCTGCAGCCGTGCGAGTGCTTCGTCAAGAGTCGTGCCGTAGAAAGCACTGTACCGTTTCTTGATTATGACGAGATCCGATGGGGCCACGGCCAACTCCGACACGATCTGACACCCCGGTGTTCCTTTGATCGTGATACGTATTCCTTTGGCTTTCATTTCTCGAAAGGCATCTCGCAAGTCAGGCTCGAACTCCTGTCGAACCCACACGACAGGGTGACCGAAGCTTCGCATACTGCCCACCAGTTCGTTGATCGAACTCACCAGTCTTTGTCTTCGGGCAGCTTCCCAGCTCTCCAGAAAATCATGAAGCATGTCGATCACCACCAGCACCGGCTTTTCCATGAGCAAAACACTACCAGATCTTCAATTTAGGGAGCGGCTTAGTGCCGCTGGCTTTGGAGACCTGCCTTCGTTTTTCTGCGAATCATGCAGACGGGCAAGGAACCCGTCAAGGTTCCCCTTCGGCTCGCTCCGCTCGACCTTGACTGAACCCTTGCCCGTCTGCACAAGACCTCTCCGCTAGAAAACGAAGGCACACAATCGAAGTCCAAAACCAAAACTTCGGTTGACATCACAGCGCCTTCTCATGGAAGCCCGTCTCGGGAGAGACGAGTTCGCTATCTTGCCGCCGGAAACGCACCCCACCCCAGCGAAAGAAGTAATGAGCAAACCTCCGACTCTTCGCGCGTCGCTATGAAGGCGCGTGCGTGAAAAGTGGATTTCAGCATCGGTCTTGCCAGCTTTCTCGACCCTCCCTCCTCGATCGACGACATCATTCGCACAGCTGATGAGCTCATGTATTTCGTCAATACTAACTAACGGCAAAAGCGCACTCGCAGCTGTCGTCTTGGGTGAGCGACAGATGAGCCTTGGTGACAATCGTAACTTTGCCCAGGCTCTGAGATTCGGCAGAATCATATTGAGTTGTCTGAAATTGTATTCGTCCGCCCTGTTATCGCACTAAAGACGGTCAGTTCTGGGCACGCGAAATTCTTCGCATTCAGGCAGAAGAAGCCTGATTAGTTCAGACAGTCTCGAACAAACAACAAAAAAATCGGGGCGGCTTAAATTGGCGGCTCGACGAATTCTTTCATCGTCGTTGCACGGGCATCGAGCGCAGCTTCTTAAATCGGACCTAAGCTGCACTTGAAATTGCCCACTGGACCAAGACCGAGCGGTCCTGTTGTTCAGCATTAAAGATACCGATTTTGGTTGCACGAAAGTTTTTCATTCATGGGACATGATCCCCGGGTCTGTTTGGAGGCAAGAGAATGAACGCTTCTGCGTTGATGGGAATGCGCAGGGCCATGCTGATTCTGGCCGCAATGCTCGCCTTGTTGATGTTGGTCGGCTGTGGTGGAGGCTGGGGCGATCTTAGGCCCACCGTTGCCATCGCTCAAGGCTCGTCGCAAACAGTCGTTGTTGGTCAGCCAGTTACCTTTACCGCAGTCACCACCGGCACTGGCCCGTTCACCTATCAGTGGTATTTGAACGGCAAATCCGTTAGTGGAGCCACGGCTAGCACGTACGCTATTTCGGAAACAACCTCCGCCATGAATGGCTCCGTCTATACCGTAACTGCAACCAACGCGGCTGGCACGGCATCGAGCCAGGGTTGCACGTTAACGGTGAATACGCCGCCCGCCATCACGAACCCGCCGAGCAATCAGACCGTCTATGTCGGGCAGGCAGGCAGCTTTTCAGTTACTGCTACGGGCACATCGCCGCTCAGCTACCAGTGGTACTTGAACGGATCCGCCATCAGCGGCGCCACATCAAGCTCTTACACAACGCCCGCGACTACGACCATCGGCGACAGCTCATCTTATACAGTTAAGGTAACGAATTCGGCCGGCTCGGCCACTAGCAGCGCAGCCACTCTGACGGTTCTGCCACTGGTTCCGACTCTGGCGTTTGCTCCCATCCCCGTCGAGACGTATGGCAACCCGCCTTTCACGGTCTCGGCAAGCTCGGCATCGAGCGGCGCCATTACTTATTCGTTGGTGAGTGGCCCCGCAACCGTGAGCAATACCGGCACCGTAGTCATCACCGGTACCGGTAGTGTCTTCATCTCAGCCAGCCAGGCCGCCAGCGGAAACTACACCACCGCCACTGCCACCACCAGTTTCGTCGTAGACGCAGAAGCGCAGACCATCAATTTTGCCAATCCCGGAATCCAGACCGTCGCCTCCCCGCTCACGCTTTCCGCAACCTCCACCAGCGGCCTCCCCGTCACATTGAGTTCGAGCACTCCAAGCGTGTGCACGGTTTCCGGCGCGACCGTCGCTCTCATTGCGTCGGGAATCTGCACCATCGACGCCAACCAGGCCGGCAACACCGACTACGCGCCAGCCACCATGGTTCCCCAGAGCTTCACCGTCAACGGCGAGGCCCAGACCATCACCTTCGCCAATCCTGGAGCTCAAACTGTCGCTACTCCGCTTACACTCTCCGCAACCTCCACCAGTGGTCTCACGGTTACGTTTACCTCTACGACCCCAAGCGTGTGCACGGTGTCGGGCACAACCGCGACGTTCCTGAGCGCCGGAACTTGCACCATCGACGCCAATCAGGCCGGCAACAGCACCTACGCCGCAGCCCCCATGGTTCCGCAGAGCTTCACGGTGAACGGCGAAGCCCAGACCATCACCTTCGCCAATCCTGGAACCCAGACCGTCGCTACTCCGCTCACGCTCTCCGCAACCTCCACCAGTGGTCTCACGGTTACGTTTACCTCTACGACCCGAAGCGTGTGCACCGTGTCGGGCACAACCGCGACTTTCCTGATCTCCGGAACTTGCACCATCGACGCCAATCAGGCCGGCAACAGCACCTACGCCGCAGCCCCCATGGTTCCGCAGAGCTTCACGGTGAACGGCGAAGCCCAGACCATCACCTTCGCCAATCCTGGAACCCAGACCGTCGCCACTCCGCTCACACTCTCCGCAACCTCCACCAGTGGTCTCACGGTTACGTTTACCTCTGCGACCCCAAGCGTGTGCACCGTGTCGGGCACAACCGCGACTTTCCTGATCTCCGGAACTTGCACCATCGACGCCAATCAGGCGGGCAACAGCGTTTACTCGCCGGCGCCCACGGTCGCACAAAGTTTCAGTGTCTCCAACACAGTTCCGATCGCATCCAGTCTCAGCGGCAGTTCGGCGACGCCGCCTTACAACGCTTCCATCAATCTAATTCCCACCTTCTCCGGCGGGACCGGCATGATTGGCACGACTGGCGTTGGCAGTTCGGATATCACAGCTTCTGCCACAAGCGGAAACTCATACCCCACTCCAGGAGTGACCGCCCAAACCATCTATACGCTGACCGTAACCGGCAGCGGCGGCAACACGGCGAGCGCCACCTTCACGGCTACACCAACAAGCGTTAGCATTACGCCGATTACTCCCGCCAATCAGACCTCGGCTCCTGCGACGGTGGATTTCAGCGCCACCGCCAGCGGTGGGGCAACCGACAATCTGACTTGGAGCGCCACGGGAGGCACAATCTCTTCGACCGGTGTTTGGATCGCTCCCGATACGCCTGGAACCTACACCATCAAAGCGACCAGCGCCGATGACCCGGCAGTCTCTGTCACTACGACGATAGTCATCAGCTTGCCAGTCATCACCACGCAACCCATCAGCGAAAATGTTTGCGCGGGCGCGAGCCCGTCTTTCACCATTGCGGCCAGCTACGCCAGCAGCTACCAATGGTATAAAGGCGCGTCTGAAGTGAGCACCGGGAACACTCTCACCTTTAATGATGTCACCAGCGCGAGCAACGGGAGTTATACCTGCACTGTAACCAACGCAGCCGGTACGGTGACTTCCAACGTAGCCGTTCTCAACGTTCTGACTCCGGCCGCGCCGGCGATTACTTCCAATCCCGCGTCGGTCAGCGTCTATGCCTCGCAAACGGCCACCTTCTCAGTTTCCGCGACTGGCACCGGCACGCTCACCTACCAGTGGTACACGGGGGCGCCTCCCAATGGCACTGCCATCGCCGGCGCGACTTCCAGCACCTATACCACCGGTTCCTTGACCGACGCCGATAACGGCACCGAATACTACGCAACTGTGACGGACACGGCTTGCACGAATACAACCCTGACTAGCACCGCGGCAACGCTCACCGTGACTGACACCGACACCGCGCTGCCTCCCACCATCATCATCCAGCCAACTGCGCAGTCCACGGCCGTAGACGGAACTGCAACCTTCTCCGTTACTGCCACCGGCGGGGGCCCATCTCCGCACGAACTCACCTATCAGTGGTATTGGGTGCCCTATTCCTCCACCATGGCAAACAGCGCCGGAACCGCCATCAGTGGCGCTACTTCCAGCACCTATACAGTTCCATCTTCGGACACCGCGCAAAGCAACGACGGGGACAATTACTACGTCATCGTCAGCAACGGCTATGGCACGGCCTTATCCGTTCGCGCCATGCTGACCGTTGGCCAAGGCATTTCGATGAATATTTCGGGGCAGCCGACAACGGAATATATTCCGGTCGATACTCTGGCCAGTTTTAGTGTCACAGCCACTTGCACGGGATGTATCCCCGCCTATCAATGGTACTGGTACGCCCCCGGCGCAACCACCGCGATCGCGGTGACCGATGGCGCGGTGTCGAGCGGAGCCCTCAATGGCGCAGCCATTTCTGGATCTACCACTTCTTCCGTGACCTTGCAAAACGTCCCCAGCACCGCTTCTGGCGGGATCTTCTATGTGGTGGTTACCAGTACCAGTGACGGCAGCACACAGATCCCGGGAACCAATCCGCTCACCAGCAACACCGCCGGATTATTCGTGGGTTCGCCGGGCTCGATCGGCGATCCCACTCCTGGAAGCGGTCTGTGCAACTCGGCCACGAACTGGGTTTTGAACGGCACGAACCCCGGCACGGTCTCCGGCGATGTCCCCTATCAAAACACCACTGCTTGCACCATCGAGCTAACCAATAACCTCGGGAACGAACGGGCGTCGATCTACTGGCCCACGCTGATCTCCACCGCCAATTTCACTGTCAGCTTCACGGTCGCGATGAGCAGCGGAGCAACCCCGGCCGACGGCTTCACCATGATTTTGGCCGATCCCTCCCAGGGTGCAACTACCTCGTCGATCGGCACGCTCGGTGAAGGATTGGGTGTGGCGGGAATCCCAGGATTCGTGGTTGGCTGGGATACCTACCAGAATGGCAACGACAACGGCGGCGCACTAGAAAACAATTGCTCTGCCAACACCTTAAACGGCGCCTGCGACCCGATTACTGTTCCTTATATGGCGGTAGGTTCGGGCGCGCCAAAGCTGTGGGAAAATCCCTGGACTTACGTGAACGGCAATCTCGACACTCAGTTCAGCAAGGACTACTCGGCACAGACATTCGCCAACGCGACCCATTCTTACGTTATAAGCGTCGCCTCCGGAGTCATAACCGTGACCATGGACGGCTATCAGTTATTTACCGGCCCGGTCGCGTTACCGCCGGTTGCTTATCTTGGATTTACCGCATCGACGGGAGGAAAGGAAGAAGCGGTAACTTTCTCCAACCTTACAGCTACCGTCGGTGCGCCGCAATGAGAAATAACTCCGGACATCTGCCAGCGCAGTGCACGACGCCGCGGATGCCCAGAAAACAATTCCGCCTTGGTGAATCGGCACCGAGTGCAAGAGGGAAATGAACATGCGGTCAATTGCAGTATTCATTGGATTCATCCTCGGCGCAGCGCTCTTAGCTGCGGGCCAGGAAACACCGGCGAGTTTCGCCCAACACGGCGATGTGGCCCTGACCTATGACTGGGTGCACACAAACGCCCAGCCCGGAGATTGCGGATGCTTTGGTCTGAATGGAGGCGGAATCTCCTCTTCTATTAACTTCCGCCCGCGCTGGTCCGTGGTTGCTGACCTAGTCGCGGCAGCCGGCAATTCGCTTACGTTAAGCTCCTATCAGGGTGGCTTGCGTTATCGGATTTCACAACCGTGGATGAAAGGCCCACACGCTCCACAGCCCTTTGCTCAGGTACTTTTGGGCGGTGCGCACTCCAGCGGCCAAGTCGCAGGAGCCGCCAATGGAAGCACGAGTTTCGCCTTCCGCATCGGCGGTGGCGTCGACTTGCCTATCAACGCCCGCTTCGCCGTCCGCGTCATTCAAGCCGACTATTATTTGACTTTGGCCAAGAACGGAGTCAACGACCACCAAAACAATCTTTTGCTTGCGGCAGGCATCGTCTACCGCTGGTCTCGCCAGCCTTAGTCGTAGAAAGTAGAACTGCGATGTGCAAACCGTCCGAAGGCTGCTTTCTTGGGTACTGGTGAAGTGGTCCCACTTTGATCCGTACTATTTTGACAATTTGAAGAAGCTTGACCGATCTGATGCCCAGAAACAGATTGAGCACCTCAGGCAACTAAAAGAAATCAGAGACGCTGCAATCAAGCAAGAGCACGGTGGTATGGGCTTCCGAAGCCAATCGGCTTCCATGAATTCAAGTATTGAAGGTTTGAGATGGTCCCACCCATCATAATGTCTACATCTATAGGCCTGAGCGGAACTCTGGGTGCCGCTCGGCCGGAGTGCATGCGGTATGTAAACTCTCTTCCGTTTCTGCAACTAGGGATGCGGAGTCGGATTGCACCGACCCCAGATGTGCAAGCTCTTTCCCCTTAGCGGCACAGAATGTCCAGCATAGTCATCGGCTTGTCGGTTGCCCTTCCAGCGCTTCAAAGCTATAGGCGGAGTCTGCGGGTCGAGCCACCCGGGGAAACCACAATGGCCGACGCAGGTTGCCAAGGCCGGGCGCTGGGCGCGCCAGCGTCTTCCACTTCAGATAGACGGCGTGCGAGAGATTAGTGTCCACAAAAATGTCACCATAGCGATCGTCGCGACCGGCTCTTTCCACCCGCGCCACCTGGTGCCAGCAGTGCATGCCGCTGAGCGGATCGGGGTGTACTGGGAAAGTAATGTTCTGATGCACGCCGGCGTCGCTCCACCAAATGCGCCGCGAGTCGGGATCGGAACTATCGTAAGGCTCGACGGGGGTGATCTGACGCATCTTCCACTGGCCCTTTCCCACTTCCTTCAGATCCACCCAGGCGCTGCTGAAGCGCTCGATCTTATCGTCCTTATTCGTGCGCCAGCGGCCAAGGTGATGCGAACATGCGATCACACCGGGAGCAAGTCCTTCCGTTACCCAGGCATGCAGCACGAAGAACCCGATTTCGGTGTGGACCTTGAGCAAATCGCCGGTGCGCACATTGCCGATCTTTTCCGCGTCGATTGGGTTTACCCAGAGCGGGTTCTTGTGCGCGATTTCATACAACAACTTGGCGTTACCCGACCGGGTATGAATTAATGTGGGCAGCCGGAAAATGGGCAACAGCGTCACGACCTCGCCCTTGGCTTCTTTGGGCCAATCGACCGCCGGCATGTAGCGCGCATCGAAGTCCTCCGCGCGGATGCCAACCGAAAATTCCTGCGCCGACCGGTGCACGTGGCTGCGATAGTATTCCGGCAACGCGAACTCCGGCCATCCCCACTGCACCAGCGTCTTCGAGAAAAGCTCAAGTTTTCGCGAGGGTGTGTTGTAGCCGGTCACGGCCTTGCCATCCACCATCACGCCGACCGCCTTGCCGTCTTTGGTAAGAAGTCCATTGGGCTCGACCTTGGCTTGAGCCAGGTCGGCAGGGGCCACCGGTCTCTCGTTGAGCTTGTAAACGTCGGTGGTCACCTCAAATGCGCCGTATTTCTGCATGTATCCAAGCGGCGTCAGGTTTTCCTTCTTTGCTGCTTCCGGAAGCCCGGGAACGGAGTTCTCAAAAATCCAGCCGTAGTATTCGTCGACGGTGATTTTTTCACCGGCCCGGTACGGCGATTCGAACCACTGTCGAATTCCCATGGAACCGTCAGGGTCGATGGCCCAGGAGAGATTGATCCAGAACTCATCCTCCTCCCAGACCTCTCCGGGGTTGGCTTGATAGGTGTACTCCACCTTCTTGCCCTGTTTTTCCTGGAAAACCCGCAATACAGGCTGACGGAATCCGATCCACTTGCTGGCGTGTGTTTCCTGGCTCATCAGGTCGTGACGTTCGGAACTGAATCCCATCGGCAGCACGTAGTCGGCGTACCATGCGGTCTCATTCCACGTGGGAGTGAGAGCCGCGTGCAGGCCAACCAATTTTTCATCGCGCAACACTTCGATCCACGAAAACCCATCGGGATAGGTCCAGACCGGATTGAATACGCGCGTGAAGTACGCCTCCAACCGCCCGCGTCCTTCTTTGAGGAAGTGCGGCAGCAGGAACGACATTTCGTGCGTGCACAGCGGCCACTCCGGCGGATAGAGCAGTTCGTTCCAGCGCTTCTGCGGCGGGGGCGTCGAAAAAGTTTTCGGAACGAATTTATTCCAGGCATTCAGGTTATGTCCGCCCCTGGTTCCGACCGATCCGGTCAGCACATGCAGCAGCATGAGCGCACGGACCGGCTGCCACCCTCCGAGGTTCCCCGACGCCGATCCGCGCCAGAGATGCGACGCAAAGCGGCTCCCCGCATCGGCGATTTCCCGTGCGACCCGCACGATCGCTTCTGATTCCACTCCGCTCTCTTTCGCGGCAAACTCCGGAGTGTATTTCGCGTAGTGTTGGCGCAGCGCCTCGATCAGCTCTTCAAAACTCCGCCCTCGCGCCTTGAATCCATCCACCTCCAGCTCTTCCCAGTTCGTCCAGCTCTTGAGGAACTCGGCATCAAAGCGATTTTCATCCAGAATCACTTTGGCCATGGCCAGCAAGACTGCGGCTTCCGTGCCCGGATAGGTTGGCATCCAGTAGTCCGCCATGCTGGCAGTGTTAGAGAGACGGGGATCCATCACCGCCAATTTGGCGCCAGCCATTTTTCCGTCGATGATCCGCTGCGCATGTGGGTTGAAGTAGTGGCCCGCTTCAAGATGCGCTGAGAGCAACAGAATAAATCGAGCGTTGGCGTGGTCGGGGGAGGGACGATCGGCGTGGTGCCAGAGCACATACCCGAAACGCGCCGAGGCGGAGCAAATGTTAGTGTGGGAGTTGTGGCCGTCGATTCCCCAAGCCTGCAGCGTTCGTTCGATAATGTAATCGTAGCCAGGCCGGCCAACGTGGTACATGACTTCTTCGCCACGGCCTTCCTGGATCGCTTGCCGAATGCGGGCTCCGAGGGTCTGCAACACTTCATCCCAGGAAACACGGGTCCACTTTCCGCCTCCGCGCGGCCCCACTCGCTTCATCGGATAAAGCACCCGGTCCGGATCGTGAATCTGGTTGATGACCGCCGGACCCTTGGCACAAAGACGGCCTCGACTGGCCGGATGCCTCGGGTTTCCTTCGAACTTCGTGACTTTGCCCGTTTCCTTGTCAATGTAGGCCAGAAGCCCGCACGCCGACTCACAATTGAAGCAGATGGTCGGGATGAGTTGGAAGTGCCGAGTCACCCGGCGCGGCCACTGTTCCGGATCGTACTCGACCCAGTCATCCCATTTCTCCACCGGCGGGCTGGAAGCGAGACGGCGGCCAGAATCCTCGCGGTCTGCTGTCTTTGATCCCATGTTCCTCATCCCCCTAACTATTGGGCACGCTTTGCCCCGCCATAACGAAGCACCACTCAAACGCGAACAATCCCATCAGAGCGAGCACTCCCGCAACTGCGACGGCGTTGGAGTTCGAAGGCGCTGCGAATAAAAGCAGGAGAGGCAACAGAATCCCCAACCCGACTGCGCCCGCCCAGAACCAGTTCCGGAAGGGTCCACGGGCGACCAATCGCACAGCGTAGCTTGCGTTGTCGCTGGCGTGGGGCATGGCGAGTTCTCCCACCACGAACAGCAGGTGTAGAAAGAGACAGACGAAAAGCACGCCGGCCGCAACCGCATTCGACTGCGGCGTGCCGCCACCCCACGCTGACGGCAGCAGCGCCAGCACAGCAGCGCTGGACATCACGGACTGCACGAGAAAATGCACTGGCAATAGCGGCGTCTGCCAGAGATCGCGGCCTTCGCACTGTCCAAACAGGAATGCCGTGTAGAACGCAGCCAGAAAGCCGCTGCCCACGGTAGGCCAGACTAACATCCTGGAGACACCAGGATCATTCGCCAGCTCGCTCCCCCATAACGACCCGCAAAGTAAGGTGTAGGCGATCAAAATATAACTTCCCAGCGACAACCAAGACCGGCGCTGAGGAAAACGCAAGATGTAGACGAATCGCTCTTTCCGGCCCAAGTCCAAAAGCAGCACCACCAGAGTTGCGGCAATGAAAATCAGCGCCAGGGAGGAAAGAGCGATGTCTCGCGGACGGTCCTGGGGAAGCCACTTGAGCGCGACCGCAATCGCCGGCACAGCCAGCACGCCCGCGCCGATCGATTTCAGCCAGCAATAGAGAGGAACCAGCCAATCCCATGGCCGTTGGTGCGAGACGTCATATGCTGCCAGTGCATTCGGTTGCAGATAAGGGCTGTCCGGCGAATAGACCGCTCCGCCACCCTCGACCTTTTGGTTGCGCTCCGCCCACATGTAGAAGGACTCGTGCCGCGCCGCAGTCGGGACAATGCAGCTTTCGTCCGCATCAACGTAGTACAGCTTGGGACGCGTCGCCTGCTCGGGCTTGCGTACGCGCACCGGTTCGCGCGCCACCAGGTGGGCAACTTTGCTCTGGGGATCGTCCAAGTCTCCGGCGACGATCGCCTGCTCCGGGCAGGCGACGACGCACGCAGGCTCCATGCCCAACTCCGTGCGGTGGGCGCAATAGTGGCATTTGGCTGCGGTATTCCGCACCGGGTCAAGGTAGATCGCGTCATATGGGCACGCCTGCATGCACGATTTGCAACCAATGCAGCGCTCCCCGTCAAAATCAACGATCCCATCTTTCCGGCGGTACATTGCTGCGACTGGGCAGATTTCGACGCAAGGCGGCTTTTCGCAGTGATTACATCGCGTGACTTGAAAAACACGTCTGGCTTGTGGAAACTTTCCCTTCTCCACGTACTTGACCCACGTTCGGTTTACACCTAGCGGGACGCGGTTTTCCGTCTTGCATGCCACCGTGCACGCGTGGCAGCCAATGCACCTGCGATTGTCGATGACGAATCCATATCTCATATGACAACCACAGTCCTCCATCCACGGGCAACTGGCTTATGATCTACTAACTCAATAGACTATGGTGTGATTATGGTCACCAGATAACGTGACACCTCATCCATCGGGCTGGCAGCGTGAAGTGCTTATCCTTTGTGACTTGAATTGCAGACAGCCCGTAGGTTGATGTACCGCAAGTGATAGACCACCGTGCAGCACCCAGCCGGCAGCAGTCCAACCACCGGTCACTATCGATTGACCATCGAGGCTTGAATTGGCCATCACCGGCGGTATAATTCCTGCTCAATGGACACTGGTCTTAGCAATCGCGTTGCTATCGTCGCCGCCTCCAGCCAGGGAATTGGACGGGCGGCGGCCCAGGCGTTTGCCGCTGAGGGCTGCCGCGTCGCGATGTGTGCGCGCAACCAGCCAGTGCTCCGGCAGGCGGCAGAGAAGATTCAACAGCGGTATAACGTTCCGGTGCTAGCGGAAGCCTTCGATGTTACCGATGCGGAGGCAGTGCGCGATTTCGTGAAGTCTGTCGTTGTGCGTTTCGGCTCGGTTGACATTTGTGTTACGAACGCTGGCGGACCGCCCGCGAAGGGCTTTCTTGCCACGACTCAAGACGACTGGCGAAAGGCGCTGGATCAGAATTTCTTGAGCACTGTCCATTTCGCGCAACAAGTGATTCCGCACATGCAGGCTAAGCGCTGGGGAAGGATCATCACCATTACGTCCATAACAACGCGCCAGCCTGTGCCGGACCTCGTCTTGTCGAATGCAGTACGGACCGCGGTGGTTGGGTTGGTGAAGAGTCTGGCGAACGAGTTCGGCAAAGACGGCATTCTGGCGAATAATGTGGCCCCGGGTTACACCGCGACGGATCGTCTAAAACAACTGGCAAAAAGTCGCTCGGCGGCGACGCAGCAGAGTGAAAAGGATATTTACGACAACTGGGCGGCTGATTCTCCGCTAAAGCGCGTAGGTCAGCCCGAGGAGGTTGCCGATGCCATCGTATGGCTGGCATCGGAAAGAGCATCCTTTATTAGTGGGCAGACAATTCTTGTCGACGGCGGCGCGTATAAGGGCCTGTAGGGAAGTTTCCAAATAATTATAGTCCTATTATCTCTATTGTATAGCTAGTGTATTATTTAGTATTCTTCGAGGTTCAAGTCCTGTATGGGAGTTAGGCACCCAACGCCTAACCCTGCAAGCAGGCGTACACCTCGGCACCGGTATCGCCAATTATCTGTATCGACCGGATGATGGGCGACTGCATTCATCGGTAGTTTGCTATTAATTCAAATCGGCAGTTAATGCTAGTGATCCAGATTACGAAATGGGAGAGCTGTATGCGGAAATTGGTGGCGGGTCTGGTTTTCATCGCTGTTCTAGCGGGAACATCCGGGATTCAGTCGTTTGCCCAAGGCGGCGCTACGGGCGCCATTAGCGGAGTGGTGGTGGACTCCAGCGGCGCGGTCGTTGCCGGCGCCGAGGTGAGGATCGTCAATCAGCAGACTGGGGGATTAGCCCGTGCCCTGACAAGCGATGCGAGCGGCGCTTTCACCGCTCAGCTTATGCCCGTGGGGGTATACACGATTCACGTGAAAGGCAGCGGATTTGCCGAGAGCGTCTTTTCCGACCTGGATGTCCGTGTCACGGAAACCACGCGGATTACGGCGAAGTTGAGTCTGCAAGCGCAGCGGCAACAGATCGAAGTGCAGGCGGAAGTTCAACAGGTCGAAACCACGACGGCCACCACGGGGCAGGCCATTGAATCGCAGACCATTCGCAATCTCCCTCTGGCGACGCAGAACTTCCAGCAATTGTTGACACTCTCTGCCGGGGCGCAGCAGACCAACTTGAACTCTTCTACGCAGCTGGGTCGTGGCGATGTCCGAATCGATGTGAACGGACAGCGCGAGGACAACAACAATTACCTGATTGAGGGCATTAGCGCAACCGACTACAACGTCGCCGAGTTGACCACGACTCCGCTCCCGAATCCTGACGTGGTCGAGGAGTTCAAGGTACAGACGTCTCTTTACGATGCTACCCAGGGACGCAATGGCGGCGGTAACATCAACGCCATCCTCAAGTCGGGAACAAGAAGCTTCCACGGCGACGTGTACGAGTTTTTTCGCAATACCTCTCTGGATGCGAATGATTACTTTCTGAAACAGAGTCAACTTGAAGGCGGAGAGTCGAACACCCGCCCGGTAATCCAGCAGAACATCTTCGGCGGGAGCCTGGGAGGGCCCATCGGCCCAGGCGCCAAGCTCGGCTTCTTTTTTGCGAATTATCAGGGAACCCGGCAGCGCAGCGGCGATTCCGCAGGAACTTTCATCAGCACGTCGATTCCGATTATTCCGGCCAGTGTCCGCAGTCTTCCGGCAGCGCAATTGGCAACGGTTCTCGGTGTCCCGAGCATCGATCCGGTTGCCTATGCCTTGCTACAGGCCAAGAGCAATCAGTTTGGAGCTCCCGCCGGCGGATATTTGTACCCGGCTCTGTCGGGAACTCCGATGGCAACGGGATCGTTCGCTGTGAGCGAACCCGGCAAGTTCACCGACAACCAGTTCACGGCAAACTGGGACCGCGAGTTCCGGAATTCCAACGATAAAGTGTCGGCGCGTTTCTTTTATACGAATTTTGAGTCGAACCTGCCCTTTGGTGCGGGAGGGCTGCAAGCCTCGCTCGGGGCTGCCGCGAGCTCCACCGATCTCAACTTTCCCTACCAGATCCCTGTTCACGACCGATTCTTCAGCGTCTCTGAGACGCATCTGTTCTCTCCCACGCTGGTGAACGATTTGCGCGTCGGTTATGTCCGCATCAACAATAGCGGGATCAACGTGGATCCAGTCACGGCAACCGATGTCGGCATTAACCGGCCAACAAATAATCTGACCGATAGCATTTACAAATTCACGTTTGAGACTTCTGGATTTCAGTTTGGCCCCACGCCCCCCGCGAACCAATACCAGGTGCAGAATAACTTCGATCTTGTGGAAACACTCAGCTGGGTCCGCGGACACCACTCCTTGCGCTTCGGAGGAGAGTTTACGCCGGTTAATCTGAACAAGAAATTCCCGCAGGTGTTTAACGGGCAGCTTTTCTTCACCAACACAAGCGGACCGGCGTTGTCTGATTTTCAAAACTTTCTGCAGGGGGCGCCTGAATTCAGCTTTGGCGGAGGCGGTGTTTACAACCACCTATACCGGCAGAAGAACTACGCTTTTTTTGCTCAGGACGACTGGAAAATACGCCCCGATTTCACTTTGAATCTGGGCTTGCGCACAGAACTGATGGGCGCTTGGAAGGATAACGATTGCCATATCGGAAACATCGAATCAAGTCTGACCGAGTCTGGGACTTTTCCGTTCGTTTACCCGAGCTGCGTTAATAAGCTTGGCGTAGCAGGACTCACGGGAAACGCAGCTGGGTCAACATTCGGCAATAGCGTGGCAACCGGCCTTGGCCCGCGAGTCGGGTTCGCCTGGGATGTGCGAGGAAAACACAACACGACATTACGTGCGGGATACGGAATCTACTACGTACGAGAAGACGTTGGCGCGATTGACCAGTTGAGCTTTCAGGCGCCATTCCTTCCCATTGCGTTTAGCGGCGGCGCGGCCGGTAGTCTTGCCAACTTTTTCACTGGAACACCGGCTACGAACCCCAATGCGCTACCTGCCGCGGGAGTACTGTCGGCCACCTACCTGCCCTGCCTGGCACAACTCACGAGCCCGGCTTTCCCGCTTGTCAGTGGCGTGCCCGACACCACGCAAGCGGCCAATTATGGCGGATGCTCCGGTCCCGGTACCGACTCCACAATGAATCTGTTCGTTTTGGAGGTGCCGCATCATTTTAAAGTTCCGGGCACGCAACAATGGAACTTGACGTTACAGCGCGAACTACCACAGCGCTGGGTGCTTGAAATTGGGTACGTGGGAACCAGGGGCACACACCTGCGCAACACCCGCGATGCGATTCAATCGCTCGACGCGTCCCCATCGAATCCGGTTGTCGTCAAAGACACCAGCGGCAATAGCTATTCCATCACCACGAATACGTTCGCCAACGCGATCGCGAGAACGCCCACTCCGGGATTGAATGGATATTCTGGATATCAGATATTCGCCAACGACGCCTATTCCATCTACCACTCTTTGCAGACCACGGCGTCACGACGCTGGAGCGCTCAATACATCCAGATTTCTTACACCTTCTCCAAGAACATTGATGCCACGTCATCGGGGAACACGGCTTTCAACACTGCTTACAACAGCGAGACCACCGTCGATGCGTCCCGTGGCCTTTCGGATTTCGACCGGCCGCAGCGTTTGACTGCGACCTATGTTTACGATTTGCCGATCTTCACTCACAGCTCCGGCCTACGTCGCACGGCACTTGCGGGTTGGAGCGTCAGCGGAGTCACTACCGTTCAATCTGGAACTCCGTTTTCGATCATCGATTCGAGCGCCGGCACAGGGTTCCTGGGGCAGGGCAGCGCTCCGCTGGTCGGGGCCAGCCTGGCACAGGGCTTCTCGATTTCGCAAGGCTACACAACGGGCAGCATTCAGCAGCGCGTGAATGGCTATCTGAATCCGGCGGCTTTTACTCCGGCGCCGCTTCTTTACCCCACGCAGTGTGCGTCCGATTCCAATTTCTGCACCACGAATTTTGGAGATCTCGGACGCAACATTTATCGCGGCCCGCACGAGCAGAACTGGGATATTTCGATACTCAAGCACTTCACAATCAACGAACATTACGATCTGCGTTTTTCGGCCGATTTCTTTAACGCGTGGAACCACACAAACTTTGCCAACCCGGCGGTGACCGATATTGAAACCTACGTAGCAAATCCGACCAGCGGCAGCCCGTTTGGCAAAATCGTGGGCACGGTCGGAAATCCGCGCCTGGTTCAGTTCTCATTGCGGTGGGCGTTCTAGGTGGACGTTCTAGCGTGAAAGACATTAACGAGAAAACACGCATTCCGCTGCTGGAGAGGGAGCAGGTCTCGCCCCAACTTGCTTCCATTTATGATGCCCTGCTGCAGCAGCGGGGTGTCGTCCCTAACATGTTCAAAACTCTGGCCCACACCCCCACTCTGGCTGCGGGCATCGCGGCGTTGCTGAAGCCTCTTTTGAGTGACGGCGCTTTAGCCGGCTGCTATAAAGAATTGGTCGCGACGCGCATGTCGGTGTTGCATGGCTCCGAATACGCCATCTCTGCCCATGCGATTTCGGCAAAACAGAAGGGCGCGAGCGAAGACCAGATCGCGGCCGTCAAAGGTGACTTTGAGCAAGGCCCCTTCACTTTTGCTGAGAAGCTGGGCCTGCGCTGTGCGGAAAAAATCCATCGGTCGGGTCGCGATCTGGATGACGCTTCATTCGCCGAGTTAAAGGGTGTGTTTAACGATGCCCAGATTGTCGAGCTTATCGCCACAGCCGCGGTTTTTGAATTCTTTCCGCGGTTCGTGGATGGACTTCGAATTCCTGTCACGCCACCCCCAGGAGCGAAGTAGGCCCGTATGCGTCCACTAGCCTCGCGCATTTCCAGGATGACCGGCGAGGGTGCGCTCGCCGTCTTCGCGCGCGCTAAGGAACTCGAACGCGCCGGGCGTTCCATCATTCATTTGGAATTGGGCGAGCCCGATTTTCATCCGGCTGCGGCGGTAAACGACGCTGCCAAGCGCGCGTTGGACGAGGGCAAAGATCGCTATTGCCCCGTTGTCGGTATTCCTGGGTTGCGCGAGGAGATTGCCCGCTATTTGCATGACACGCGTGGCGTGAACGTATCGGCAGGCAATGTTGTGGTTGCGCCTGGCTGCAAAATTGGCCTTTTCATGGCGATGATGGCGCTCATCAACCCGGGGGACGAGGTTCTCTATCCTGATCCCGGCTTCCCTGCTTATCGATCCATCACCCAAGGTCTGGGCGGAGTCGCCGTTCCGTTTGAACTCCATGAGCGGAATCATCTGCAGCCTGATCCCGATGAGATCGCCGCGAAAATTACCTCACGCTCCAGCGTGCTCATCACCAACTCGCCCGGCAATCCGACGGGCACCGTGTATACCGATGCAGTCCAGCGCCGCATTGCCGAACTTGCGGTGAAACACGATCTCTTTGTGTTGTCGGACGAGATTTACGCGCGCATCATCTACGGGCAGAACTACATTTCGATGATGAATTATCCGGGCATGGCGGAGCGAACGATTATCATCGACGGCTTTTCGAAGAGCTTTGCTATGACGGGATGGCGGCTTGGTTATAACGTTGCCCCGGCGAGCATCGTGCCCGCCCTGGAACTGATCGCCGTGAATAGCTACACGTGCGTGAATGAATTCACTCAATACGCAGCTATTGAGGCGCTTCGCGACCGCGACGGCCACACGCCGCGGATGGTCGCTGAGTTCGAAAAACGCCGCGAGCAGTTCGCCCGGGAGTTGAACAGCATTCCCGGGTTTCGATGCATTCCGCCGCAAGGCGCCTTTTATGCCTGGGTAAACATTACGGATACCGGCACAACCGCCGCAGAAGTTTGCCGCATCATGCTCGAAGAAGCTGGGGTAGCCGCGATTCCGGGTGTTGCGTTCGGCGATGCCGGCAAGGAGTTCGTTCGCTTCTCATTTGCTTCTTCCGTCGCAACTCTCCATGAGGCAGTGGAGCGCATCCGCCGTGTCTCGCCGGCGTGGGAGCGAACTGCCGCTGCAAGATAGCTAGCGGGTTTGAGGATGGCCTTTTATGAAAATGCTCTTGGCAAGTTTTGTTTGTTTCTTGATGTTCGCTGGGGTTTCGTTTGGACAGGCACGTCCGTTTCCCGGCCCGGACGTGCGGCAGGTTTATGATCGTCTTCTCCCCCAGATCGAGCAGATCCCAATCTTCGATCACCACGCGCATCCCGGCTTTTATGATGACCCCGACGTAGACGCGATGGCGGCGCCTCCGGGGAGTGCGGCTCTGCGCGAACGCGACAGCAACCCCGAACTGGTGGCGGCGGCCAAGGCGCTGTTTGAGTATCCCTACGACGATTTGTCACCCGACCACGCCAAGTGGCTGATCCAGAAAAAGGCTGAATTAAAGAAGAGCCGCGGGACAGCATATTTTTCCGACATCCTCGACAAATTAAATATCGAGCAGGGCGTCGCCAATCGCGCCATGATGGCCGATTATCTCGACCCCAAGCGTTTTGTTTGGGTATTCTTCGCCGACTCCTTTATGTGGCCGTTTGACAATGCCAGCGAGCGCTCGCGCAATCCCGACGAGCAGGTGTATATCCCCCTGCAGGAAAAGATGCTCCACCGCTGGATGCAGCAAGAGGGCGTTGCCAAGCTGCCGTCGAGCTTCTCCGATTACCTGAATTTTGTGACTCGCACTTTAGAGGACAATCAGAAAAAGGGCGCGATCGCGGAAAAATTTGAAGTGGCTTACTTCAGGCCAGCGAAGTTCGGCGATCCGTCACGCGATGAAGCTGAGGCGATTTACAAGAAATATGCCGCCGGCGGCGTGCCCACCGAAGCCGAGTATCGCACATTTCAGGATTACATCTTTCGGTATCTGGTGCGGGAAGGCGGGCGTCTTCATCTGCCGGTGCATATCCATACCGCGGTCGGGATCGGCGACTACTTTAACCTGAGCCAAGGCAATATCTTCAACCTGGAAAACATTCTTCGCGATCCTCGCTACTCGGCAACCACCTTTGTGATGATTCATGGCGGATATCCTTATGAGCGCGAGGCCATCTGGCTGGCAGCGGTAAAGAATGTCTACATGGACTCCTCGCTCATGGAAATCGCCATGTATCCATCGGAGTTGAAAAAGTCTCTTAAAACCTGGCTCGAGACGTTTCCCGATAAAATCACTTTCGGCACGGATTCGTTCCCCTATAACGAAACGTTGGGCGCGGAGGAAAGCTACTGGCTAGGAGTGCAATCTTCGCGGACGGCCCTCGCCGCCGCGCTTGCCGAGATGGTTTCCGAGGGGGAAATCAGCGAGTCGCGGGCGCTTCAGTTGGCGCACGCTTATCTTCACGACAACGCTGTGGCAATTTATCAAGGGAAGGTTCACTAGATGGCACAGACGAGGTCGACAAGCGCTGGTCAGGAGGCCGGCGCGCTTGTCTGCAGCTAGCACGAGTGGCACATTCTATTGAACCGTATATAGACGCTTCAGGATTACTTGCTACACAAGTGATAAACCGGATTATTCCTCTTGGTCCCTAAAAACGGCACGATTATGAACTCAAACTCGCACGTGCAGTAAGGAATGGAAAGCGGCATGAATGTCGCGTGATGGTGTTTGGGAACGACAACATTCTACCGCTCAGTTGCTCGCGGGAATCCTTCTGCATACTTGCGCTCAAGGCGGCTGTTTGGAGAAAGTAGTCGTGTTTCGTTCGGCCAAAACCGGCCCGGGGAAGACACCCTTGGAAAATGTGCATTGTTTGCGCTGCAATCGCGAACTTGAATCGGGGCAAAAATTCGTAGCCATCTACATGTTCGCTCAGACAGTGGGGATCAAGCCGCGGCAGAAATCGGCGGCGCAGCGTATTGTTTTCTGCCCGCAGTGCTCCGTCTCACTAGCGCTGGGGCTTTCTCCGGAGGGCGCGCTGAACGTTGCGGCCTGGGATATGATTCGCGATCTGGTCAGCTCCGACCCGGCACTGAATCAGGCGGCGTGGGAGAACCTGCGCGGAGTCCGCTTGTTGGAGGCCGGTGAAGTCGAGGCCGAACCAGAGCAGCGATCGGATGCGTGGGTGAACTTCAGCCGCGCCGGCTAGCAGACAATCCCAAATGTCTATTGTTTCAATAGACATACTGTTATATACTCCTGTGGGTGTCCCCACTCCATCACCCGTGCGTAGCCCAATGTCTTTTCTTTTTGCTATCCAAGCTATCCCATTCTTAGAACAGGACTTGTGGTCTGTGGAACGGAGCCGGACCTGATGCGGACCGCATGGCTCAATGCGATGGCTCTCGCCGCCGTCGCAATCGCGATCGCGCTGGTGGTCATCAACAACATCGCGGGCGATGCTTCGACCCAGTTGCTCAACGTCTCATACGACCCGACTCGAGAACTGTTTCAAGACCTAAATGTGCAATTTATTGATAAGTACTTCAAAGAAACCGGTAAGAAGTTAACCATCCAGCAGTCGCATGGCGGTTCGTCGCGCCAGGCACGCGCCGTAATTGATGGCGCTCCTGCCGATGTCGTTACACTCGCGTTATCCTCGGACGTAGACGCACTTCGTAAGCGCGGGCTCATCGCCCAGGACTGGGTCCAGCGATTGCCCAACCATTCCCAGCCCTATACGTCCACAATTGTTTTCGTCGTGCGCAAGGGAAATCCCAGAGCGATCAAGGATTGGCCCGACCTAATTCGCCCCGGCATATCCGTGATCACTCCGAATCCGAAGACTTCGGGGAATGGGAAGCTGAGCGTCCTGGCAGCATGGGGTTCGGTAATCTCTCGCGGAGGAACCGAGGCACAGGCTCTTGAGTATCTGAAACAGCTCTATCAGCGCGTACCCCTTCTCGACACCGGCGCGCGCGATGCCACCAACACGTTCACCCAGGAAAAACTCGGGGACGTGCATTTGACTTGGGAAAACGAGGCTTTGCTCGAAGCAGCCGATTACAAAGGCGAGGTCGAGATCGTCTACCCACCAGTCAGCATCCGTGCCGAGCCCAGCGTGGCATGGGTTGACGCCAACGTTGCTCGCCGAAAAACCCAGGCGTATGCCAAAGCCTACCTGGAATTTCTCTACACCGATGAGGCACAGGAAGCCATCGCTCGGCACGGTTATCGGCCAATTAATCCGGAGATACTTAAGAAGCATGCCGACCGGTTTCCGCAGATCGATCTTTTCCCGGTCACGATTCTCGCGCAAGACTGGGAGGACGCACAGCAGAAATTCTTTGCCGACAACGGCATCTTCGACGTCATTCATCCGTCGAAAGGTGAATCGCGATGAAGCTCGACTATTCCTGGGATCACGCGCGCAAGGATCTTTTGGCTGGTGTTACCGTCGCCGCCATTTCGCTGCCCCAGGCAATGGCCTATGCGCTCATCGCAGGTATTGATCCGCGTTTTGGTCTGTATTCGGCCATCGTGGTAACGCTCGTGGCCTCGATATTCGGTTCCTCGTCCCATTTGATCAACGGGCCAACTAACGCCATTTCGCTGGTAGTCTTTAGCGCGCTCGCATTCTTCGATCCGGACGCACGCTTCGACGCTTACCAGGCCACCTTCTTGCTGGCGATCATGATCGGCACGATTCAGATTCTGATCGCCGTCTTTAAACTTGGGGACCTCACCCGCTACATTTCCGAATCGGTCGTAATTGGCTTCATGGCGGGAGCGGGTGCTCTGGTAGGACTCAGTCAGTTCGGCAATCTGACCGGTCTGCGCGACCGCGGCACCGGCCAACAACACGTTCTTTACCGCATCTGGCTCACGCTCACCGGAGGCCACATCAATCCGCGCGCGCTCGGCCTCGGTCTGGGAACGATTGTCGTCGTGGTAATCCTCAGAAAACTGGCGAGGAGATACCACCTGCCACAAATCGACATGCTACTGGCCCTGATCGTTGCGGCGATTGTGGCGGCTTGGTTCGGCTGGTCCAAGCCCGCGTTAGATGGCAAGACGCTGGTGGCCGTAGTAGGAAGTGTGCCACGTAGCTTTCCGCTTCCCCACGTTCCCGAGATCAAGTTCTGGTGGGTTAAGGAACTGTCGGGCAGCGCGTTGGCGATCGCGTTTCTCGGATTGTTGGAGGCGCTTGCCATTGCAAAATCTATCGCTACCTACACTCGCCAACAGCTCGACTACAATCGCCAGTGCCTCGCCGAAGGCTTGGCCAATCTTACCGGCGGATTCTTTCAATGCCTGCCCGGCTCCGGCTCTTTGACGCGCTCCGCCATCAATTTTCAGTCTGGAGCAGTGAGCCGTTTCTCCGGCGTGATCGCCGCAGGGAGCGTGGCTCTGGTTGTTGTCGCGTTCGCGCCCTACGCTCGTTTCATTCCCAAGGCCGCTCTGGCCGGACTGCTGCTGGTCACCGCGTCAAGACTGATCGACTGGAAGCGTCTGCGCTATGCCGTTCGAGCGTCCCGCTACGACGCGGGTCTGGTGTTCGTTACTGCATTTTCTGCCGTCTTCATCAGTGTCGAATTTTCCATTCTCATTGGCGTGGCTCTTTCGTTCTTGTTGTTTGTTCCGCGTGCCGCCTTGCTCCGTTGGTCCGAGTTGGTGGTCAGCAATGAGCGCGTGGTGCGAGAACGCCTGGAGGACGACCCGGCTTGCACCGCGATGCTGCTTTACGATCTGGAGGGAGAGCTCTTTTTTGGCGCGGCGCCGGAACTTGATCGCTGTTTTGAAGAACTTAAACGCCGCACGAAAAACGAGAATGTCCGATCCATTGTTCTGCGCCTCAAGCGCACTCGCAACCCCGACATGGTTGCACTGGAACGCTTTGAACATTTTCTCCATGACATGGAGGAGCAAGGGACTGCTGTTATGCTTTGCGGGATTCGCTCTGACTTCGCGAAGGCGATGAAGAATTTGAAATTCGACGATTGGTTGCCTGACGACCGTGTTTTCCACGAAGAAGATGAGAAATTTTCGGCAACCCTCAAGGCGGTTCGTCATGTGCACGAGGTCTTGAAAGACAACTCTTGTCCGCACTGTCGGCAGAATGGAACGGCGGCGGCCGACAGGCAAGCACAGTACTATCTGGTATAGAAAAGTCACGTATCTGCCACGCGGCTGGTCGTCGGGTGCAACGGACATTCAGTGACTATGAGATGAGTGTTCAGCCTTTCAGGAATGCAAGTGCCTACTACGCAGATGTCCCGGGATTGCACAGCTTCTAGCCGCGAGTGGGGAACGGCAAGGACCGTGCTCCCTGCGCCCACTGCTTGCCGCAGGTTGTTCTCCTTCTTTCCCCACATCAGCGTCTGAAGGAAATACCTTGGGGACAGGCACGAGTGAGTATGTGAGACTCACCGTCGCGCGTTCTTTCAGGTCAGATCAGCCCATTAAGCTTTGTGTTCTAAGGTGGGCATTTCGCGCCTGTCCTCTTGCTGTGACGCGGTAGGAGAACTGGCAGCGGTGGGCGTTCGGCCTGGGTTCCAAAAGTCCTTGCCGCCGGAGGCGGGCCGGGTAACTGTAAAGGAAGACGACTGGGGAGGCCGCGCGCGATTACGCACGCTGCTCTCTTCGTAGCTGTGCTTCTCTATGCGTTTGCTCCAGACATTGAAATCGTAAAATCGTTTCTGCCAGATGTGGCGCGCGGGGGCCGGCCGGCGCCAAGTATGGCGAATGTGAGCATTTTTGAACAGTTTTTCCAGGCCAGAATCGTGACACTAGAGGAACATCAGCTGGCTACGCGCCACGCAGCATTAGCTGCACTACATCGAGAACAGGTGCTGCAAGACCGTAGCCGACTCATACCTTGATTCCCAAAGTTTCAAGGCTCAAAACCAAAACAAAAACACTTTCAGGAGGAAGTTAACATGAGGCGAGTGGTAGTTTTGACATTACTGGCATTGGTTTTGCCGATAGCCGCTTGGGCGGACGGCATCACGCTTGTCAACGAGTTCGGTTCGCTAAATGTTTCGACCGCTGGAATCTCTTCGCACGGGTCGGAACTCCAACAATTCAATGGCATTGTAGCCCCCAAGGGACACTCGCTGGGTTCGGTCAGCTACGCGACCGGCGCACTGGTCAGTGGCACGATCGCATCGGGCGGAGTGTTTTCATCCACCGGCTCCTCGTTTGTCGTGGTTGGCAACGGGAAGTACGGAGAGCCCAAGGGAACGATCTTCAGCGGCAGCTTCGTTGGCCCCATCGATTGGATCAATACTACCCCGGCAGGAAAAGCAAGCCTGACCTACACCCTCACCGGTGAGATCGAAGGGATGCTGTATACCGGTCGTTTCGTGACTGGAACCACGACCCAGAACATCTACTCTACGGCCACACAATTGGCCAACGGCGTCGGGCACATCAAGCTAGGTACTACGAACATCACCGTTCCGGAACCTGGAACTTTGGGTCTTCTGGGAACTGGGCTGGTCGGTATCGCCGGGATGTTCCGCCGCAAACTGATGGCGAGGTAACTTACCTTGTTGGTTCGCCAAAAATGCTCCACTCACAGCCCCGCCGCAAGGCGGGTTTTCTTTTGGCAGAACTCTCTGGAATAACCGTCTTGCAGTCGAGGGTAAAGGTTCTGTTACGCCGAACTCCGAGATTAGGAATCCTCACCGTCTGCAAGGCCAAACTGCGCTACCCCCGTTATGCCGCAACACCGTATCCTTCGTCGTCAGGGGCCATTTCCACGTCCTAGACCTTTCCGTTGAAAAATCGATCAAAAATGTGGATAATCATGCCTCCCGTTTCCGAGTCTGGAAGGGAAATTGCCCTGTGACGATGGACGGGCTTTTAAGACCGTTCGTTGAGAAACTGCAATGCTGAGCAAACTCCTTCAGTTAGTGGTTTTAACCGCGTGTCTAACTCCGGCCTGGGCCAAATCAACTTCGGAATTGTCCTTCATCCGCCAGCCCAGCACGGTCTCCGTCGTAGGACCTGGAACTGTTTTGTCGGTTCACCTTCTGGACTTACCCTTCGTCAAACCGCAGTATGCGGTCAAGTACAAGACGGACGGCGGAGAACTGATCGAAGTGTGGACTCCCGGGAGGGACGTTTTGGTTCTAGAAGGGATGTACGGGATACTGACCTACTCCACCCATCCTGAGAAGATCCTGAGCTTTCGAGTGGTCGAAGATTCAACAAAGTAGCGAACGTGTGGTGTCTGTCCCGGTGCGTTAACCGTCATCCCAGTGTCCGTCCCCACGAGACATGGGATTGGCCCAGTCCAGTGAGTGGAGGAGCGTTCAGATATTTATGAGCCGGCTGGTAACGTTTTTCCCGGTAGCTTGCAGGGAAAACGCCACGCGGGCAGCTTGCATGCGATTGGAGCGAGCTCGTACGAAGGTCCGCATATAAGACTGCGCTACCCGGTTCCATACCATGTGGCGTGCATAGAGGTACGCACGTTTACGCATCGCCTTGCGGGCCGTATCGTTGTCCAAGAGTTCAATCGCCGTATCGGCGATAGCGGCAGGGTCCTCAAAGGGGACCAGCGCCCCGCGGCCATCGTGCAGAAGTTCGGCGGCGTGCCAATACGGAGTCGAGATGATCGCCTTGCCAGCGCCCAAGGCATACGCGAGTGTTCCGGATACGGCCTGTGCCTCGTAACGGTACGGCGTGACGTAAATGTCGGCTGAACCAACCAGCGAAGCCATTTCTTGAGGGCTGACGAACCGGTTGTGAAAGACCACGTTTTCCTCCACTCCCAGCTCTTTGGCCAAGGCCTGCAACTGCAGCCGATATCGATCGCCCTCGCGGCGTTTGACATGCGGGTGGGTAGCACCTGCGATGATGTAGACAACGTTGTGGTGCCGAGCCACAATGCGCGGCAGGGCTTGAATCACGTTTTCGAAGCCTTTGTTTGGAGACAGCAATCCGAACGTGAGCAAGACCGTCTTTCCGGTTGAAAAGGAATCTTTGTAAGAAGCCGGTTCCGCAAAGGGCAAGTCGGGGATGCCGTGAGGAATCAGATCAATCTTCTCGCCGGGGACTCTAAATACATCTTGCAGAAACTGGGAAGAGTGCTCACTCATAACAATCAGACGATTCGAGCGCGAGGCGATTTCCTGCAAGACGATTAACTGGTCGATGTCTGGCTCACGAAGAACTGTATGCAGGGTCGTCACCACGGGCATTTTGAGGTGCTGCAGCAGCCGCAAGACGTGGCTGCCGGCCTTCCCTCCATAAATCCCATACTCGTGCTGCAAGCACACCAGATCGACATCGCTGGAATTAAGAAAGTCGGCGGCGGCTCGATAGGACGAGAGGTCGCCCTCGGTCAGCTGGAATCGCACCCGCGTCGGATAGCTGTACTGCGATTGCGGGTCATTGACGGCTACTACGAATACTCCCGCAGCTCCGTATTCAAGCGCAATCGCATCACTTAAATCTGTCGTGAAGGTCGCAATTCCACACTGTCGAGGAATGTGGTTCCCGACAATCGCTACGCGCACGGGAAGCGGGCGGACTGGTATCACTGGCAGGGATAATACTGGCTTTTTCTCGAACATTTGTTCGAACAGGGGAGGACGCGCTTCGCCCCGCATCAGGCTGTTCGGTCTTAAAGGCACAGAGGGCTCGGGCGCGGACATTGCAGGCTCCTTAAGAAAGTAGGGTCCGGTTGGAAGAGGACCAGAAGCAGGGTGAAACAAGCACCAGGAGGCTATGCTGGGGCCCCCTGGTGCTGGGACGCGTACTGCCTTTGTTCAGACCGCACTTCGTCCGCTCAGTAAGTTAATGACCAGAACCACCAAGCCCACAACCAGGAGCAGGTGGATCAGACTTCCGCCGATGTGCAGGCTGAAACCCAGAAGCCACAAAATAAGAAGAACAACGAAAATCGTCCAGAGCATGTCAACCTCCTGTGGTCATTTGCGAGCGCACGAATGTGAATCTCACCCAACGTCCGCGAGGGAACTGCTTCGCGCGAACGGCTGCGCCAGCAAATGACGGACTGTTGACCCCAGTCGAACACGCGGGCGGCTGATGACCAAACAGCCGCAGGAGTCGAGGCCGGAACCTACTTTTTATCGGTTCTGGCCTCAGCTTTTGCTCCGCGCACTTCCGCAAGGAACGGCTGGGCGGCGGCTGGAACTGGCACTTCGCCCAACAGCAACGCCCGAGTGGTGACGTCACCATACATGGCGTGCCGGGAATCGCTGTCTTGACGAAGCGATGCGCCTTCCAACGTGAGCCCAGCGAACGCACCTTTGGCACGGGAGTAGGTCAGGATCTCTGTATCCAACTTCCAATCCGTACCGGCCTCGGCATGGCGTCCCACTGGACCCGCTGCCGCGGAAGCGTCTCCTCCAATTTGGAAGTTACTCTCGAGCAGTTTTTGCATCCCTTTGTCATTCTGAAAGATCATTACCACGTCCACGGCTTCTACACCGATCTGTAGCCCCCAGCTCCCGCCCGAAATCGTAATGAACGCCGGTGCACTCCAGCCATCCGCTGTGCGGCAGGTAGCGACGCCTTTGCCTTCTTTAGCTCCGAAGATAAAACCGCCTTTGACCATGTGCGGTATAACGCCCACGCACTTTGCGTGCTGCAACACTTCTTCCGGGATTCCCTTGTCAGGCATCCCCATAACTTCGTGCATCACACTGGTGGCGTTGCCCAGCCGTTCGGTGGCATCTTCCCGCGCCGAACCGGCCCAGCACAACGTGCCGAGACTCAACATCGCAAGTACGAACATTGTTTCTTTCATGGATAGCCTCATTTCTGGTACCTCTACGCCGCATTTCCGGCTGCGTGCTGCAACTTGCACGCAAATCCGGTCAGGAATTCGGGCGCTCCAAGGTCAAATCGAAGTTAGCAAATCATGATCAAAACGGTCTGAGCAATAATGCTCACATTGACCGCAGGAACTGCCGACAAAATGCTCTTGAAGGAGGCGGTGCCGCTTTTCGGGATGGAGCCACGCCTCATTCAAGAAATGTTCAATTTTGCTCAGACCTTGGAAAGTCACGAGGTTAAAAAAGTAACAGCCCTCAAAGAGGCATAGAAGAACTTCAATCCGCACTTTACGAGGGCGAAGGAGAAATATGAAAACCAGTACGAAAGACCAGATCGAGGGCAGCTTCCACGAAGTGAAGGGAACAATAAAGGAAGCGGTTGGCAAGGTGACCAGCGACTCGAATTTGAAAGCCGAAGGAAAAGCCGAAAAGAAAGTCGGGAAGGTTCAACAGCGCATCGGCCATGCGAAAGAAGCCGTCACAAACTTGAAGGGACAGCTGTCAGAGTTAAAAAAAGTTGGATAGGCCGCCTGCCGCATGAGCAGCGCATCGGCAGATTGCTTCAGTCACCACAAGAATGGCCAATTACACGCGTCTGACATTTCAGTCAAGACCGCGGAAAGGAGCTCATCAAAATGAACTTCCTCAAACATCGGCACGTTCTCACAATTTTGCTGCTGGCTGCGCTCGCGGGCTGCACGCAACCACAAAACACGCAGGAATTGAAGGAGAAAACCGCGCAAGCAACGGCGGAGGTAAAGCACGATGCGGAAGCTGTGGCGGCAGGCATACGGGAGGGCTGGAGCCGCGACAAGCCACTCGATTTGAATACTGCCACAAAAGAGCAGTTGCTGAGCCTGCCGGGCGTAACCGAGGCAGAAGCGAACCGGGTGATTGCAGGGCGTCCCTATACCGAATCCGGCGATGTGGTGACGCGGCGCATCATGCCGAAGACTGAGTATGACAAAATCGCAGACCGGGTCACAACCAAGAAGTGACGGAAATAAGCACTCACAAGTCCGCCTTTTTTGTCGTGGATTTCTTCCATCGTTCTGAATTAGGTGAGTGGTGTGGAACAAACGCGGTTGGATCGGCGCCTGATAATTTTGCATTGCGTGGTTCTCAAACTTCAACAGAAGAAGTTTCATTTTTCGTTCCGGGAAAGGTGCCATGACATTCACACCTAAGGCCCTGTCGTGTTTTGTTGCAAGCGCGGCGATTCTTCTTGGCACGTCCACTTCGATTGCGACCAACCGCCCGGTTCGGTCAGTCGGGTTCGCAGAACTCAATATGCAGATCCTTCTTGATCGAGCCAACTTCTCGTCCGGTGAGATCGACGGCAAGGGTGGAAAGAACAGCCGCGAGGCTCTGGCAGCGTTTCAGGCCGCGCGCAGCCTTGCTCCGGGTGCGCGGAGCCGGAAGGCGGTGCTCAAAGCGCTCGGCGCTGGTACCGCTAAGCCGATCGTGTCCTATACGATCACCGCGAAAGACGGCGCCGGGCCGTTTCTTAAGACGATTCCGGAAGACGCGACGGAGCAGTCGAAACTGCCGGGCCTTTACTACACATCCGTGCTGGAAGAGCTGGCCGGGAAATTCCATTCGGCCCAGGCCCTGCTCAAGCGCTTGAATCCCCGTGCCCGGTTCATCGCGGGAGAGCACATCCGTGTCCCTAACGTGTTGGGCGCTGAACAAGCGACGCGGGCCCAGACGGGGGCGGTCAAGATCGTTGTCTCGAAAAAGAAATCGGTCCTGATGGTGTATGACCGGGAAGGTCAGGTCATCTTCTACGCCCCGGTGACGAGCGGGAGCGAGCACGACCCGCTCCCGTTCGGAAATTGGGTGATCAAGGATGTAGTACGAAATCCAACCTACAACTACAACCCGGCTTTGTTCTGGGATGGCGATCAAGCAGATCCCAAAGTGAAGATCGCAGCGGGTCCAAACAATCCGGTGGGTGTTGTATGGATGGGGATCAACGTGCCGCACTACGGTATACACGGCACTCCGGAAGCGGGTGAGATCGACCATTCCGCGTCTCACGGCTGCGTGCGGATGACAAACTGGGACGCCACTAGGGTCGCCGACTTGGTCAAAGATGGGACACCCGTCGTGTTCGAGGAATGAGATAGCTTGAAGCTCCGACCGCTGCGGGATCGTGGGCCGCATTGGGGGTTAGGTCACTCGCCGACACGATTGCTATTTCGTTCGCTTCAGCGCGTCTACCAGGCCGGGGTATGGGTTAACCGCCTTCCCCTTCCACCACTGCCTTTCCGATCCCAACTCGAAGATCGCAAAATGCAAATGCGGCGTGCGCGCATCCGCATTTCCCGTCGATCCTACAAAACCGATGACATCCCCACGCTCGACATGCATCCCCTCCCGCAGGCCTTTCGCGTACCCGTCCAAGTGCGCGTAGTAATAGCAATACAACACCATTTCATCGAACTGGTAGATCGTGTTGCCGCCTGGTTTGCTGAGGAACAGTTTGCGGATGGTTCCGGAGACCACCGCATGCACAGGTGTCCCTCTCGGCTCCAGAATGTCGATCGCCTCATGCCGATGTCCGTTGTGAACTTCTTCGAACGTATCCTGCAGATTCGCGAGGGACAGCCCACTGATGGGCGGGAAAATATCCGGACTGGAAGAGGTCTCTCCGAGGGCAAGAAACACTGCTAAAAGCACGGCAATACCAACGCAGAGCCTCAAGCCTAGTCCTCCAGGTGAGCGGTGTTCCGCGTCGAACCACGTGCGGCAGATACACGCACAAGCCAGTTTTTCATCTTGATCTCTCGATAGTCCGATCCACGCTAGGCCGGCGGGACTGTTCCGGTCCCATTTCTTGTGCCTGTTTTTCGCGGTAACTTGCTACTTCGCCCCGAACCGTTAGCCCACTTCACGCCTGCCGAAGGTTTAGCCTGCGTAGCCTCGTAGTCATTCTCGACGCGAACTTCTGCTGTTACGCCGAGTTTAGCTGCCGTCTGGGCATCAAGCTGACCAGTGACCGGAAGATTCTCAGCCTGCTGATAGGCACGAATGCTGGCTCGGGTCCGTAGACCGAGCACACCATCAAGCTTCCCGTGGTAGCGTCCTTTGTCCTGCAGAGTTTGCTGCATCCTAATTACGTTGTCTGAATGCGCGATCCCTGGTACTTCCGCGCTGAGCTTGGGTCCCGAAGCGAGCGGCGTCGAGCGTGGTCCCGAGCTCCCTATCGCCAGCAGTAGGAAGGCAATCCCAGTGCACGCGACTTTGCCGGCTAAAAGCATTCCTTCTCCTAGATTTGCACACCAGCAATAGGTTCGCTCACCTACTCGAGCAATACTGTGCAGAATCGCTCATGTCGTGAACCCCTCAGACAGCGCGCGTCAATCCATGCTTTACGAGATTCAAACCCATCCCAAAAGCGCACGTCGAGAAGATGGTTTTTCAATTTACGTTTTCCAATGAAAGTGACTAAAATAAATGGGGGCCGGGTCGTCGTTTAGGCAGGAGGAGGTGCCTATGTCTCCTGTTCGCCAACCCAATGGTTCTCCAGGTAGCAGGAAAGTCGCCCGCCAACCCTCAATCGGCTCAACCCTACAAAGAGCGCGCAATGCCCTAGGCCCCGTTACAATGGCGGGCTGCAAGTCCACAGCTCACTGCTGCATGTTGTCCTGCACGACTAGCCTCCACACCGGGCCCTGGAGCGCAAATCCACGTCCCACAGCGACGGCAATTCACTAGTTTGCCGAATCCAGTTCCGAGAGTGGCGATATTTTTGTCGCCACCAGCACTTCCAGCAAAGTCGCGGTATTGCGAACGCTTCCCGAGATGACGAGGAGCGCTTCTGAGACAAGCGGATGTTGCTCCGACAGTGCGTCGAGGCGGTCACTCACGGCGTAGAGTCGATGAACTTCTTGCAGGAGTGCAGTCGAAGGCATTTGGCTACCCGGCTTTCTTGAGGCCTAAGGAGAGGAGAACTACAGATGGACTGACTTAGTTCAGAGGATCTGAAGAGGAGAGGACTTGTTCACTCACCCTTAAGGCTACGCTGAATCTTCACGCATGTCGAATTCAGACGGATCCGGAATTGCCTTATTTCAAGACTGAAATTTTGGAACAGTTCCCCGAGCCCGAGTATTGCCCGCGAGCGCACAATTGGAGGGATGCCGAACGGCCCCTCCGCCGTCGTATGACGCATGCCGGCTGCCTGAATCGGACGGGCGCGGAAAGTATCGGAGATGCCGAGTTCGTCGCGGGCATGCGCGCCCAGCGCGTCATGGTCCATCAACTGTTCGGCGACCTGTTTGGCGAGCGCAGGGTTGAGTCCGCGAGCGACGTAGATGGCCATCAATTCCTTGTGCTCCCCCTTATCGTCTGTTTTCAGTTCCGCACGCTCCAGCGCGAGGTCGGCCTGTTCGGTGTCGGCCTGGGAGTGGACAGACACGTACTCTCCGGCCGCCATCGACATAGAACCAGCCACCAGGCCGGCAACTCCCGCGACCAGTACGTTGCTGTGAGTCGCATGCGCGGCTGCGACACCCAGCACCAGACTCGCGGTAGAGAGGATACCGTCGTTCGCACCCAATACCGAAGCGCGCAGCCAGCCGGTAGGTCCTGTGCGATGTCGTTCCCTGTGGCGTACAAACATTCCCGAGGACCCTCTTGATGTGCAAACCGCCAGAGCCGGCAAGGACAAACTAATACGGCATTGGGAAGATTGATCGGTTGACGCCAGCGAAAGTCGTTGGTTGCGCGAGTAGGTTAATGGTTGCTCAGCTGCGAAATGAGTTTTCCGACCTACTTTCGTTTCAGGATCCAGCCCAGCAATGTTCCAGCAGTGAAACCCACTGCAAACGTCGTCGCCAAGCTAAGCACTGGATGCCGCTGTATGCGCTGCGTGGAGTCATTCAGAAATTCCTCGGCAGCATCGCCGCCCTGCTTTGCGGCATGCCGCAGGACTCCCACGCCATCTTCAATCGCATCGGCAATCGCGCAGGTTGCGCGAGAAGCCTGGTGGGCTGATTCGGCGATGTGTTCCGCTGTTCTTTCCACTACGGTTTGTGCCATGGTGCCCTCCGGTGTGTTCTTGCGCGCCAGGGTTGATACGGATTCATTCGCCAACGGCTTTTTCAGCGCGGCCAATCCAATTTTGAACTTTGCCAGCTTTGTTTTCCGCGGCTCCAGAGACTTCCAAGTCCGGATCGTTCGTCACTTTTCCGGCCTCCTCCTTAACTTTGCCCTTCACTTCGTGCAGTTTGCCCTCTGTCCGATCGATGATGCTTGGTTTCATGATTTTCTCCTTATTTTTTCTT